>NZ_JBFTNI010000005.1:0-504343 GCF_056397405.1 Variovorax sp. 05N34
CTGTCGGTCAGGCTCGCCGCCACCCCCGCACCCGATTGCACTCGCACGGTGTGGCCCTGCGCAACCAGCTTCTTGGCGGTCTCCGCAGTCACGGCCACTCTGGTCTCGCCTGGCACAGTTTCGGCCGGCACGCCTATCAGCATGGAGGTCTCCTCGGGGTAGCTTGGGAATTGGCGCCAGAGCTTACATGAAGAACCGGCCCGCGCGGTGTCCGCTGCGCGCCACCGGAAAGGACCCATGACACGCCGGCTCTATGCGTCGCGCTACCAATTCAATAGCAGATTCAGCATACGCAGCGACCTCGATAGGTACACTTGGGCCGCCCACGACCGAGACAGAGATTCTTGGCGCGGGACATAACGAGATACAGGGAATGGACCATGCGAATTGCAGCGCTTGATGACGAGGCGAGCCAGCTCGAACTCATCCGGCACACGATGGAAAACATCGGCCACGAATGCCACACCTTCAGCGAAGGCAAGGCGTTGCTGCGGGATCTCCGCCAGCAGACCTACGACTTGTTGATCCTCGACTGGAGCCTTCCGGACGTGCAGGGCCCCAGCATCGTCCACAGGATCCGCGGCGAACTCAACAGCCGGCTTCCCATTCTTTTCGTGACAAATCGGCGCGAAGAGCAGGACATGGTCGAAGGACTGGCTGCCGGCGCCGATGACTTCATGGTCAAGCCGATCCGGCTCGCAGAACTGCAAGCGCGCGTTCGCGCTCTGCTGCGCCGCTCATACCCCGCCCGATTTGAAGCAGACCTCGTCTTCGGCGACTACCAGTTCACGCTCGCAACGCGCGCGCTCCGCGTCCGTGGACAGCCCATCGAACTCAGCTACCGCGAATACGAGCTTGCCGTCTTTCTGTTCCAGAACATGGGCCGCTTGCTGTCGCGCGAACATCTGCGCGAGGCCGTCTGGGGAGAAGGCATCGACACGCCCTCCCGTTCGCTCGACACGCACATCTCGCGCCTGCGCATGAAGCTCAACCTTGTCCCGTCCAACGGCTTCCTGCTGTCGGCGGTGTACAGGCTGGGCTACCGGCTCGAAGCCATCGAGGACCAGGCGCTTCGGCCGCTCTATTCATGAAGCACCGGACATGAGGCACTGGATCCGGCGCAGAGGATCCTGGTTGTTGCTCGCTGCGGGACTGCTCTCGCTGGTCACTTTGCTCAGCATGACCCGGCCCATGCCGCGCATCGACCGGGTCTTGCAAGACAGCGCGCGCGCCGCGTTGGCTTCACCACCATCGCAAGACATCGTCATGGTGGCCATCGACGAAGAGAGCCTCGCCGCAATCGGCCATTGGCCCTGGCGACGATCGGTGCACGCTGAACTGCTGCGGCAAATCGCCGTTCATTCGCCGCGATGCGTCGGGCTGAACCTGCCGCTCGTAGAGCGCGATCTGAGCCATCCGGAAGATGACGCAGCATTGGCGCGAGCAATGAGCGACAGCGGCTGTATCGTGCTGCCGATGCGGATCCGTACGCTGGGCGCCCGGGATGTGCAGGAACTCCTGCCGGCACCCGAACTGGCCGATGCCGCCGACGCTATCGGCCATAGCCGGCTTGCCTTCGACAGGGACGGCATCGCGCGGAGTGTCTATCTGCACGAGGGCTTCGCGGGAAGCCTGCGGCCGCACTTCGCATTGGCGCTGCGCGATGCGGCGGAAGGTCGAATCACGCTGCCGACGGAGCCCACGCCGGTTGGGGCCGACGCCTACCCACGAAGTTGGCTGCGCACCAATCCGGAGAGAATCGTCTTCTCGCGTGGCGCGGACCGCTTCAAGACCGTCTCCTACATCGAAGTCCTGAACGGCAACGTGCCGCCCGACGTGTTCCGCGACCGCTACGTGCTCGTCGGCCCGACCGCACCGGGGCTGGGAGATCTGCATGCCAACGTCGCGCCTGACGTGCCCGGCCTCATGTCCGGGATCGAGATCTATGCGAACGTTCTGCAGACCCTGATCTCCGGGCGGCATGTCACGGTCGCCGAGCCTTGGCAGAACTTGCTCTTCAACCTCGTGCCGCTGGCGGTGGCGCTCCTCGGCGTCCTGTGGCTGAGGCCGGCTGGCGTCATCGCGCTGGTCGGCGCCATGCTGCTGTTCCAGCTTGCCATTCACCTCGCTCGTCCATCGGTGGGCGTGCTGTTCGCTCCGGCGGCTGGCGTGACCGGCTTGCTGCTGCTGTATCCGCTGTGGAGCCTGATGCGGCTTTCGGCGGCCTTCAGCTACCTGCGTAAGGGCACTGAGGAATTGACGCGCGAACTCGGCCAAAGGGCCCTGGAGCCAGCGCGGCGACCTGCGGGCGATTTTCTCGATCGCCAGATGGTCGCGACACAAACGGCGATCGATCACATGCGCGACATGCATCGCTTCGTGCGCGACGGCCTCGATCACTTGCCCGATGCAACCATGACGCTGGACACCGCAGGCCGAGTCGTCCTCGCCAATGGCGCGGCGTTGGGCTACTGGCAGCGCAGCCTGGCAGAAATGATCGGGCAGGATGTGCACGTCCTGTTGGCCGAGATTCGCAGACGCACCACGGGCGCGCCGATGATGCCGCTTGGCGCTCTCAGCCGCGAGCTGCATCCCATCGTGGGCGAGAGCGTGGATCCGCAGGGCCGCGTGCTTCTGCTTCGCTGCGTGCCATTCTTCAACGCGGCCGGCGCGCATGCCGGTTGGATGATTGCGCTGGTCGACATCTCGGAGATGAGGAGCGCGCAGAGCCAGCGCGACGAGGCGTTGCGCTTCATCTCGCATGACGCGCGCGAACCCAGCGCGGCGATCCTCACCATCGTCGAACTGGCGCGTGAGCGGCCCGAAGCGTTCACCCAAGCATCGCTGCTGGAGAGCATCGAGCGCCACGCGCAGACAGGACTCGAACTGGCCGACGGATTCGTCAACCTCGCGCGCGCGGAAGCCGAACCGTTTCACACCGAGGTGCTCGACCTGATCGACTTGCTGCGGCAGGCGATCGACAACGCCTGGGCGCGCGCGCAGCGTCAGCAGGTCGATGTGCTGCTGGTCACCCGGTCCGAAGAAGCGCTTTGCATTGCGGATCGCAACCTGCTCAACCGCGCATTTGCCAATGTGCTGAGCAACGCCCTCAAGTTTTCTCCACAAGGCGCCGCTCTTGAATGCAGCATCCGCGAGGACGAACGGCACTGGCGCATTGCGTTTCAAGACGAGGGCCCCGGCATCGCCGTCGAGCTACAGTCGCAGCTGTTTCAGCCCTTCCACCGCTTGCACCACGAAGGCCATCCGGAAGTGCATGGCGTCGGGCTCGGGCTGCTGCTGGTGCGCACCGTCGTGCACCGCCACGGCGGAACCGTGGAGATCGACAGCGCCGCCGGTACGGGCTGCACCGTCACCCTGGTGCTGCCGAAGCCGACGATGGCCGAGGTGGAGGCGCTGGCACCCGCGGCTACTCAGGAGCAATGAACATGGCAATTCGCTGGAAGCCCAACGTCACGGTTGCGGCAGTGATCGAGCAGGACGGACGCTTTCTGCTGGTCGAGGAAGAGACCTCCGACGGGCTCATGCTCAACACGCCGGCCGGCCATTTGGATCCTGGCGAATCACCCGCCGAGGGATGCGCGCGCGAAACGCTGGAAGAGACCGCGCATCACTTCACACCGACGGCGCTGATCGGGATCTACATGGCCCGGACGGTGCGCAAGGAGGACATCACCTACATGCGCTTCGCCTTCGCCGGCACGCTGGGCGCGTTCGAGCCGGAGCGCGCGCTTGACGAGGGAATCGTGCGTACGCTGTGGATGACGGCGGATGAAATCCGGGCCAGCAAGGAGCGCCATCGGAGCCCCTTGCTCTTGCAGTGCGTGGAGGATTATCTGGCGGGGAGGCGATATCCGGTCGAGCTGATCCACGTCGACGAATCGGTTCAATCATCTCGCTTCGGCAAAGGCCGTACGACTTGCAATTGATCGCAGGCTCAAATCGACCCGGAGACCCTCAACTCAATGACTCGATCCGCCATGGCTATCGTCTCGGGCCTATGAGCGATCGCAAGACGCGTCATTGGCAGGCTACGGATAGCCTCGTTCACTTCCCTTTCCTTGGTCACATCAAGGTGGCTGGTCGCTTCGTCAAGAATCAAGACGCTGGGCTGTCGATACAAGGCGCGGGCCAGTAGGATGCGTTGTTTCTGACCACCCGAAAGACTGCTGCCCATATCGCCGTTGAGAGTGAAGTATCCCATCGGCATCGCGAGAATCTCCGCATGTATCGCGGCCAGCCCGGCCGCCCCGCTCACTCTTTGCAAATCGATAGAGTCGTCGAAGGCGGCAATATTTTCCTGAAGAGTGGCGGAGAACAACTGATCGTCCTGCATCACTGCAGCAACCTGTCGGCGCCAGTTGCCGAGCCCTATGTGGTTGAGCGGCGTGCCATTCACTCGTACCACTCCCTCGGTCGGCTCTAGCAAGCCAAGCACAATCTTGGCCAGGGTAGTCTTCCCACATCCTGTTGCGCCGACAATAGCTACGTGCTCGCCAGACTTGATTTCCAAGCTGACATGGCGGAGCACCCACGGTGCGCCGCTGCCATAGCGAAAGCTGACATCGTCAAGGGCGACGGTCGGTGGCTCGGGTTTGGTGTCCGATTCGGTAGCCGCTGTGGGCGCGTAGTGCCCCAACGCTTCACGCTCAGTCAACACGATGTCGGACAAGCGCTCCGCGTGCAGCCTGAGCATCCGCAGCGCCATCAGGTTGTCGATGAGCCGCTGCGAGCGCGCTGAAAATTCATCCTTGTAGGCGATGAACGCCATCAGCATCCCTACCGTGAGCGTGCCGCTGATGGCGAGCGACGCGCCCAACCCGAGCACGGCCATGCTACTCATGCCAAAAACAAGGCCGTAACCCGCACCGAAGGCCAGGGTCATCTTCTGCGTGCTTGTGCGACGGTTTGTAGCTTGAACGACGAAGTTCAGCCAACGCGCCGCACGCTGCTCCTGCAGACCTGCAATCTTGATGGTCTGGATACCGCGCAAGCTTTCAAGAAAATGGGACTGCGCCTTCGCTTCATGCGTTAGCACTTCATCGTTGGCGCGGTGAAAAGCGTCGTGGGGCAATATGCGGATCGCAGCATAGATGAGCACCCCGGCCACCGCAACTGCAGCAAGCTTGGCACTGTAGAGCAGCATGACAACCAGTGTCACTGCAGCGAACAATCCATCTAGCACTATCTCAACCAAGCGCCCCGTCACCGTCTGCTGGATGCTTTGCATCGATTGGAATCGAGACATTACGTCGCCAGTGTGGCGGAGCTCGAACCATTGGGTCGGAAGATGCAACAAATGCCCCATGACTCGCGCAGACCACTGCAAGCCGAACTGAACCGAGGCCACGATGCCCAGCCATCCACGAGCAGCTTCAAGACCAACTTTGATGAGAGTGGCGAGTGTCAGCCCGATTAATAAAAGCCCAAGCAGGTCGATGTCACCGGACACGATCGCGCCGTCGATGATCCATTGCGCGAACAATGGCGTTACTAATAGCACAGTCTGTAAAATCGCAGCCAAGACAAAGAGTTGTCCAAGGCTCCGCTTCATCCCCTTCAGTTTTCCGACCAGTTGAAACCACTCAACGGCTGGGCGAGGCGTGATGCGCTTGAATTCAGGCGCGGGTGTGAGTTCAAGCGCCACCCCAGTAAAGTGAGAACTGGCTTGCTCGAGTGCGATACGACGTGTGCCCCGCGCAGGATCATGTAGGACAAGCTTTCCACGCCTGCAACCAACCAATACCACAAAGTGACTCAAGTCCCAATGCAGAATGCAAGGCACGGTCAGCTGGGTAATTTCTTCAAGCTCCAGACTTAGCGGCCGCGCACCTAAACCGAGAGCACCCGCGGTCTTGGCAAGTTCGCCGAGACTGGTGCCACGGATCGATATGCCGAACTTCGCGCGCAGCTCGGACATTTCGTAAGAGCTGCCATGGTGAGCAGCAATGTACCCAAGGCACGCGAGGCCGCATTCAGTGCTGGTGGACTGTAAGTAGGAGGGCATATTCTCCGTCAAATAATTGTTGAGGCCGTTATGCGGCGCAAGACAAAAAAAATGACTCTGCTCTCGCAGAGTCACCATGATCATTAAATTATCGAGCGTTTATTGGCTCATTCGTCGCCATCTCTGTCGTCGTAACAGATCTCCGGTGGCGTGTACGGCGCACAGACGTCCCCTCGACAATCAATCACGTTATCTGAGGTCTCGCTACCGGACCATCCCATTCCGCCACCCACGAGCTCCATCTCTTCAATTTTCAGAGTTCTCATTTAGATCTTCTCAATTAAAAACTAGCAACCATTGTCGTAAATCGATTCCGTTAACCGCGATAGCGCCTCCTTTCTCATGACGTCTCCATGCATTTGCGCAACCTCTGCCTCGCTTGCAGAGAGCGTCTTCTTTATTTGATCCAACTTGTCGCTCTCCAATTTCTTCAACCCGCAGAAAGCATAAGCCAGAGCGGCGGGAGTCGATTTTTTTGACCTTATGACGTTCAAAAATACATTTTCCGCGCCTTGTTTGGCCAAAATACGTTCAAATTCGATATCTGCCACAAACTGATGTCCCGCAAATCCTGCGAGTCCGCGCGTATAAACTTTTGCATCCATCAAAACCTCAATACTCGTTTGCTGCTCCTCGTCTACTGTTGCGGCAGACGCAAAAGGCAAAAACGCCGCGCACGCGATCAGTAAAGTTGAATTTCTAATTTTCATTGGCAGTATTTTCCAGGTTGGATTGATCCATATTTCGACACGAATTTCTCTCCACAGGCGGCGCTGCTTTGACCAAGGATTAAAACCAGCACAAAACTATTTCTCTTTTGAAGAGCGAGGAGTTGATGAAGAGCCGTCGAAGACAGGCGAGACAATGTCGTGCGCAGTCAGATGCTGAAAGAGCGCCTCGATCTTCGACTGTTGCTCTGCGGAAACTGATATCGACTCGACTGCAGTTTCGGGCTGAGAAAACAGTTTGGCGAGATGTTCTCCGCTACTCCTGTCAACTGAAATGACCTGACCGTTCACCACTGGTTGAGCGGCTGAAGGCATCTTGGTCTTGTAGGCAGAGTTGAGCCTAAACTGGCCCATCTTTTCGACGGAGTTCCCACGTCTCCCCAGCGTCTCGAGCGAGAAGCGAGACACCACTCGTTCCTTGAAAAAAAGCTCTCGCTTGTAGGCGGCAACGTTCTCCTCGTCGCATATCAGTTCGCCTGCGATTTTCGCGGCCGCGACAATGCCCGGCATTTCCGCGCTCTCAGCTTTTATTGATTGTCGAAGCGCGAGTGCGGTCGGGAGTGTATTGAAGCATGACCAAGCAATGTAGTCCCTGAGAAACATTGGGTGGACGCCAACTGCAATGTGAAAGGTCTCTTCCTCGGGCAGCGGGATGGCCTCATGCCACCATCCGCGCGGAATGTAGAGGATGTCTCCTGCCTCCAGAATTCCATCGAATACGGGTCTGCTTGGACACTCCTGCTTGTGCAGCTTGCTCTTTTGTTGAGCCAGTGGCAATTCGAATGTGGGCGGAAACACGCGCCAATGCTTACGCCCAATCAATTGAACTGCAAAGACGTCGTGTGTATCCCAGTGCCGTGCGAAGGTACCCTCGCCTCCGAATGCGGCATAGCCATTCGCAACGGCTTTTTCGCCCACGAAACGCGCAATCTCCATTGCAAGGTCGTGCACGGGCTCCAATTTCGTCTCCAGACGATTCAGAACGAGGGTGGCGCCCTCTCGCATGTAAAGATAGAACGCCTCTTTCACTATCTTTGTCCGATGCAGCGAGAGATCGGCGAACCGCTCCACGTATCGCTCCGCAGGCACGGGACCATTCTTGAAGAGCTGAAGCAAGCCGTCGCTTGGATCCCATGAGAAAAGTGCCGTATTGATGTCTTTCCAACTGACTGGATAACCAGTGAACGCACCCCTGCGGATCCACAGTTTTCGTTCATAGTAGTCGGCAATAAACTCCTCTGCGGAGATCCCAAAATCGACCATTGGTAAAGCCCTTCCCTGGTGCGTTAAAACAATTTTTGTAAGCCAGACAATGGTTCAAAGATCCACTCGATCAACTGTCTGCGTTCTTGTTCAATGTCTGCGTCAAGAGCCATTCCCGGGGTAAGTGCCAGTGACTTGCCGTAAACATTCACCGTCTGTGAATCAGGCTTCACGACGACGCGGTAGAGACCCTCTTGGCTGACTAGTGCCAGCGGCGCCGTAGCACTCAGTTCGCTTGGCTGGAGAGGGCTTCGCGATACTTCCGTCACGACGCCACCGTAGTGCCCAAACTTCTGATAGGGGTAGGCCTGGTAGCGAATCCTTACCCGCTGATTTGGCTCGACAAACCCGATGGCACGCGAGGGCGCAAAAAGATGAACCTCGAGTTCGAAGCCATCCGGGAGAAGTGTCGCGAGCGCCTGGTTGCCCGATGGCTGGCCGAGCTGCGCGGTTATCGCCGTGATGACACCGTCGATCGGAGCGGTAACTGCCAAACGATCGCGCGTGTGGGCTTCCGCGGCTTCTTGGTCAAGAGTCGCCAGATCTCGTTCGAGTTCTGCAATCTGTATTTCCGTGTGCGCGCCAGACTGACTTAGCTCATTTTTGACAGCGACGATCGTGCTCGCCAGCTCGGCCTTTTGTCGCTCAGCGCCAATGACTTGAACGCGCACTGTCTCAACTTGATCTTCTTTGTCCTGAAGTGCTACTTCCGAGATAAAACGCTCCTTTGCAAGAGTGCGGTGACGTTCCAGAATCCGTGTTGCTGTTGAAACGCGGCGGTCATGCAGTTCAATTTCTTGTTGAACGCGCCGCTGCTGGTCTTGCAACGTCAGTAGTCGCGTGCGCAATCCCTCTTGAATTTGATCTCGCAGAAGTCGCACCGTACGAATGTTTCGCAGAATGCTTTCACGGCGTTGTGCGAGTGAAGTGGCTTGGCTGTCGGATAGCCGCTGGTTCTCAAACGCATCTGCCACGCGTCGATCATCTGACAGGACGAAAAGCAGTTCCCCACGTCGTACTCGTTGACCTTCTTCAACATGCCTTGCGTGACCATCCCAGGCGCAGCAGGAAAGATGCGGATCGTGCCTCGCGTGGGCACGATCAGACCGACTGCAGTCGAGCGCTTGGTGTAGCTGCCGAGAATCAAGTAGCCACAGATTGATGACCCGATCAGGACTGCAGCGAGCACCGAGACCCAGCTCGGCCATGACCGTGCCAGCACGATCGGTCCGTACGGCGATTCAGCGCCACGTCTCAAAGCTTCTTCGCGGAACACGCTCACGGCTACAATCCAGAGTCGCGCAGGAGTTGATTCATCCGGGTGAACTTGGCCTATGGTTCAGCCCGTTTGTTTCTGATTTCATGACCACTCCAGTTCATCATGGTTCGAACTACGGCCCAAGGGAAGGGAGTCGAGTTCACAGGTACAGGCTTTAAAACTGGACTGTTCCTCGGTCAGACACCCCAGCTTGAAAATCAGTCTACGAATCGTCGATCTGGTGGCAAATGAGACAAATCTCAAAGTGCGTGAAGCTTGCCAGCGTTGTCGACCTTATCCAACGGCAAGAGAGCCTGAGGCGGTCGTTAAGAGGCGTTCAAACTGACGACGAGCCCGGTGCTGCCGGATTCATTCCTCGGTAGACGGCGGACAACTGCGGGGGCTGGTCATCAACCGATGGTCATTCAGCTGGACGAATTGAGCATCCGGACTGTTGCGCACATACGATCAGTGCTCAAGAACCCGCACCCCCTGGAAGGTTCGCCGGCCACAGACGCGGCTGCGAGATGCGAGTGGATGGCGGCCGTCCTCAAGCGGCCTCACTACAGGTTCCTCGGGCGAGAGGACCGAGGGGTGGTCTTGCAGCTTTGTGCCACTTCCCGGCTTCGGTCAGGCCCGGCTCACCGGGGCCGTGACGGGCTCTGACCTTGCGCTACGCTGGAGAAGCTCGCGAGCCGACCGGACGTGGGCTCTTTCCTGCATGAAGGCACTACGCTCGATGGCTTGCTGGAACTCGCTCGCGCCCAACGGACATTGAGGCGGCTCGGCAGGCTCGCGAAGCATGTTGCACCAGCTCGCCCGTGGAAACACGCGCGCCTACAGAGTTGTCTGGAGCTTCGCTGCCATCTGAGCTGCCTGATCCGATGCGTGGTCAGTGCCGCCCGCTCGCGCGATCACGCCCCCTCCCAAACAGACCTCGCCGTCATACAGCACCGCCGACTGCCCCGGCGTCACCGCCCACTGCGGGTCGGCGAACTCCAGCCGAAACGCACCATCGGCTCCATCGTCCAACCGGCACGCGGCATCGGCCTGCCGATAACGCGCCTTCGCCGCATAACCCCCGCTTGAAGGCGCGTCGCCCGCGACCCAGCTTGCATCGTCCGCTTCAAGTGCCGGTGACAACAGCCAAGGATGCTCATGTCCCTGGACCACCCAAAGCGTGTTGCTCTCCACATCCTTCCGAGCCACAAACCAAGGTGCATGCTCACCCGCGCCACGCTGCGCGCCTTTTTCCTTGATGCCGCCGATACCTAGGCCCTGCCGCTGGCCGAGCGTGTAGAAGCTCAAGCCCTGGTGCTCTCCAATGCGGCGACCGCGTTCGTCCTTGATCGGCCCCGGCTCCTTGGAGATGTACCGGTTGAGGAACTCGCGAAACGGCCGCTCGCCGATGAAGCAGATGCCGGTCGAATCCTTCTTCTTCGCGTTGGGCAGGCCGATCTCGTCGGCAATGCGCCGCACTTCGGTCTTGCGCAGTTCGCCCACCGGGAAGAGCGTCTTTGACAACTGCTGCTGGTTCAGACGGTGCAAGAAATAGCTCTGGTCCTTGGCCGGGTCGAGCCCCTTGAGCAGTTCGTGCCGCCCAGTCGCCTCGTTGAGCCGCACCCGGGCGTAGTGGCCGGTGGCGATCTTCTCCGCGCCCAGGCGCATTGCATGGTCGAGGAAGGCCTTGAACTTGATTTCGGCGTTGCACAGCACGTCAGGGTTCGGCGTGCGGCCGGCCTGGTATTCGCGCAGGAATTCAGCGAAGACGCGGTCCTTGTAATCGGCGGCAAAGTTGACGTGCTCGATCTCGATGCCCAGCACGTCGGCCACGCTCGCGGCGTCGATGAAGTCGACATTCGACGAGCAGTACTCGCTGTCGTCGTCGTCTTCCCAATTCTTCATGAAGATGCCGACCACCTCGTGGCCCTGCTCTTTCAGCAGGTGCGCCGTGACCGCGGAATCGACTCCGCCGCTCAGGCCCACCACGATGCGCTGCTTTTTCATGGGTGCGGATTGTCCCAGCACCCGCAAACCGTCGCCCGTATCCGGGAAATCACCGAGAGGCCCAAGCGTGCCGGCGGCTGGTCGGCTTCCACAATCGACAGGTCAACCGGAGAAAAACATGGTTCCTTCCGCCTCCAGCGCTACGCCTTGGACAAAGTGCTACCCGACCGGCATGCGCTGGGATGCCGAGCTTCCCACCTGCCCCGCGCAACAGATCCTCGATGACACCGTTGCACGATGGGCAGACCGGCCAGCCATCGACTTCATGGGCCAGGTCATGAGCTATCGGGAACTCGGAGATGCCGTGAATCACGCGGCCAAGGGCCTGCAAGCGCTTGGCGTCGGGCCAGGGGTGCACGTGGGGCTCTACCTGCCGAACACGCCGCACTATCCGATCGCGTTCTTCGCGATCCTGAAGGTCGGCGGCACGGTGGTGAACTATTCACCGCTCGATGCGGAGCGCGTGCTGGCCCACAAGGTCGAGGACAGCCGTACGGACTTTCTCGTGACGCTCGACCTCGCATCCCTCTACCCGCACGTGGCGCGCCTGATCGGCAATTCGCGTCTCAAGAAGCTGATCGTCGGCAGTCTCACGGACTACGGCGCCGCCCGCGATGCAGTTCGGGCGCACCTTCAGGGTGCCGGCCAACTGGCCGAAGTGCCAACGGACGAGCGGCACATGTCTTTCACGCAACTCCTGGGCAACGATGGCCACTTCGTTCCGCACGTGGTGCGCTCGGTCGACGACGAGATCGTGGTGTTGCAGTACACCGGCGGCACCACCGGGCTGCCGAAAGGCGCGATGCTCACGCACGCCAACCTGTCGGCGGCCTGCGCGCAATACCTCGAATCGACAGGCGGCGATCCGCCGATCCTGGATCAGGGCGTCGAACGCATACTGGCCGTGCTCCCGCTGTTTCACATCTATGCGCTCAGCGTGAACATGATGCTCGGCATCCGCCTGGGCGCACTGCTGGTGCTTCACACGCGCTTCGACCTCGATGCGGTGATGCACGACCTCGCCGCCAAGAAGATCACGATGTTTCCCGGCGTGCCGACGATGTTCACGGCCATCATCAATCACCCGAAAGCGCGCGAAACCGACCTGCGTTCGTTGAAGTTCTGCGGCTCCGGCGGAGCGCCATTGCCGGTCGAAGTGGAGCACCGCTTCTTCGAACTCACAGGCTGTCATCTCAACGAGGGCTGGGGCATGACGGAGACGTCACCGACCGGCACCTTCACGCCAGCGCGCGGCATGCGCAAGGCGGGTTCGTGCGGCATGCCGCTGCCGGGGATTCACCTCAAGCTCATGAGCCTGGACGATCCATCGAAGGAAGCCGACCTGGGCCAGCCCGGCGAGTTGTGCATCAAGGGCCCGAATGTGATGAAGGGCTACTGGAACAACGAGTCAGCCACCGCGGCGTCGATGACACCGGACGGTTACTTCAAGAGCGGCGATGTCGCCAAGATGGACGCCGACGGCTTCTTCTACATCGTCGATCGCACCAAGGACATGCTGCTGTGCGGCGGCTACAACGTGTATCCGCGCGTGATCGAGGAAGCGCTGTACGAGCACCCCGACGTTGCCGAAGCGTGCGTGATCGGCATTCCTGACGAATACCGAGGCCAGTCGCCCAAGGCTTTCATCAAGCTGAAGGAAGGCGCGGCAGGCTTCACGCTGGACGAACTCAAGCTCTTCCTCAAGGATCGTCTGGGCAAGCACGAGATGGTCGGCGCGATGGAGATTCGAAGCGAGTTGCCCAAGACGGCGGTGGGCAAGCTGTCCAAGAAGGATCTTGTCGACGAGGAAGAGCGCAAGCGCCGCTAGGCGGCGTCCGCAGGGGCTCAGCGAGCCGCAGCAAGTTCGTCGCGGAGTCCGGCAGTGATCTCGTACGACCGCAGCCGCGCTTCATGATCGAACACCTGCGAGGTGATCATGAGTTCATCCGCGCCGGTCTGGTCGATGAATTCCTGCAGCCGCGCCCGGACCGTGTCGCGCGAACCCACGGCGGAACACGACAGAACCGAATCGAGCAGCGCATTTTCCGCCGGGCCGACACGCTCACGATAGCCCGCGACCGGCGGCGGCAAGCGCCCGGGCCGGCCGCTGCGCAGGTTCACGAAAGCCTGCTGCCACGATGTCGCGCGGAACGCGGCCTCCTCGTCCGTCTCGGCCGCGAAGACGTTGAAGCCCAGCATCACGTAAGGCTTGGCAAGTTGTGCCGAAGGCTTGAAAGTCTCCCGATAGATCTGGATCGCCTGCATCAGCTGCTGCGGCGCGAAGTGAGAGGCGAAGGCATACGGAAGCCCCAGGTGCGCGGCCAGTTGCGCGCCGAAGGTGCTCGATCCCAGGATCCAGATCGGCACCTCCAGGCCCATGCCCGGCACGGCGCGAACCGACTGGCGAGGCTCCTTGGACATGAAGTCCATCAGTTCGATGACGTCCTGCGGAAACCGGTCCGCATCGGACTGGAGATCGCGCCGCAGGGCTTGCGCCGTGCGCTGGTCCGAGCCGGGCGCCCGGCCAAGCCCGAGGTCGATTCGGCCGGGATAAAGCGACTCCAGCGTTCCGAACTGCTCGGCAATGACGAGCGGCGAGTGGTTGGGGAGCATCACACCGCCGGCGCCGATCCGGATGGTCGAAGTGCCGGCGCCGACGAAGGCGAGCAGCACCGCCGTCGCCGCACTGGCGATGCCCGGCATGCCATGGTGCTCTGCCAGCCAGTAGCGGCGGTAGCCGAGCTTTTCGCCATGCTGGGCGAGGCTCAGCGAATTGCGAAAGGACTGGGCGGCGTCGCTGCCTTCGGTGATGGGGGAAAGATCGAGGATGGAAAAGGGAACCATGCCGCTATCTTGGCTCGGATTGCCCGGTTTCGGATGCCGAAGGGATATTGGCCCGGCAGCGGGTAGGCTCGCGGGATGTCACTGCGCTTCATATGGACGGGTTTCCTCGGTCTGGCACTTGCTGCCTGCGGCTCGCTTCCCGTCGCCGTAGAGCGGCACGAGTCGTACAGTCTCCAGGTCTCTTCCGCCGAAAGCCCGCTCGCCCAGCTCGCCGCCTCGCAACTTCCGGCCGACGCCCAGTCGGGCTTCCGCCTGTTGCCATTGGGCTCTTATGCGCTGGACGCCAGATTGGCGCTCATCGAACGCGCGACACGGACACTGGACATTCAGTACTACATCATGGAGAACGACGCCTCGGGCCGGGCAGTGTTCGGCGCCTTGCGCGATGCGGCAGCCCGAGGCGTGCGTGTGCGGCTGTTGCTGGATGACCTGAACACCACGAAGGCCGAAGAGCTCATCGAGGCGCTCACGGACTTTCCGAATCTTGAAATCCGCCTGTTCAATCCCTTTTGCTGCGCCCGATCGAACCTCTCGGGCCGGGTCGTGACTTCGCTGGGGGATTTGCGGCGGCTGGACCACCGGATGCACAACAAGCTGCTGATCGCCGACGGTGCGCTCGCGGTGGTCGGCGGCCGCAACATTGCGGACGAATACTTTGCCCGCAATCTGGTGGCCAACTTCATTGACCTGGACGCCGTCGCCGCGGGGCGCGTCGTGCCGCAGTTGGGGATACTCTTCGATCGCTACTGGAACAGCGAAGAGTCTTTTCCCGCGGCGTATCTTTCAAGCTATCAACCGCCGGCCGGTGCGCGGGACGCACTGCTGCGCGAGCTCTTGCCTGCCAGTGCGGCGCACATCGAGATCGATCTTCCGACCCGGGATCTTCTCGAGCTCGAGCCCCTCAGCACCGAACTGCGGGCGCAGCGGCTCACGCTGGTCCCGGGACTCGCCTATGCGGTGGCGGATCTCCCGTCGAAGAGACTGCAGGGCGCCGACGACGTCGAGAACACCAGCCTCATGTCCGGAGCGCTGAGCCAGATGCTCGGCGCACGCACGGAGCTGGTGCTGATCTCGCCCTATCTGGTGCCGGGCAAGCGCGGCATGGAGGTGCTGGGCAGCCTCGAAAGCAAGGGGGTCCACATGACGCTCGTCACCAATTCACTTCCCGCCACCGACTCGACACTGGTGTATTTCGGCTATTCGCGCTATCGGCCGCGGATCGTCAAGGCCGGTATAGAGCTCTATGAGGTCAGCGCGACCACCACCGCCGAGAGCAAGCCGATCTTCGGTTTTGGTGGCTCATCGAAAGGACGCCTTCACGCGAAGTTGGCGGTCGTCGACGAACAAGTGGTGCTGCTGGGTTCGTTGAACTTCGATCCCCGATCGGCGCGCAAGAACACCGAGCTGGGCGTCGCCATCGACAGCCCCGCACTCGCGAAGCAGGCGCTGCGCATCGTGGACGCCATGAAGGCCGAGGCCTACCACATCCGCCGGGAGTCGGAGGGAGGCATGCTGGCGTGGGTGCCGCCCGACGAGGACGACGATCAAGCCGTCGACCATGAGCCCGGCATCTCGCTGCTGAATAGTCTGCAGCGACTGCTCCTGCAGCCGCTGGTCCCGGAAGACTATCTCTGAAGGGCGACGGGCGGGGCCAGGATCAGGACAGCGCCTTGGCCTTGAGTCGCGCGAACTCTTCCTGGCTGATGGTGCCGGCGTCGAGAAGCGCCTTGGCATCCGCGATCTGCTCCGCAGGCGACTTTCCGGCCACTTGGCGGATGTATGCATCGGTGTCGGACTTGGCCCGTTGCAGGCTGGCGCGTTGTCTTTCGGCCATGCCTCTGCCGCGCGCAATGATGTAGATGATCGCCGTCAGCCCGGGGATGAAGATGAGCCCGATGATCCACAGCACCTTGAATCCGCCGCCCAGTTCAGAGTCGCGAAACAGGTCGCCGATGATCTGAAAAAGAATGAGGAGGTAGACGATGAGGACAAAGGTCGACAGCAGCAGTTGAATCAGGTCCCAGAAATTGCTCATTTAAATTCCTCTATGTTGTTGAGATTGAAAGACTAGTAAGTACGCGAAGTCGCCTTGTTTGTCCACGTCCGCAGCAGGCCGAGGACGAAGCCCCCGGTGAACATGCCAAGGATGTAGACCAGCAAGACCATGACCGAGGTCGGCAACGTGACACTCATCGAGAACAGCGACACCGTCACCGACTCCATGTTCTGGATCTTGAAGAGCACCACGATTCCGACAAAGATCACGATCAATGCGATGTAGAGGTAGCGGGTCATGTGACTTTCTCCAAGTAAAAAGGGATGCTCAGACAGCGATCGCGCCCGAAGCAAGCGCGACGACCGCCGCGACGGCGGCAACGACCACGACCACAAAAACGCCCAGCTCGGGCCGCGTGAAGATTTGCTCCCTCTGTTCACGCCGTGCAACGAGATAAAGAAGCGTCCCCGGCGCATAGAGCACTGCCGAGAGCAAAAGGAATTTCAATCCGCCGGCGTAGATCATTCCGGCGGCGTACACGGTCGCGATCGCGCCGCGCGCCCAATCGCCAGTGCGGCCACGATCATGACCACGGCCATCGGCGACGTAGGTTTCCCCAGTCCAGGCAAGCTTCAGTCCATACGCAGCGACGAGCAGATACGGAATCAGCGTCATCGAACTCGTCATCTTCAGGGCGAGCGTGAACGCGTATTCGGCGAACCACGTCACAAGCAGGAAGACCTGGATGACTGTGTTGGACAGCCAAAGCGCAGCTGCGGGCACACGGTTCTTGTTTTCTCGCGCGAGAAAGGCGGGCATCGTCTGGTTCTTGGCCGCGGAATGGAGCACTTCCGCGGCGAGCAGCGACCAGGCAAGATAGTTGCCGAGGATCGAGATCAGCAGGCCTACGCTGATGAAGATCAGGCCCCAGGAGCCGACCAATGCTTCCATGACTCCCGCCATCGCTGGCGTGGGCAGCGCGGCAAGGTCCGGGCGCAAGAGCACGCCATATGAAAGGATCGTGACGAGGATCAGCAGGCACAGCACGCCCAGGAATCCCAGCACGGTGGCGAGGCCCACGTCCTGGCGCCGTTTGGCGTAGCGTGAATAGACGCTCGCGCCTTCGATGCCGACGAACACGAACACCGTGACCAGCATCGTGCTGCGCGCCTGGTTGGCGACGCTTGTCAGGCTGCGCTCTTCGCCGCCAAAGAAGTTCCAGGCAAAGATGTCCGCCCTGAAGCCGACGATCGCGACCACGATGAAGACGACGATCGGCACGATCTTGGCGACCGTCGCAATCGTGTTCAGCGCCGCCGCCGATTTCACGCCTCGCAGCACGAGGAAGTGAACACCCCACAGCACGACCGTGGCGGAGACGATCGCGAGGACGGTGGTTCCATCGCCAAAGGCCGGAAAGAACTGTCCGAGCGTTGCCTTGATGAGGATCAGGCAGGCCGTGTCGGCAAGGCAGCACCCGATCCAATAGCCCACTGCGGAAGCGAAGCCCAGGTAATTTCCGAAACCGGCCTTGGCATAGGCGTAGATGCCGGCATCGAGGTCGGGCCGCCGACGAGACAAGGTCTGGAAGACGAAGGCCAGCATGAGCATCCCGGCACCGGCGATCGTCCACGCGATCAGCGCGCCGGCGACACCTGTCGACCTCCCGAACGCTGACGGAAGGGCGAAGATGCCCGAGCCGATCATCGAGCCGACGACGAGGGCGATCAGTGCGCCGAGCGAAAGCTGCTGGTCCTTCGAAGTGGTCATGCCGGTCGAGCGCGACTTCCTGATTCGTGGTCAGTAGTCCACGGGATCGCGGCTGATCGGGCAAGTCATGCAGTGACCGCCGCCGCGGCCACGGCCAAGTTCGGCGCCTACGATAGTGATCACCTCGATGCCCTCCTTGCGCAGCAGCGTGTTGGTGTAGGTGTTGCGGTCGTAGGCATAGACCACGCCGGGAGATGCGCACACCAGATTCGCGCCGCTGTCCCACTGGGTCCGCTCGCGCTGATAGTCGCTGCCGCCGGCCTCCACCACCCGCAGCTTCTTCAGCCCCAGTGCCTGCGCGACGACATCGACGAAGGACTTGCTTTCCTTGCGCAGCTCGACGCCGCTCGGATGACTGCTGGGATGGTAGGAGAAGGTGCTGGTCTTGTTCATGAAGTCCGGCGCCAGCAGCACGCAGTCGCGGTCGGCAAAGGTGAAGACGGTGTCCAGGTGCATCGCCGCGCGGATCTTCGGCATGGCCGCGACGATGACGCGCTGCGCCGCGCCCTTCTTGAACAGCGTGGCGGCAAGCTGGCTGATGGCCTGGCGCGATGTCCGCTCGCTCATGCCGATGAGCACAACACCCTTGCCGATGGGCATGACGTCGCCGCCCTCGAGCGTGGCGAGGCCATGGTCCTGCGTCGGGTCGCCCCACCACACGTTGACCTTGCCTGCAAAGTCGGGGTGGAACTTGTAGATGGACGTGGTGAGGATGGTTTCCTCGTGCCGCGCGGGCCAGAACAGCGGATTGAGCGTCACGCCGCCATAGATCCAGCAAGTGGTGTCGCGTGTGTAGAGCGTGTTCGGCAGCGGCGGGAGGAGGTATTCGGTGCCGCCCGCGGCTTCCTTGGCGACCTTGAGCGCGGCGCCGCCATGGGCTTCGGGAAAGTCGTGCGTGGAGAGGCCTCCAATGAGGGTCTCGGCCAATGCGCGGTTGTCCAGGCCTTCGAGATAGCTGCGCAGTTCGTCGACGAAACCCAGGCCCACCTGATTGGGCACCACCTGGTTGTCGAGGATCCATTTCTTGCCCTCTGGCACTGCCACGGTCTCGGCCAGCAGGTTGTGCATCTCGACCACTTCGATGCCGCGGTCCCGCATCTTCGTCACGAAATCGAAGTGATCGCGCTTGGCGTTCTCCACCCACAGGACATCGTCGAAGAGGAGCTCGTCGCAGTTGCTCGGCGTCAGGCGCGAGTGCGCGAGACCGGGCGCGCAAACCATGACCTTGCGAAGCTGGCCGACCTCCGAGTGGACGCCGAATTCAGCGGCATTCGCATTGCCTGCACTTGTCTTGGCCATGATGTGTCTCCAATCAGATGGTGATGAGCCCCGTCGCCAATCCGTAGATGCCGTAGATGGCACCCAGCACGGCGACGATGAAAATAATCCAGTCCACGGGGGTAAAGACTTGCTTGCCCTGTTCGCGGCGCGCCCAGATGTAGAGGATGGTCCCGGGTGCGTAGAGAACAGCCGAGAGCACAATGAACTTGAGTCCTCCGGCGTAGATCATGAAGACCGTGTAGATGACGGCCACGCCAGCCATGATGAGATCGCGCCGGCGCTCCTGCGGCCGCACCTGGTAGCTCTCGCCGCGCTTGGAGATCATGAAGCCATAGGCCGCCACGAAGAGATACGGAATCAGCGCCATCGCGCTCGTGAGGTTCAGCATGAGCGCGAACGCATCGCGCGAGAAGTAGGTGCTGATGACGAAAAGCTGCACGATGATGTTGGTCAACCAGAGCGCATTGGCCGGCACCTTGTTGGCGTTCTCGCGGGCGAAGACGGCCGGCATGTCTTTTGTCTTCGCAGCAGTGAACATCACTTCGGCACAGATCAGCGACCACGCAAGATAGGCGCCGAGCACCGAGACGATGAGCCCGACACTGACGAACACCGCACCCCAAGGACCGACCACTGCCTCGAGCACGGCAGCCATCGAGGGCTGTCGCATCCCGGCAATGTCCGCGCGCTGCAGCACGGCGTAAGGCAGCATCGTGACCAGCACCATGAGCCCGGTGACGCCGATGAAACCGATGATCGTGGCCTTGCCGACGTCGGAGCGCTCCTTGGCGTAGCGCGAATAGACGCTCGCGCCTTCGATACCCAGGAAGACGAAGACCGTGACGAGCATCGTCGCTCTCACCTGCTCGAAGATGCTCCCGGTGAGATCGCCGCCATACAGGTTGCCGCTGAAGAGGTCCATCTTGAACGAGAAGATCAGGATGACGATGAAGACGATGATGGGGATGATCTTGGCGACGGTGACAACGCTGTTGATGAAGGCGGCCTGCTGCACGCCCTTCAGGATCATGAAGTGAAAGAGCCAGATGCCCAGCGATGCGACAACGATGGCGACGACCGTGTTGCCGTCGCCGAAGACAGGGAAGAAGGCGCCCAGCGTGGACTTGATGAGCACCCAGTAAGAGACGTTGCCGATGCAACTGCCGATCCAGTAGCCGAAGGCGGACAGAAAGCCGGGGTAGTCTCCGAAGCCGGCCTTGGCATAGGCAAAGACACCAGCGTCCAGGTCCGGCTTGCGCTCGGCCAATGCCTGGAACACGCGCGCCAGCATGTACATGCCCGTGCCTGCAATCAGCCAGGCAATGACGGCACCGAGTGGACCCGTGGCGTTCGCAAAAGTCCGCGGCAAGGAGAAGATCCCTGCGCCGACCATCCCACCGACCACCATCGCGGTGAGCTGCATGCGGGACATCTTCTGTTCAGCAGCCATGGGTCTCCTCGATGGTCGCGAGCGACCTGCTGGTTGTTGTGGGAAGTGCGCGCACCTTTGGGTGCTTGCCCCTTGCTCTATAGGGCGGGCTCAGCATCAGTGCGCCTCAAATCTTTGTCAAGTCGACAAAGGATGCGCGAGACGGTGAGGCATCGGCGTTCATTGCCCCAAGGGGCAAGCGCCAATGCACATTGGTTCAATTGCCCATTGCGCACCTGATGCGATCATCTTTTTTCATTCTTGTGGAAGGAGATATTCCAATGACATCGCGACTTCTCTCTCGGCTCGCAGCAATTGCGATCACCCTTGTCCTCGCCGCTTGCGCGGCGCCAGGCTCTCAAACCGACACGATGGCGATCCGGCAGGGTGTGATCGAGCAGATCATGCCCACGCAGATCCCGAGCTCGCATCACACCGGTGTCGGCGCGGTGCTCGGTGGCCTCGCGGGCGTCGGCGTCGGCAGCTTGATCGGCGGCGGCACCGGGCGCGACGTCGCGATGGTGGTCGGCGCCATCGGCGGCACGATGGCGGGCTCCGAAGTGGCACGCAGGTACGACCGGCCGCTGGAGGGCCAGCAGATCTTCGTTCGCACCGCCAGCGGCGTGCTGGTCGAGGTCACGCAGCCGGTCACGCCCGGCCTGCGCGTCGGGCAGCGCGTGTACATCCAGGGCAGCGGCGACGGCGCACGCGTGATCCCGCAAGGTTGAGTTCGTCCGGCTGCAACGAGCCGACAAGCACAAAGACAAAGGGCCGGTTCACTGCGAACCGGCCCTTTTCAATGCGAGGTGAGGTGAGGTGAACGAGCCCGATCAGAACGGGATGTCGTCGTCCATGTCGTCGAAGCCCGAAGATGACTTCGAGGGCGCCTGGCGCGGTGCTGGCGCCGGAGCGCGCGGAGCGGATGCGGGCGGACGCGAATAGCCGCCGCCTTGCCCCCCCCCTTGCGAATATCCCCCCCCGTCGTCGTCGCCGGACGGGGCGCCCTGTCCCTGGCGGCTGCCGAGCATCTGCATTTGATCGACGCGGATGTCAGTGGCGTACTTTTCCACGCCGTCCTTGTCGGTGTATTTGCGTGTGCGGATCTGCCCTTCGACGTAGATCTGCGAGCCCTTGCGCAAATACTGGGCCGCGATTTCGGCCAGCCGGCCGTTGAACACCAGACGGTGCCACTCGGTGGCTTCGCGCATTTCGCCGCTTTGCTTGTCCTTCCACTTGTCAGTGGTGGCCAAGGTCGCGTTGCACACTTGGTCGCCGCTCGGGAAGGTACGCGTTTCCGGATCTCGTCCGAGATTGCCGACGAGGATGACTTTGTTGACCGATGCCATATGTACTGCCCCTGGGAGATGCCAGTAATTCTGTGAGTCGCGGGTTCGCGAAAGCGATCGAGTCTACCTCGCCGCGAGCAACCTGACGACCGGCTCCTTTGGCACCCGAATCAGGTGCCAGCTGATGGCGCATCGGTAAGAATGCCCCCCCGGTGAGCTGGCGGACGACGGCGTTTCCGCCCTGAATCTGCCCTCCCGGCTCGTCAATGCCGTTCATTCGGCGCGGAGGCCTCATGGCGACCCCAATCACTTCCCTTACCCAAAAGATCGACCGTGGCGGCGCCATCACGATGGTTTTGACCATCCTTCTCGGCGCGGCAAGTTATCTGTTCGGACAATCCAGCGCCATCGAACTGCACTGGTTCTGGGTCGCGTTGATTGCGCTGTGCATCATCGGCGTGTCAGCTGTGCAGATCGCGCGCCTGCGCTCCCTGCAGGATCGGGACGACGAGCTCAGCGCCATCGTTGACGCCGTGCCGCACATGCTGTTCTTCAAGGACACCCGGTTGCGCTACCAATTGTTCAACACCGAATTCAAGCGGACATTCGACATCGACTCGAACGCCGGAATCGGCAAGACCGACCGGGATTTCTTCGGCCCAGAGCACTGGGAACGCTACATGGCCCAGGACCGCGAACTGATGGCTGCCGGCGTGGCCCGCAACTATGACGAAGAGATCGTCATCCAGGGAACGGTGCACAGCATCCAGTCACGCAAGCAGCCGGTGTATGACCGCCATGGCACCCTGCGAGGGCTGGTCGGCGTCTCGCTGGATGTCACGATCGAGAAGCAGATACAGCGCCAGCTCGAGGACGCCAACATGCGCCTCGGCATGGCCCTCGAAGCGGCCAGCATGGGGTCTTGGGAATGGAACATGGCCACCGGAGAGGTGCGCGCCGACGCGCGCACCCGGTTGATCCTGGGCATGAAGGAGAGCGATCACGACGCCGCTTCCGTTTTTGCCCGGCTTCATCCGGAGGACGCGAAGGAGACCAGGGCCCGCATCGACCTTGCGCGCACGCGCAAGGAGGTTGCCACCTTTGAGTTCCGGGTCATCGACGACTCAGGCGACGTGCGCTGGGTGGAGGGCTTTGGCTCGCTCGATGAAGGGCGCGGCGGCCTCGATTATCTGATCGGCGTCAACCGCGACATCACCGAACGTCGCCGAGGCGAGCTCGAGCTCAACGCAGCGAAGTTGCAGGCGGAGCGCGTGCTGGCCGAGCTCGAGCAATCACGGATCGACCTCGAACTGGCGTTGACCATCGGCGGCCTGGGTGTGTGGCGCTCCCTCACCACGCTGCCCAAGCACGCGGATCTGACCGATCCCGCATTCGGAGCCACCGTCATCACGGCGGACCAGAAGATTCGCGAGATCCTGGGGATCGACGACCATGCCGACGATGACCCGCTCACATACCTGAAGCTCGGCGCGCTGGTTCATCCTGATGACCTCCGAAGCGTCGTCGGCAAACTGAGGCGCACGTTCGACAAGGGGCAGGAGGTCTACAGCGACCAATACCGCATCTGCAGACCGAACGGGACGATCCGCGTGATGGAGGTGCGAGGCAGCTTGGCGCTTCGGTACGAGTCGGATACGGTCGTCATGGACTTCACCGGCATCGCAAAAGACATCACTGAAGAAGAGGAGCTCAAGGCCAACCTCATCACCAAGGCCGAAGAAGCGCGAGCGGCCGTGGATGCGAAGACCCATTTCCTCGCCATGATGAGTCACGAAGTGCGCACGCCTCTCAATGGCGTGCTGGGAATGATCGACCTGGTCATGGAGACGCCGCTCACGGACGACCAGCGAAGCATGCTGACGGGATGCCGCAAGTCGTCAGTCGCACTGCTGAGGATCATCAACGACATCCTGGATGTCTCGAAGATCGAGGCGCGCATGCTGGGGTTGGAGAGCCGACCCCTTTCGCTGACGCGCCTCATCGAAGACGTATGCACGAGCTTTACCGCGGACACCACACGCAAGTCGATCGCCCTGAAATTCCACCTCGATGCTGGAATTCCGCAGTACGTGATGGGCGATTCGGTCCGGCTGCGACAGGTGCTGACCAACCTGATCGGCAATGCCGTGAAGTTCACGCACCAAGGCAATGTGAGCGTCCAGGCGCGACTCACGCGAAACGGCCGACTGGAAATGACGGTGGAAGACACCGGCATCGGCATTGACCCGCTCTTCACGAGTTCGCTCTTCGAGCCCTTCAAGCAGGCCGAAGTAGCCACCACCCGCCGCTATGGCGGCACCGGGCTGGGCTTGTCAATCGTGAAACAACTGGTGGAGTTGATGCGCGGCAACGTCCGCTGCGAAAGCACGCCCGGTGTCGGCAGTCGCTTCATCGTGACCTTGCCTTTGCGCGCATGGACACCCGGCACAGGCTCCGCGCCAGGGCACAGCCCGGCGCCTCATCCCGTCATCGATGCGGCCAGAGTCGAACATGACGCCGTCGGTGGCGCTCTCGGCTTGAAGGTGCTGCTGGCGGAGGATCACCCAATCAATAGGGAGGTGATCACGCGGCAACTCGTGAGGCTCGGCTGCACGTGCGAATGCGCGGTCGACGGCCAGGAAGCCTGGGAAATGCTGATGACTCCGGAAGCGGATTACGCACTGCTGCTGACGGATTGCCACATGCCGCGGCTCGACGGCTATGCGCTGACCACGCGATTGCGTGAAAGAGAATCTGCAGAGGGTCTGCCGAGGCTACCGATCATCGCGTTGACAGCCAGTGCGCTGCAGGGCGAGGCCGAGCGCTGCCTGGCGTTGGGGATGGATGTCTATCTCTCCAAGCCTCTGCAACTGGGCGATCTGCGCGATGCGCTGGTGAAGGTCATGTCGCGGGAGCCGCAAGAAGATGCGCTGGCGGCGCCAGCCGGCCCCGTCGACGTCGCGAAACCTGCGGAAGCAGCGCGATATCCGAGCCTGACGGCGCTATGTGGTGGCGACCTCGGCAACGTCGCCGAACTGGTCGGCATCTTCGTCACAGCGAGCGAGGAAGACCTGGAAAAGATGGACCGGGCCGCTGGGGCCGATGACTACATCGGGCTTAGAAAACTGGCGCATCGACTGTGCTCGGCATGTCAGCAACTCGATGAGCGCAACGCTGTCGATGCGTTCCGGACCGTCGAGTTGACGAGCGCGGACGATGAGAGAAAGCTGATCGAGGCCACGCGCGAAGCCTATGGCGCGGCAAGGGCCGAGCTCGAATTGGTGCTTGTTCGAGCCGGCGACTTCGCCCGCTCGTATCGGCGAACTGCCTGACCCATGTGCTGGAGTGTCAGGCCACCAGCTGGTTGGCTCGCGAGAAATCCACCAGTTCCACGAGGCTGGAGATGCTCAGCTTCTGGAAGATTCGCGCCTTGTAGCCACTGATGGTCTTGTTGCTGATAAGGAGTGTTTCGGCAATTTCCTTGTTGCTCAGGCCGCGGGCAAGATATTGCAGCACTGTCAGTTCGCGATCGGAAAGGCTCTTGATCAAGGCCCCCGGCCGCGCACCGTCTGCGAGCGCCGCGTGCGACGCCAGGATCGAAGTCGCGAACATGCTGTAGCCGGCGAGGACCGTATGGGCAGCCTGGACCAACCGCTTCAGATCCTCCGTTTTACTGATGAATGCGTTGGCGCCGGCCTTGACCGCGCGCGCGCCGAAGATCGATTCCTGTTGACCGGAGAGCACGAGAAGCTTCGTGTCGCCGTGCAGCTTTCTTACGCGTTCGATGACGTCAAGACCGTTCAATCTCGGCAGATCGAGATCAAGGATCACCAGCTTCGGCTGAAGCTCGCGGATGACCGTCAATGCCGAAGGGCCGTCACTCGCCTCGCCGACGATTTCGAACTCACCGGTGGACTCCAAAGCGGATCGAACGGCCAGTCGAATGGCCGGGTGGTCATCCACGACGACTACTGATTGCATAACTTACTCCCTTTTGTTGACACCGATCCTGGTTCGGCCCCTTCGCAGAAGACCTGTCGATTCGATTCGTGATCGTCTCGGCGGGTCTGGTGACAGAGCGAAGAGGCTTTCCGTGGCCCTGAGAAAGAGCTGTCGGTTTGAAAAAACGCGAAGGATAGCGGCGCAAACTGCAATCGGTAGTACTACACCGCTTTCCCGGGTACTTTTCAGACATTTCCTAGGCTCCGCACAGGAAGACGCATCGCCGACAGGTCCGTGCGCCTGCGCCTGCGCCTGCGCCTGCCGCGGAGACAATGACGCTATTCCATGAACCGCGAACCGGACTTCTTCGAAAACCTGCGCGCCGAACTGTCGAGCGGCCGTCTATGGCTCGACCGCGCCATCGTCCTTGGCTACGCCGTCGCGGCGGGCCTGTTCGTGGTGGTCTTCACGATCGCCAGCGACCGCGCTTTCGGGCTGTTCCTGGGGCTGTACCGCTCCCATCCATGGGCGGTTCTACTCTGGACGCCTGCCGTCACGGCCGCCATCGTCTGGGCAACGCGCCGCTGGGCGCCCGGTGCGCGGGGTTCGGGCATCCCGCAGGTCAAGGCAGCGCTGCATCCTGCGCTGCCGCCGGAGAAACGCGGTCTGTTCGTCTCGCTCAGGCTCACGGTTGCCAAGATCGGGCTGGCCGTGCTGGGCTTTGCGGCCGGACTCTCCATCGGGCGCGAAGGCCCTGCCGTGCAGGTCGCCGCCGGGGTCATGCAGCACGCGCGCCGGTGGCTTTCACCACGCACGACGATCGATGCGCGCGGTTTGCTCCTGGCAGGCGGCGCCGCCGGAATCGCGGCGGCGTTCAACGCGCCGCTCGCGGGCGTGGTGTTCGCGATCGAGGAACTGTCGGGCCGCATCGAAGCGCGTGCGAGCGGGTTGATCATCACGGCCATCGTGCTCGCCGGCCTGGTCGCGGTGTCCGTGTTCGGCAATCTGAGCTACTTCGGCATCATCAAGGTGCCGCGTTTCGGCTGGGAGGTGATGGGACCCGGCCTCATGGTGGCCTTGACGACGGGGCTCGCCGGCGGTCTCTTTTCGAGGCTTCTCGCCACTTCGCTCACGGGAGCACCGCAGCGGTTGAATAATCTTCGGGCGCGCTGGCCCATTCGCTTTGCCGCCGCCGGTGGACTTGCGGTGGCGGCGATCGGCCTCGCAACCAACGGCACCACCTTCGGCTCCGGGTCCGAGTCGGTCAAGCACATGCTTGCGGGCCACGACGAACTCACACCGCTCTACACGCTGCTCAAGTTCATCGCGACATGGCTCACGGCGTGGTGCGGCGTTCCGGGTGGAATCTTCGCACCTGCGCTTTCGATCGGCGCCGGCATCGGCGAGGGGATCGCCCGATTTGCAGGGCCTGGACTCGGCCCCGCACTCATCGCCATGGGCATGGCGGGCTTCCTGGCGGCGGTGACGCAGGCGCCGCTCACCGCCTTCATCATCGTGATGGAGATGGTCGACGGGCACTCGATGGTGCTCAGCCTCATGGCTTGCTCGCTGCTGGCCAGCCTGATTTCGCGAATGATCAGCAGGCCGCTCTATGAATCCTTGGCCGAACACATGCTGACGATGGCGATGGGCGCGCCACTGCCGCCGGATCCGGACGACCCGCTCGCGACCGGGCAATCCCCCGACGCACCTTGAAACAGGCGGGGATTTATCATGTCCGGTTGCCCAAAACCGACCGCCCTGTGAATTCCCCCTCCGATGACGTCTACCTCGGCGCCGCGCTTGCGCAACAGCGCATCAGCATCCGCGGCGCGCGCACGCACAACCTCAAGAACGTCGATCTCGACATCCCGCGCAACAAGCTGGTGGTGATCACTGGCCTGTCCGGCTCGGGCAAGTCGAGCCTGGCGTTCGACACGCTCTACGCCGAAGGCCAGCGCCGGTACGTGGAGAGCCTGTCCGCCTATGCGCGGCAATTCCTGCAACTGATGGACAAGCCCGACGTCGATGTGATCGAAGGCCTCTCTCCGGCGATCAGCATCGAACAGAAGGCGACGAGCCACAACCCGCGCTCGACTGTCGGCACCGTCACCGAGATTCACGACTACTTGCGGCTGCTGTACGCCCGCGCAGGAACGCCCTACTGCCCCGAGCACGATCTCCCGCTCCAGGCGCAGACGGTCTCGCAGATGGTGGATGCGGTGCTTGCGATTCCCGAGGAACCCCGGCTGATGATCCTGGCCCCGGTGGCCCGCGAAAAGAAGGGCGAGTTCGTCGAACTCTTCACAGAGATGCAGGCGCAGGGCTACATACGCTTTCGTGTCGACGGGCAAACCTACGAATACAACGACCTGCCCAAGCTCAAGAAAACCGAGAAGCACGACATCGACGTGGTGATCGACCGCTTGCGCGCACGCCCCGACATGCAGCAGCGGCTCGCGGAGAGCTTCGAGGCCGCGCTGAGGCTGGCCGATGGACGTGCGATCGCGCTGGAGATGGACGCGCCTGCACCGGCAAATGGATCCGAGTCGCCCGCGGCACGCGAACACCTCTTCAATGCGAAGTTCGCTTGCCCGATCTGCCACTACTCGCTGGCCGAACTCGAACCGCGCCTGTTTTCCTTCAATTCGCCCGTGGGCGCGTGTCCGAGTTGCGACGGCTTGGGACATCGAGAATTCTTCGACCCCGCGCGGGTCGTCGCGTTTCCGACGCTGAGCCTCGCCAGCGGCGCGGTGAAGGGCTGGGATCGGCGCAACGGCTATTACTTCAGCATGCTCGAAAGCGTGGCCAAGCACTACAAGTTCGATCTGGACACGCCTTTCGAGTCGCTTCCCGCTTCGGTGCAGCAGACCGTGCTGAACGGCTCGGCGCAAGAAGAGATCAAGTTCACCTACGTGATGGAGAGCGGCCAGCAATCCGGCAAGAAGCTGGTGCGCAAGCATCCCTTCGAAGGGATCATCCCGAACATGGAGCGGCGCTATCGCGAGACCGATTCGGCGATGGTGCGCGAGGATCTCTCGCGCTTTCGCAACTTGCAGCCTTGCCCCGAATGCCACGGCACGCGTCTGCGCCGCGAGGCGCGCCATGTGTTCCTGGTCGATCAAACCGGCGCGGAGCCCCGCCGCATGGCGATCTACGAGATCAGCCATGCCACGCTGCGCGAGAGCTTCGCGTACTTTCAGGACCTGCATCTGCGTGGCGCCAAGGCGGAAATTGCCGACAAGGTGGTGCGCGAGATCGGGCTTCGCCTGAAGTTTCTCAACGACGTCGGGCTCAACTACCTGAGCCTGGATCGCAGCGCGGAGACGCTGTCCGGCGGCGAGGCGCAACGCATCCGGCTCGCCTCACAGATCGGCTCGGGGCTGACCGGCGTGATGTATGTGCTCGACGAGCCCAGCATCGGTCTGCACCAGCGCGACAACGACCGGCTCATCGGCACGCTGAAGCACCTGCGCGACATCGGCAACAGCGTGATCGTCGTCGAGCACGACGAGGACATGATCCACGCCGCGGATCACGTGATCGACATGGGCCCGGGCGCCGGCGTTCATGGCGGGCGCGTGATGGCGCAGGGCACCTACGCGCAGGTTGCGGCAGACCCGGACTCACTGACGGGGCAGTACCTGTCTGGCGTGAAGAAGATTGCGGTGCCCGCGCGCCGAACGCCATGGTTGCCGGTCATGAACAAGCCCGTCGCAGAAGAAAGCAAGAAAGCATCGCGCTTTCCGCAGAGCGGTGCCGCCGAAAGGCGCGCGGCCCGCGAGGCAGCGCACCTGGCGACACAGTCCGACGTGCAGGAAATCCGGGTCGTCGGCGCGACGGGCAACAACCTCAAGAACGTCAACGTGGCGTTCCCGGTCGGCCTGTTGACGTGCGTGACGGGCGTCTCCGGCTCGGGCAAATCGACGCTGGTCAACGACACGCTCTATGCAGCCGTCGCGCGCACGCTCTATCGCGCACACGAAGAGCCGGCCGAACACGAGGCCATTGAAGGCATCGAGTATTTCGACAAGGTCATCAACGTCGACCAGTCGCCGATCGGCCGCACGCCGCGCAGCAATCCGGCCACCTATACCGGCCTCTTCACACCCATCCGCGAGCTGATGGCGGAGACCAACACGGCCCGTGAGCGCGGCTACGGTCCGGGCCGCTTCAGCTTCAACGTCGCGGGCGGCCGCTGCGAAGCGTGTCAGGGCGATGGCGTCGTGAAGGTCGAAATGCACTTCCTGCCCGACGTGTACGTGCCCTGCGAGGTGTGCCACGGGCAGCGCTACAACCGCGAAACGCTCGAAGTGCAATACAAGGGCCGCAACATCGCGCAAATCCTCGACATGACGGTGGAGACGGCGCACGAATTCCTGAAGGCCGTGCCGACCATCGAGCGCAAGCTGCGCACGCTGCTCGATGTCGGCCTGAGCTACATCAAGCTCGGGCAGGCCGCGACGACGCTCTCCGGTGGGGAGGCGCAACGCGTGAAGCTCGCGCTCGAACTCAGCAAGCGCGACACGGGCCGCACGCTCTACATCCTCGACGAGCCGACCACCGGGCTGCACTTCGCTGACATTGAGCTATTGCTGAAGGTGCTGCACCAGCTGCGCGACGCGGGCAACACGATCGTCGTGATCGAACACAACCTGGACGTGATCAAGACCGCCGACTGGCTCATCGACATGGGCCCCGAAGGCGGCGCCGGCGGCGGCACGGTGGTGGGCGTCGGYACGCCGGAGGCGATCGCCGCGAACGAAGCCAGCCATACGGGCCGATACCTGAAGCGCCTCCTGCCGGGCTGATCCGGCTGACCCGGCTGATCTCCGACCACCTCGCTCCATGACCTGCGAGGTCATCGACGCTGCGCGCAGCCTCGGCGACATTGGATGCAAGCCGGAACCGAGGTGGTGCCGGCAGCAACAGGCCAACATCTCAGGGCCAACGAAAGAGCATCATGAACGGCTTCGACATCCTTCCCCTCGCTGTGGCCCTACTCATCGGCATTGCCGCGGTGGGCTCGTGCATCGGCATCGGCATCGTCGGGTCGAAGCTCCTCGAAGGCACGGCGAGGCAGCCGGAGCTCAAGGACACCCTGCAGACGCTGTTCTTCTTGATCGCGGGCGTGACCGACGGCGCATTCATCATCGCCACCGGCATCGGGCTTTGGTTCGCGACCGCCAACCCGTTCCGCGGCTAGGAACGCCGCCCACAGTGGCGGCATGGCCTATCGCTGACCGATGCGGGCGTCGCCGAACAGCGCCTTCAGTTCGCGAGGCTGTGAACGCCAATACTGCGGCGGCGCCTCGACCTGGGCACCGAGTTCGGCGGCCGCGCGCCACGGCCAGTGCGGCTCGAACAGCATCGCGCGGGCCAGCGCCACCAGATCGGCCTGGCCCGCTGCGACGATGGCATCGGCCTGCGATGGTTCAGTGACGAGGCCGACAGCGATGATCGGAAGATCGACCGCTTTCCTGATGCGCTCGGCCAGCGGGACCTGGTAACCGGGCGAGAGCGGGATCTTCTGTTGCGGCGACACGCCTCCCGAAGAAACGTGGACGAAGCTGCATCCCAGCGACGAAAGCGCCTTGGCAAAGGCGATGCTCTGCTCGACATCCCAGCCGCCGTCGACCCAATCGGTCGCCGAGAGTCGCACGCCGACGGCCATTCGGTCCGGCACGGCGGCCCGCACTGCGGAGAACACTTCCAGCGGGAAGCGCATGCGGTTTTCAAGCGAGCCGCCGTAGGCATCGGCGCGCTGGTTGGCAATGGGCGAAAGAAACTGATGCAGCAGATAGCCATGCGCCGCGTGCAGTTCGATCGCGTCGAGACCGAGAGCATCGGCACGCTGTGCCGCACGCACGAAGGCGGCCTTCACGCGCGCAAGGCCCCCGGCATCCATGGCGGCAGGCGGAGGTTCGCCCGCCGCATGCGGGATCGCGGAGGGCGCCACGGTCTGCCAGGCGCCTTCGTCCGGCGTCAGGCACTGGCCGCCTTCCCATGGCACGTGGCTCGATGCCTTGCGTCCCGCATGAGCGAGTTGAATGGCGACCGGTACGCGCGAATAGCGGCGGATTGCAGCCAGCACGCGTCCGAGCGCCGCCTGGTTATCGTCCGAATAGAGCCCGAGGTCACCCGGCGTGATGCGCCCGATCTCCTCGACCGCGGTCGCCTCGATGATGAGCAAGCCCGCGCCCGACAACGCAAGCTGCCCGAGATGGATCATGTGCCAGTCGGCAGCGTTGCCGTGCTCGGCGGAGTACTGGCACATCGGGGCAATCACGATGCGGTTGCGCAGGGTCAACGGACCCAGCGCGAAGGGGGAGAAGAGGGCGCTCATGGCGCCCGTTATATCGGCGCCGCTCGCCCCGCGCTCGACAAAGGGCTTCCCGTGGGCCGCACCCGCAGCATGCCCTCTTGAGCGGTCGAGGCGACGAGCCGCCCGTCGCGCGTGAAGATGCTGCCGCGGCACAGTCCCCGTGCACCGTTCGCGCTCGGCGAATCGACACAGTAGAGCAGCCACTCATCCATTCGGAAATCGCGATGAAACCACATCGCATGGTCGAGGCTGGCGGGCCGCACCTGCCCGCTCATGAAGCTCAGGCCGTGCGGCAGCATGGCGGCGCGCAGCAGACCGTGGTCGGACGCGTAAGCCAGCAAGGCGCGATGCACGAGGGGATCGTCCGGCAGCGGCGCGATCGCGCGCATCCAGACGCTGCTCTCGGACGAGCGAGGCGCCGGCGCGAGGAGGTCGTCGGGTTCGATGCGGCGGTACTCGATCCCGTGCGGCATCAGCGCCTTGGGACGCCACATGGCAGGCAGCCGGTCGCCGAGCGCCATGCGTTGATCGAGTTCGCTCGGCAGCCCGTCCGGACCTGCGGCTTCGGGCATCGGAAGTTGATGCTCGATGCCCTCGTCCACTGTCTGGAACGAAGCCGACATCTCGAAGATGATGCGCTCCTGCTGGCGCGCGACCACGTGCCGCGTCGTGAAGCTGCGGCCATCGCGCATGCGTTCGACCGCGTATTCAATGGGCGCATGCTCGCCGGGCAACAGGAAATAGGCGTGCATCGAATGGACCGGGCGCTCGGCACCCACTGTCTGGCAGGCGGCCATCAGCGCTTGCCCCAGCACCTGACCGCCGAAGACGGCCGGCGTGCCGATGTCTTCGCTCTGGGCCAGGAAGCGGTCGTTGCCCAGGGGTTGGAGGTTCATCAAGTCGACGAGGCTGTCGACGAGTCGGGAAGCGGTGGCGGGATCAGTCATCGGGAGAACGCAGGCAGCGCCGGAAAGACAAGCCTGCAACGATAGCAAAGAGCGCCCCGCCGTGGTGTCCCGCGCCGGTCAGCGATCCAGGTCGACCCCGTCAGCGGCCAGTTGGCCCTGGAGCGCGGTCACGTCGACCGTCGCGAAGCTGTCGCCACCCAGCGATGCCGCCGCGGTTCCGGCCGCCTGCCCCATCACGAAGCAGCCGCCGCTGGCCCGCGCCGCCGATTGGCCTTCGTGCGTCATCGATGCGCAGCGGCCCGCGACCAGAAGGTTGTCCACCCCGCGGGGCACGAGCATGCGCCACGGCAGTTGGTTGTAGGTGCGATTGCCATCGCGCGGGAAGGCCCACTCGATCTTGCCGGCAGCATGCATCTCCATCGGCCAGGCGTTGATGCCGATGCTGTCGTCGAAGCGTGCCGACGACAGGATGTCCTCGCCCGTCAGTGCATAGAGCCCTTGGACGCGCCGCGTCTCGCGAATGCCCACCTGGGGCGCGATCTCCACGATGGACGATTGTTCGAAGCCGGGCACTTCGGCCTTGAGGAATCGGAAGTATTCGCCGATCTGCCGGCGGCCTTCGGTTTCGCCGTCGCTGAGTTGCCGGGCGTCCACGCCGTTCATCGCACCGCCTTCGGCATTGCGGATCTGCGTCACGTTGGCGCGCCATTCTCGCGGGTCGATCTGCGGACGCAGGATCGCGCCCTCTCTCGGAAAGCTGTAGGCCTGCGGATCGCGCTCACGCGCTTTTGTCATCAGGTCGTTGATGGCCTTGAATTCGCCCACGGCGGCCAGCGCGCGCTGCGCGTCGACGTGGCCGATGCGAAACATGGTGGATGGGAACAATCCGCTGCCGTGGCCGTCGCCCACTTCGAAGGGCACACCGGCAAAGGCCGCCACGTCCGCATCGCCGCTGCCGTCGATGAAGGCATTCGCACGAATTGCCTGGCGGCCGGATTTCGTTTCGACTACCAGCGCGGCAATGCGATTGCCGTCCATGACCACCGCCGCGGCCAACGCGTGGAACAGCAGCTGCACGCCGGCGTCGAGCAATAGCTGATCGGCCGCGCACTTGTAGACGGAGGTGTCGTACGAACGCACGCGAATACGGCCCTGCATGCCGTCCTGCGGCTTGTTGAGGCCGCCCATGGCGTCGATGCGCGCGAGCAGGTCGTCCGCCACGCCATGCACGAGCAGCGTCATTTCGCCGTCGCGCTTGCCGTAGAGGCCCGCGAAGTTGGTCACGCCGCCGGCGGTGCCCATGCCCCCGAGGAAGCCATAGCGCTCCACCAGCAGCGTGCGCGCGCCGTGGCGGGCGGCGCTCACGCTGGCAGCGATGCCGGCAGGGCCGCCGCCGACCACGACCACGTCGTACTCGCCGAAGACCGGCAGGCTGCGTTGCGGTTCGATGACGGTGGACACGTTCATTGCAGCTTGATGCCGTTCGTCGAGATGATGCGGGTCATGATCGCGGACTCTTCCTTGACGCGTGCCCGCATGCCGTCAGGCGACGTGCCGACTGCCTGCCAGCCCTGATCGAACAACCGCTGGCGCACTTCGGGCGATTTCATGATGACGGCGAGTTCCTTGCTGATCCGGTCCTGCGCGGTCTTCGACAGATTGGCGGGGCCGAGCAGGGCGGTCCAGACTTCGAGATTGAAATCACGAACACCGGCTTCGGAGAGTGAGGGCACTTCAGGTGCCAGCGTGCTGCGCCCGCTCGTGAGGCCGATCGCCTTGAGCTTGCCGGCCCGCACCTGCGGCCATGCGACGCCCGGTGGGATAAGGGCCATCTGCACCTGGTCGCCCAGCAATCCGGTCACGACCTGTGGATTGCCTTGATAGGGCACGTGCTCGGCCTTCAGCCCAGGGACGCGGCTCTTGAGGAGCTCCATGCCCAGGTGGCCGACCGAACCGACGCCCACCGAACCGTAGCTCCACTTGTCGCCGCCCTTGCGCGCCGCATCGAAGAAGGCAGCGCCGCCGGGCAGGTTGTTCGGCGCGACCAGCATCAGCGGCGCGGTGGCGATCAGCGACAAGTAGGTGAAGTCCTTGGCCGGGTCGTAGGGCAGCTTGGGGTACAGCATCTTCGACGAGGTCAGATTGCCGTTGATCACGATGCCGAGGGTGTGATCGTCGGTCGCCTTCGCTACCAGGTCGGCCGCGATGTTGCCCGACGCGCCGGGCCTGTTGTCGACGATGACCGGCTGCCCGAGCGCCTTCGCCAGAGGCTCGGCGATGGTCCGTGCCGCGATGTCGGGGGTCGAACCGCCCGGAAAGCCAACGATCAAGCGGACCGGCTTGGTAGGCCATGCGGCGCCCTGTGCCATGGAAGCCAGCGGCAGAATGCCGGCGGCCAGGCCGCAGGCAGCGACAAGGAGAGCTCTCTTCGATGCGTGCATAAAGTGAAAGGGTTGAAAAAGCAAAGGGCCCAAGGATACGCCCCGCTGTGTCCAGACGTTACGAGGAGGTCTGCCGGAGCATGCGCTTCAGTCGACGCGAACGACGATCGGCTCCAGCCCCTCGATGTGCACCTTCATGGTCTGGGCCGGCTTCACCGCCCCCACGCCTTCGGGCGTGCCGGTGAAGATGAGATCGCCAGGCTGAAGTGCAAATAGCGTCGATAGGTTGGCAATGACTTCGTTGACCGACCAGATCAGGTTGCGCAGGTCGCTCTTCTGGCGGACCTCGCCATCGACCTCGAGTGTGATCGCACCTTGCGCGATCTCTCCCGAGTCAGCGAGCTTGCGCACCGCACCCACGGGCGCCGAAAAATCGAAAGCCTTGCCGATTTCCCATGGGCGGCCCTGTTCACGCATCTTCATCTGCAGGTCGCGGCGCGTCATGTCCAGGCCGACGGCGTAACCGTAGATGTGGCTGGCGGCGTCGGCCACGGCAATGTTTCTTCCGGCTTTGCCGATCAGGACGACCAACTCAGCCTCGTAGTGGTAATTGGCGGTCTGCGGTGGGTAGGGAATGTTCGCGGTCTTTCCAGCGGCCACCGGAACGATCGATGCGTCGTCGTTCGGCTTGCAAAAGAAGAAAGGCGGCTCGCGATCGGGATCGAAACCCATCTCGCGCGCATGCGCTGCGTAGTTGCGGCCGACGCAATAGACGCGGCGCACCGGAAACAGGTCGGACGAACCGGCGATGGGAAGGCCGACGACGGCCGGAGGAGAAACGACGAAAGACATGTGGGCTCCTGCCGCCTGTGCGGCACGTGGGTCGAAAAAATCGCTGACGAGCGCAGCGAACGATCAGGAATCCGGCGTCAGGAGTCCTGGAGGAACGCTTCGCGCAAGATGCCCATGGCCTGTTGCACAGGACGATCCGAAAAGCTGAACAGCACGGCATCGTCGGCTGCCGAGAGGCGCAGCGGCGCCCAGGAAGGCACGACAAAGGTGTCGCGCGGACCGAAGGCGAATCGCTGCCCGCCGATCTCGGCCGTGCCATGGCCTTCGACCACGCTGTAGACGGCGCCATCGGTCGCGCGATGCGTCTTGCCGGCAAACCCGGCCGGAAGAAGCTGCAGGTTGGTCGCGATGGTGGGCATCGGCGAGCCGCCCGTCAGCGGATTGATGTAACGCAGCTTGTGGCCCAGCCATGCGTCAGGCGCCTCCTGCCTTTGCAACTGCGCGAGTGCGTCGCGGCTGCGGGCGTAGGGATAGTTGAAGATCGGCGAGGTCGGCGAGCTGTGGTCATGCCGCACAGGCACCATGTTGTGGCCGAAGCGCGCGAGGCTGTTGCCCTCGGGACGGGCGACGTGCTGCACCTTTGCATCGGCGTTCTCTGCAAAGCCGGCATCGAAGAAGCGGAGCATCGGGATGTCCAGCCCATCGAGCCAGACCACCGGCTCGGTCACGCCTTCGATGCCTTCGTTGCCATGGTCGTGCCAGGCCCACGAAGGCGTGATGATGAAGTCGCCCGGGTACATGGTGGTGCGCTCGCCACCCACCGTGGTGTAGGCCCCCTTGCCGTCGACGATGAAACGCAGCGCCGATTGCACGTGGCGGTGAGATGGCGCGACCTCGCCCGGCATGATGAGCTGCAAGCCCGCGTAGAGCGATTGCGTGATCGATGAACGACCTGGAATCGCCGGATTCTCAAGCACCAGCACACGGCGCACGGCTTCTTCGGCAGTGATGAGTTCGGCCGATTCCATCAGCAGCGGGCGAATCTCGTCGTAGCGCCAGAGCGCGGGCACGCAGGGAGTCTGCGGTTCACGCGGCACCAGAGCGTGCAGCGATTCCCAAAGCGGCGTGAGGTTCAGCGGTCGGATGCGCTCGTAGTAGGCACGGCGTTCGGCGGCGTCCGTGTGCGCGGCTTGCGTAGCGGTGTTCATGGGATTTGTCTCCTGGCGATCGAAGCCCGAATGCGATTGTTGGCCGCACCTACTATTTGTTCAAGATGGACAACTCGATACCCACAATTGCGTTTTTAGATAATGCCCGTTCTGAAGTTCTGACGTTCTGAGCATTCCGGAGGCCCTCATGTCCAAACTCGATCTCGAATGGCTCGCCGTGTTCGACGAGATCTACAAGACCGGCAGCGTCTCCAAGGCCGCGGACCGCCTGGGCATGGCGCAGGCCGCAGCCAGCACCATGCTGAACAAGCTGCGCGCGCACTTCGATGACCGGTTGTTCGCGCGCACTGCGCAGGGCATGCAACCCACGCCCTATGCACAGCGGCTGTGCATTCATGTGCGCGAAGTGCTCTCCCAGCTCGACCAGGCGCGCGGCAGCCGCGGCGGCTTCGATCCGGGCGAGGCGCAGCGCACCTTTCGCATCTGCATGACGGACATCAGCGAAGTGGTGCTGCTGCCCCGGCTTCTGGACCATCTGCGGCGCTCAGCCCCTGGTGTGCACATCGAGACCGAAATCATCTCGACCGACAGCGGGCGCCGCCTGGAAGACGGCGAAGTCGATCTGGCGGTGGGCTTCATGCCGCAACTCGACGCGGGGTTCTACCAACAGACGCTCTTTGCGCAGAACTTCGTCTGCCTGGTGGCGCGGGACCATCCGCGCATCGGCGCGCGCCTCACGCTCAAGCGCTTCGAGGGCGAGGCCCATGCGGTGATCTCGTCCTCGGGCACCGGCCACGCCATCATCGACAAGACCATTGCGCGACTGGGCCTCACGCGCAACGTCGTGGTGCGCTTGTCGAGCTTCCTGAGCGTGGCGCGCATCGTGGCGCACACCGAGCTGATCGTGATCGTGCCGCGCATCCTCGGCGAAGTCCTCGTGACCCAGGAGCCGGTCAAGATGATGGATCCGCCCTTTGCACTTTCGACCTACGCGGTCAAACAGCACTGGCACGAACGCTTTCACGCCGACGCCGGCAATGCCTGGCTGCGACGCACGCTGGCGCAACTCTTTGGTGCCGACCCCGCCCCGGCGCTCGCATAATCCGCGAGGGCGTTTCATCGTTCAACTTATCGCCCAGGAATACATGTCGTCCATCACCCTGCGATTTCTGGCCGAGCCCAGCGCCGTCAATTTCGGCGGCAAGGTTCACGGCGGCACTGTCATGAAGTGGATCGACGAAGCCGGCTATGCGTGCGCGACGAGCTGGTCCAAGCGCTATTGCGTGACCGTGTTCCTCGGCAGCATTCGCTTCCACCGACCGATCATGATTGGCGACCTGGTGGAGGTAGAGGCCCGCCTGGCCTACACCGGCAACAGCAGCATGAACATCTCGGTCGAAGTGCGCAGCGGCGACATGAAGGGCGGCGAGATGCAGAAGACCACCGAGTGCCTGATCGTCTTCGTCTCCGTCGATTCGCATGGCCGTCCGTTGCCGGTCGATGCGTTCGCGCCAGGCACGCCGGGCGAAATGGCGCTGGCCGAGCGGGCGCGGGCGCATCTTGAAGCGTCGCGGGCGGCTGCCGGTACTTAGGCGCCGCTGACCGCTTGATCTTGTCGCAATCAGCCTATAGCGACCACCGTCCCACTCACCTCACCCAGCCCGATGCGCACCGCGCCTGCGCGCTCGCAATAGCCGCGCAGGCTCAGCGTGTCGCCGTCCTCGAGGAAGGCGCGGCGTTCGCCATTGGGCAGGGTGATCGGCTGCTTGCCACCCAGGGTGAGTTCCAACAGAGACCCCGCCTCGTCCGGATTCGGCCCTGACAGCGTGCCTGATCCAAGCAGATCGCCAGGCTGCAGATTGCAGCCGTTCACCGTGTGGTGCGTGACGAGTTGCGCAGCGGTCCAATAGGCAGCTTCCGTCGTGTTTCCGCGCGTGAGCCGCACAGCCGACTCGCCTGCGTCGCGCATCCTCGCGGTCTGCAGCCACACCTCGAGCGTGATGTCGAGCGCGCCGCTTTCGCGATTGGCAGGTGCATCGAGATAGGCCAACGGCTGCGGATCTCCTTCAGGGCGCGCAAACTTCGCACGGAAAGGCGCGAGCGCCTCCATGCTGACGATCCACGGCGATACGGTCGTCGCAAAATTCTTTGCCAGGAAAGGGCCGAGCGGCTGATATTCCCAAGCCTGCAAATCGCGCGCTGACCAGTCGTTGAGCAGCGTCACCCCGAAGAGATGCTGCTCGGCATCAGCGATGGCGATGGGCTCGCCCAAGGCATTGCCGCGGCCAACGACGAACCCGAGCTCCAACTCGTAGTCGAGCCGCTTCGATGGGCCGAAGCTCGGCGCCTGGGCATCGGGCGCCTTGGTCTGCCCCTGCGGGCGCTTGAACCGCTGGCCGCTCACGCCAATGGACGAGGCCCGGCCGTGGTAGCCGATCGGCACCCACTTGTAGTTGGGCATCAGAGGCTGGTCGGGGCGGAACAGCTTGCCGACGGTGGTTGCGTGATGAATGCCCGTGTAGAAATCGGTGTAGTCGCCAATGCGGCAGGGCACGGTCATCTCGACGGACGATTGCGCCGACAGGGCCTTGCTCCAGGCGGCCTGCTTCGGGCTGCCTTCGCGCAGCCCTTCGGAGATGGCGCTGCGCAGCGCCTGGCGTTCCGCTGCGCCTCGCCCCAGCAGCACGTTCATGTCGTCCGTATCGATGAGTCCGGCAGCCTTGAGATCAAGCACCTGATCGCCGATCGCGATCCCGATGCGAAAGCCCTCGCTGCTGCCAGCAGGCCGAAAGCGTCCGAAGGGCAGGTTCTGGATCGGAAAGTCGCAGCCGGCTTCGTTGGCCGATGACACCCAACTGCGCAGCTTCGGATCGTGTGTGGTGTTGATGGCGTAGGTCATGGGGTGAATTGATCCTTGAGGCCGGCCCAGCAGTCGGCGTAGTCGTTGTCGAGCGCCGGGCTCTTCATCGCGAATTCGGTGGGGATGAAGCGATAGCGGCTCTCGAACATGAAGGCGAGCGTGTTGTCGAGCTTCTGCGGCTTGAGCTCGCTGCGGCTCGCCTTCTCGAAAGCTTCTTCGTCGGGGCCGTGCGGAACCATGCAGTTGTGCAGGCTCGCACCACCAGGCTTGAAGCCGCCCGGCTTGGCGTCGTACTGCCCATAGACCAGCCCCATGAATTCACTCATGAGATTGCGGTGGTACCAGGGTGGACGGAAGGTGTCTTCCATGACGAGCCAGCGCGGCGGAAAGATCACGAAGTCGCAGTTGGCGGTCCCGGGCGTGTCGCTCGGCGAAGTCAACACTGTGAAGATCGAAGGATCCGGATGGTCGAAGCTGATCGAGCCGATCGTCATGAAATGCGCCGTGTCGTATTTCACGGGCGAAAGGTTGCCGTGCCAGGCGACGACGTTGAAGGGCGATTGCCTTGTCGGCGCCGACCAGAAGCGGCCGCCCGCCTTCTTGACGAGCTCGTAGGCCGCGCTCGCTTCCTCGAAGGCGGCGACGGGCGCCTGGAAGTCGCGCGCATTGGCAAGGCCGTTCGAGCCGATCGGGCCCAGCTCGGGCAAGCGGAATTGCGCGCCGTAGTTCTCGCAAACGTAGCCGCGGGAAGGTCCTGCGCCAGATTCCGAATCCGGCAGGCCGACCTTGAAGGCCACGCCTCGCGGCACCAGCGCAATCTCGCCGGGCTTGACGTCGAGCACGCCCATCTCAGTGGTGATTTCAAGACGACCCTGCTGCGGCACGAAAAGCATTTCACCATCGGCGTTGACGAAGGCGCGGCGCTCCATGGAGCGGTTCGCGATGTACACGTGCGCGGCGACGCCGGTCTGCGCTTCGGCATCGCCGTTGGCGGCGATCGTATGGACGCCATCGACGAAGTCGACGTTGGCGTTGTCCATCGGGATCGGCGCCCAGCGCAGCGGCTCGGGCGGCAGGAGCATCTCACGATCGGCACCGGTCTTCCATTGCGCCTGCGCGTAGGGCTTGTAGCGTCCGGACACCACGGAGGGCTGGCGCCGGTACATCCACGTGCGCCTGTTTTCGTGGCGCGGCGCGGTGAAGGCCGTGCCGGAAATCAGCTCGGGATACAGGTCGAAGGGCGCGCGCTGCGGGCTGTTGCGGCCTTGGGGCAAGGCGCCTGCGACGGCTTCGGTCGCGTATTCGTTGCCGAAGCCGCTTTGATAGCGGCGCTCGCCGGCGGATGCGTCGGTCATGGTGTCCTTTCTCCTTTGGGAGTCTCAGCGGCGCTCGAAGCGGCCTCAAGGGCTTGGCGAAGCACCGGCATCGAGCCGATGTGATTGGCGAGCACAAGCACGAGCCGGGCATTCAGAGCGTGGCTTTCTTCGGTCGACAAGCCCTGGTGTGCTTCGATCAGCGCCTCGTAGAAATCGTCGGGCGCGTCGAGGTTTGGGGTGGTGATGAGTTCCATCGTCTTCTATGCCTTTGCCAGGGCACGATCGCGCGCGGAACGCACGACGTGGGATGTGGGATGGCGCCAGCGCGCGCACACGTGCTGGTCGGGACGCAGCAGGTAAACAGTGCCGGAACGCGCGTCGTAGCGGCGAGCCGCGATTTCGCCTTCGCCCGTCGCGCTGACCCGCACCACGTGCAGCGGCACGTCGGCCTCTGCCAGTGCTTGCAGACTGTGTTCGGCCTCCTCGCCTTGGCCGAAAACCACAGCGGTGAAGCACGCAGCGCCCGCGGATGAGGCGGGACACAGCTCGCGCAGCAACCATCCGGCGGAGCCGTCGGCCCGAACGATCGGCGCATCGGCGGCGGGCGCACCAGGCGCCATCCGGCCGTCGAAAGCATCCTCGTCGGGCGTGTTCAACGGCGACTCGCTCAGCGTGCTCGGGACCGAGAGACGCCCGCTGTTGACCAGCGCCCGTGCGAAGGCATGGCGCTTGGAAAGTTCGAGCACGGCGTCTCGAAACAGGCTGCTGACTTCGCTCTTCGGCGTGATGAAGTCGGTGGCACGGGTCGAGTGGCGGATGTTCTCGTCGGCCGCGTATTCGCGCTCGCTCGCATAGCTGTCGAGCAGCGCGTCGGGTGCTTCGCGCCTGATGACGGCAGCCAGCTTCCACGCGAGGTTGTCCGCGTCCTGCACGCCCGAGTTCGCACCGCGCGCGCCGAAGGGCGACACGCCATGCGCCGAGTCGCCAGCGAACAGCACGCGGCCATGGCGAAAGCGCTCCATGCGTTGGCAGGCGAAGGTATAGACGCTGGCCCATCCGATGCTGAACTGCACGCGCTCATGGCCGATGCTGTCGAGCAATGCGCGCACGCGCGGGATGATGTTTTCGTGCTTGCGCTCTTCCACCGGATCGGCGTCCCAGCCAAGCTGGAAGTCGACACGCCACATGTTGTCGGCCTGCTTGTGAAGCAGCACGCTTTGGCCGGGATGAAAAGGCGGATCGAACCAGAAGCGCCGCTCGGTCGGAAGCCCCGCGTCCATGTTCACATCGGCGATCAGGAAGCGGTCCCGGAAGACGCGGCCCTTGGCCTCCTGTCCAAGCAGTTGCCGCAGGCTGGATCGCGAGCCATCGCAAGCCGCCACATAGTCGGCGGCGAGCTGGTAGTTGCCCTCGGGCGTCTCGATGGTGAGCAGCGCGTGCTCCGCATGCTGCGCAATGCCGACCACCTTGTTGCTCCAGCGGATGTCGATCAGCGGCAGCTCGGCGGCGCGCTCCGACAGATAGCCTTCGACGTAGTACTGCTGCAGGTTGATGAATGCCGGCCGCTCATGTCCCTCTTCGGGCAGCAGGTCGAAGTTGTAGACCTGCTCGTCCTTGAAGAACACCCTGCCGACCTTCCACGACACCCCTTTGGCCACCATGCGATCGGCGCAACCCAGCCGATCGAATATTTCGAGCGTGCGCTTTGCGAAGCAGATGGCGCGCGAGCCGGTGGACAGCGTGTGGTCGTTGTCGAGCAGCACCACCGGCACCTGCCGTTGCGCAAGATCGATTGCCAATGCGAGCCCCACGGGGCCGGCGCCGACCACCACGACCGGATGCCGCGCGGGCGGCGCGGCGTCCTGGTCCGCGTGGCGCCTGTAGTCGAAGTGCAGCGACTGATAGTCGACGCCCTGCATCGCTCAGCCTTCCAGCGCCTTCCACATTTCGATGTCGCGCTCGGCGGTCCAGATGCGCGGATCGACATGGCCCGACGCTTCGTCGTAGGCACGGCTCACGTCGAAGGGCATGCAATGGTCGAAGATGACCCACTGGCTGTACTTGGGCTTGAGCTTGGCATAGGTGTCCCTGTAGACCGCGTTGAGGTCGCGGCCGGCTTTGACGCCTTCCTGAACGCTGCTGTAGACGTCGGCGATGAAGCTGCGGGTGCCTGCGAGGCCCTTCGCCACTTGATCGGCGGTCGTCAGCGCGGCACCGCGCCCCGGAACGAGCGCCTTCGGCTTCAACGCGGCGATGTTGTCCAGCGTCTGCGGCCAGTCCTGGAAGTAGGCATCGCCGGCGTAGGGCGTGGCGTCGAACTCGACCAGGTCGCCGCTGAGCAACGCCCGCTCCTCCGGAAGCCAGACGACCGTGTCGCCCTTGGTGTGGCCGCGGCCCAGCTGGATGAGCTGCACTTCGAGCTTGCCCAGCCACAAGGTCATCTTGCCGGTGAACGTGATGGTCGGCCAAGTCATCCCCGGCGGCACGGTTTCGACGTTCTGGAACAGCCGGGGGAAGCGACCGATCTCGCTCGCCTTGTCTTGCTCGCCGCGCTCCACGATGAGGTCGCGCGTGTCCTGGCTGGCAATGATGTGCTCGGGCTTGTAGGCGGCGGCGCCGAGCACACGAACGGCGTGATAGTGCGTCAGCACGACGTACTTGATCGGCTTGTCGGTCACCTCGCGGATGCGCCGGACCACATCGGCCGCCATGGCGGGCGTGGCCTGCGTATCGGCCACCAGCACGCAGTCGTCGCCGATGATGATCCCGGTGTTGGGATCGCCCTCGGCCGTATAGGCCCAGGCGTGCTCGGAGATCTGGCTGAAGGTGATTTTCTTTTCTTCCAGATCGGCTTGGCTGGCGAATTTCTTGACCTCGGTCATCACGGGTCTCCTTGTAAAAATTTGTCTAACGTAAATTGATTCGGCGTAAACGAATGCGCGCAGTTTAGATCGCCAATCAGTTAATGTCTAATGCCTTCCGCAGAAACGAACAAAAGGGACTGGCGATGAGCACAGACAACGAGCGCAGCCAACGCGGCATCCAGAGCATCGAAGTCGGCGGGCAACTGCTTCGCGCCCTGGTCCACAACGGACGACCCATGGCGCTGAAGGACCTCGCGCGCGAAGCGGAGATGTCTCCCGCCAAGGCGCATCCCTACATGGTCAGTTTCGGCCGGCTGGGGCTCATCGAGCAGGATCGCGTCAGCGGCCACTATCTGCTCGGACCGCTCGCGTTGCAACTGGGGTTGATCAGCCTTCAGCAGGCGAACCCGGTTCACGTCGCCACGCCGCTGATCGCCGAACTGGCGCAGCAGATCGGGCAGACCGTGGCCATCGCCGTCTGGGGCGACCGGGGCGCCACCATTGTGCGGATCGCGGAATCGCCAGCGCCGCTGCACGTGAACATGCGGCACGGCACGGTGTTCTCGCTCACCAACACGGCGTCGGGCCGTCTGTTTGGCGCCTACCTGGATCCAGCGGTCGTCAAGCAACTGCTCGAGGACGAACGCCGGCGCGAGCGCAAGGGCGCGGCCACGGCGCACGCTCCCCGGCGAGGCATGCCGCCAGCGCGACCTCTGCCGAGCTGGCAGGATTTCGAGTCGCAATTGCGCGAAGTCCGCAGCCACGGCGTCAGCCGCTCGGACGGCGAAATCCTGCCCGGTGTGAGCGCGATGTCAGCGCCGGTCTTCGATCACACCGGAGCCATCTCGCTGGCGCTCACGGCCATTGGGCCGTCCGCCATCTTCGACACGGATTGGGACGGCGAGATCGCGCTCGCCCTCAAGGCGTGCGCGGATCAGGTGTCGCAGCGGCTGGGCGCTTCGGCTTCAAGGCCTTGACCCGTTCCAGGCTCTCCGCCGGCCAGTACTGCGAGCCGCTGTAGTACTCCGCAGTCGCCGGTACGCCCGCCGGCAGCACGACCCAAGGCTGCTTCGAAGCCGTGTAGATGTGGATGTCTGGCGGCAGGGCGTCGGGCGAATCGAGCGTGCCGACGCGAACGAAAGCGATCGCCTCGCCCGCGCCTGCATAGTGGCTCCACAGGGCGACCCGGCATTGCGAACAGCGCGCGATCTTCTGGCCTTTGCCGCTCAGCGAAGGGGTGTCGACCATTTCCACGTCGCCTTGCAGCAACTGCAAGCGGTCGCGTTCGATCAGCGCGTTGATTGCAAACGCACTGCCGCTCTCGCGCTGGCACCAGCGGCAATGGCAGCAGTTCACGAAGAGCGGTCGAGTCGCCATGCGGTAGCGGACTGCGCGGCAGGTGCAGCCGCCTTCCATTGGGAACGGATCGGTGCTCATCGATTTCCTTTCAGGCGCGTTGGGCTGTAGCCAGAAGCCGCAGGCCCAGGCAGACCATGACCGTGCCGGCGAACCTGTCCGCCCAGGCTTTGTACCGGAGATAGGTTTTCTGGGGCCCACTCGCGGAGAGGGCCAGCGCCACCAGCGCATACCAGCTCGTTTCAAGCGCGAAGACCACCGCCACGATGCCCACTGCGAAACCGAGCGAAGGCGTCGGCGGAAGGAATGCGGCGAAGACGCTGGCGTAGACGATCGCCGTCTTCGGATTGCTCAGTTGCGTCGCCAATCCAAGCAGAAACGCGCGGCCCGCCTGACGCTTCGCTCCACCCGCACCCCGCGCTGATGAACCCATCGACAAAGGTTGGCTCGCGCCGAGCCAGATCCGCACGCCGAGATAAGCAAGATAAAAACCGCCCGCGGCCTTGAGGACCACATAGAGCGTCGGCACGGCCAGCAGCAACGCCTGCAGCCCGGCCAGTGCAGCAAGCGCAAAGCAGGCCCCGCCCAGCCCCATTCCGAATGCCGCCGCCACGCCTTGCGAGCGCGAAAGCGACACGGCCGTGCGCGCGACCATCACGAAGCTGGGCCCCGGGCTCACCACGCCGACCGCCAAAGCGCCGGCGATGCCAAGAAGTGGAAGTAACTGAGTCAATCGTGGCTCCTTGCCTTCATCGGGCCAGGAGATTACTCCAGTCGCCTCAGCCCATGAAGCCCAGGTTCTTCGGATACTCGAGACCGTTGAAGTTGCCGCCAAAGTTCTTCAGGTTCGGCAGGATGCCCGGCAGATCGATGTCCGGCACGCCGAACCACCTGGCCAACGTTGCACCGTACTGATCGACCGAGGTCGTGGGAATCAGCCGCCCCTGCCCCACGTGCCCTTCGTAGCCGGCGAGCTTCGGGTCGTTGTTGATGCTCACCACCTGCGGCGTGCCATAGAACTGCTTGCCTTTGACCGCGCCGCCGACGACGAAGTGATGGCTACCCCAGCCGTGATCGGAGCCATCGCCATTGCTCGCCAGCGTGCGGCCGAAATCCGACGCCGTGAAAGCCGTGACCTTGTCCCCGACGCCCAGCGCCTCCATCTGGCGATAGAACGCAACCAGCGCATCGCTGAGCTGCTTCATCAGGCCTGGCTGGTTGGCGATCAGGTTGTCGTGCAGATCGAACCCACCCATGGACACGAAGAAAACCTGCCGCTTCACGCCGAGCGCGGCACGCCCGCGAATGACACGCGAGACCATCTTGAGCTGGTTCGCGAGCCCGGTGGTCAGTCCCGCGAAGGTGTCGTTGGTGAAGGTGGCCGGGGCAATGGCCGCCGTCACAGCCGTTTCGGCTTCCACCGCGCGTCGGGTCACGCGGTTGTATTCGTTCTCTAGCGCGTGGGTGCGCGCCTCCTGCACGAGTTGCGCCATGGCGGACTTGACCGAGGCCGATCCGAAGACCGTGTTGCTCTTCACGCTGCCGATGCCGACGGCGCCGTTCGTGCTGACCTGGTATTGCAGGGCGGTGTCGCCCGAGAGAAACACCGCATTGCCCGCGACGGACATGCAGGTGAACAACGAGGTCGTGTTCTGCGACAGCGCGAGGTCGCCGAGATTGCCGCCCCAGCCTACCGTCGAGCCTTCGGGCGAAGAGGACTGCCAGATCGACTGCTGGTCGTTGTGTGAAAAGAGTTTGGGCGGCTGCGGATAGAGCTTCTTGTTGCTGTTGTTGTACTGGGCGCGCGTGAGCGGGACCACGAGCGGCCCGACGTTGAGCTGCACTGCCACCTTGCCTTCGGTGTTGAAAAGGCCCGCCAGTTGCCCCATCGATGGATGCAGCGCGTACTGGCGTGCATCGGCCAACGCAGTCGTCGGCGTGAGCAGCGTCGAGTCCAGAGCGGCCTTGGCGATGGCGATCCCATTGGCCGCCTGCGGCACACGAATGGTGCTGTAGGCGTTGTAGCTGGGGTCGTCATAGGTGACGACGGTGTTCGCATAGTCGTTGCCGCCGAAGAGGAAAACGCACACCAGCGCCTTGTAGTCGTCCGAGGAAGCGGCCTGCGCGGCGGCTTCGCCCATCGCCGCAAGATTGAGCGCAAAGGGCAACGCGGTGCCCGCCATGGCAAGCTGGCCGGAGCGGCGCAGAAACGCGCGGCGCGTATGGGCGGCAGAATCGATCAGGTACATCGCGCGGTCCCTTATTTCTGGATGAGATACGAAGGCGCTGCCAGCACCATGAGCACGGCGCCATACACGCGATTGAGCTTGACGCCGTCGGCGCTGGATGCCGTCACGGCCGGTGTGGCGAGGGCCCCGACGATCAGCGCGACGGTCGCCACTGAAAGCTGGTTGCCCGTGAGCAGCAGGTTCAGTCGCTTCACCAGCGCGGCCGGATCGAGCATCAGCGCGAGTTCATTCGAATAGGTGGCGTTGACGTCCTTGGTCGTCCTCTGGAGCGCGCCCTGCATGTAGTTGATGTAGCCGCCGACGCTTGTCTCGTTGACCAACTGGAATTCCGGCGCGACCATCTTCGCGCTCGCGATCGCGGTCGAAGGCGGCACGTAGCCGGGTCTGAAGTAGTTGAAGACCGAAGGCGAACGCAACGGGCTCTGCCCGAGCTGCGCGTCCGACCGCGAGAGATCACCGATCTTCCAGTTGCCGGTCGCCGAGTCGGCGCCGAAGGTGCGCGCCCATTGCACGAATCGCAGCATGGGCTCGCGCAAGCGTCCGAAGTTCGGGTCGGTCAAGCCGGCCGGGCTGCGCGCTTCGTTGTCGAGCACCACCGCGGCGCACACGCTCTTCATGTCCCCGCGCACGCCACTTCCGTTGTCTGCAAAGACATCCGCAACGCGCTTGACGTAAGCCGGGCTCGGGTTGCTGGTGACGAGCCGCTGGATCAACTGCTTGCCGATGAATGGGCCGACATTCGGGTGATTGAAGAGCGTGTCGAGCGCGATCTTGAGCGCGGCCTTGCCATCCGTTCCGGCCGGCACCGTGGCGCCGAGGAACTTGGCTTCGAGCGTGGAATGCTTCGAGGCTGTCAGTACCATCGGCCGCTTCGTCCACGCATTGCTCTCGACGCTGCCGCTCGTCCGGACGACGGCACCTGCGGATCCGTTTTTCTCGTCCGTGCGGACGTCGACGTCATAGCCCGTGAAGACACGCGCCAGGTTCGTGACGTCGTCGAGTGTGTAGGTGTCGAGGGGCGCGCCATCGGCACCGGTCTTGACGGTGCCGTCGGCGTTGAGTTGGTAGAGGCCGATGGTCATCAGCTGCATGACCTCGCGGGCGTAGTTCTCGTCCGGCTGGCGTCCCTGGGCGTTTTCCTTCTGGTTGCCCTTGGTATTGAGGTAGTAGCCCATCGCCGGGTTGAGCGTCACGTCTTCGAGCAGTTGCCGGAAGTTGCCGGTCACGCCCTTCACGAGCGTGTCCCAGTACTGCGCCATCATGTGATCGGTCCAGTTGGAACCAATATCCAATAGCGACACGACGAAGATTTCCGTGAACGCCAGCGCCATTCGCTTGCGAAAACCATCAGGCGCGGTGATGAGCTGGTTCCAGATCATGTCGTCGGCGTTGACGGTGCCGTAGGTCTTGCTCGACAGCCAGTCCCAGCCGGTCTGCGTCGGCGCCCGGTCGACCTGTTCGCCGAGCCACGGCAGGTAACCCCTGTTCCGCACGGCCGCGATATCCGCATCCGAGGCCGAGAACTGCGATTGCAGGAGAAAGCGAGCGGCCTCTTCGTCGCTCCTGGCTTGCGTATAGACATAGCTTTGCGCGGTGGGTGTGGCGCCCAGGCCTGTCAGCGAGCCTGCCTGCACGGTCGCGCTGCCGCTGCCACCTTGCACCGAAAAGGCGCCGGCCCCGCCGCCGCCTCCCCCGCCGCCTCCGCAAGCCGCGAGTGCCGCAGCCGCAGAGAGTGCGGCGACAAGCGGTACAGGGCGCTCTGGCACTTCCGGTCGGAAGGCGCGCGATGGTTGTGCGTGTACGGGCGTTTCGCGCGCGCACGTCGATTCGTCGGTCGGCACGGCGCGACCGCTTGCAATGTCTTCCACCATGGGATTCCTCACTCCTCGGCGCTCCGGCGCCGATCTCGTGAGGCAAATGCCGTGCCGGTAACTGGGCCGACTCAAAGCACGGAAAGTGAGTCGTTAAGGACTAATCAGTCCCGCATCAAACCCGCGCGAATGTGAAGAATTGTGACTTTTTCGTCAGATTCGCGTCATCGATGCCTGCAGGGTGACGCGGAATGTCGCTCAGGCTTTGGCAGCTTCGAGCCCGTCACGCGTCCGGTTCGCTTCCCTTCGGGCCGCTTCGGCGAAGTCGTCGCCAGCCGAGGCGTAGCAGATAGCGCGAGACGAATTGACGACGATCGGCGCATCGGCTCGCCACCCGGCCCGAACCGTCGCGACCGCATCCCCACCCTGGGCTCCGACGCCTGGAATCAGCAACGGCACCGTCGGCGCAAGTACCCGTACGCGCTCGATTTCCGCCGGATAGGTCGCCCCGACCACCAAGCCGAGCTGCCCGTTCAGGTTCCACGGACCCTGCGCCAGACGCGCAACATGCTCGTACAGGAACGGCTCGCCCGTGATTCCCGCCAGACGCTGGCCCTGCAGGTCGGCACCGCCGGGATTGCTGGTGCGGCACAGCAGGAAGGCCCCCTTGCCCTGATGCCGCAAATAGGGCTCGACGGAATCGAAGCCCATGAAGGGCGAGAGCGTGACGGCATCGGCGCCATAGCGCTCGAAGGCCTCCCGCGCGTACTGCTCGGCCGTCGAGCCGATATCGCCGCGCTTGGCGTCCAGGATTGTCGGCACGTGGGGCGCATTGCGGCGCATGTGCTCCATGAGCCGCTCAAGCTGCACTTCGGCCCGGTGGGCTGCGAAATATGCGATCTGCGGCTTGAAGGCAATGACGAGATCGGCTGTGGCATCGACGATGCGCGCGCAGAAGTCGTAGATCTTGCTGGCGTCGCCCTTCAGATGGGCGGGGAATTTCGTCGGTTCGGGGTCGAGGCCGACGCACAGCAGCGAGCCGTTTTGGCGCTCGGCGGCGCGCAGCTTGTCCAGGAAGGTCATGAGGCGGAATTTTAGGCGCCGCCGGACCTCAGCCCGACGGCGCCAGTTGCTCCGCCGCGAGACAGAGATCGGCCCACGCGCGGGCCTTGTCCAGCGGGTTGCGCAGCAGGTAGGCAGGGTGATAAGTTGCAACGACGGGCACCATTTCCGCGCCCGGAACCAGCGCGACGGGGACCACACGCCCGCGCAGCTTGCCGAGTGGATCTCCGCTTTGCATGAGGGTTTGGGCCGCTAATGGGCCAAGGGCGAGCACCAGGCGAGGCGCCAACACCGGGACGCAATCCGCCAGTGCTTCGTCCAGAGGCCGCGGACTGGTGGGTTGACCCGAAACGACGCCGCGATGGGTCCGCATCAGGTGGACCGGCGCTTCCCCGTCTTGTAGTTGCAGTGCACGCAGCATGTTGTGCAGCAGACGGCCTGCATCGCCAGCGAACGGTTCGCCGTGGCGGCCGTCGAGTTCGGGAGGCATGTCGGCGATGATCAGCCAGCCGCCTTCTGAAGCGGCTTCGCTGCCGAAGAGGCGCCGCGGTGTGTCCGAGAGCACGGCGGCAGCCCCTTGCCTTGCCGCAATCGGCGCTCGAGCTTCCACCGCCGGCGCGGCGGCCGGCACCGAGGACCTTTGGACAGGCGACGGCGCGAGCTCGGGAGCCGGCCGCGATGGCGCATCGGCATCGGCATCGACGGCGACCGGCGGCTCGACCTTGGCAAGTTCGCCAGCCCCGCCGGCCGCGCCAGCCCCATTGGCATCCGTCCTGGGCCACCAGAAGAGCTTGATGCCCATCTCGTCCAGCATCGCGCGTTGTCGTGGCGTCATTTCAGCCCTCCCCAGGCGCTGTTGGATTCGTTGAGCCGCAGGCTCATCACCACGGCATCCTCGCGGGCGCCGGCATGCGCGGGGTAGTAGCCCTTGCGCAGCCCGACACGGCGAAAACCGTTGCGTTCGTAGACGGCCAATGCGCGCAGGTTGCTCGCGCGTACTTCGAGCCAGAGCCATTGCGCACTCAGGCCGCGAGCCCAGCCGGCGAGTGCCTCCAGCATCAAAGGCGCCCATCCCTGGCGCTGAAACGCGGGCGCGACGGTGATGTTGAGCAAGTGGACCTCGTCGACACCCTTCATCGCCACGAAATAGCCAATGATGGTTTCATCGACGGTGCGCGAAGCGACGCGACTCCATAACGCGCGCATGCCGCCTGGCGTCGGCGTGGAGCCTTCTTCGGCGCCAGGGCCTACAAGGCACTGGCAGTGGTAGCCAGCGGCCATCGAATCGGTGAAGTTGGCAGCCGTCCAGGGATGGGTGTAGGCCGCCTGCTCGATGGCGCAGATGGCAGGCACCCGCTCGCTTGTAATCGGCTCAAGGCGGGCTTCGCGCGGTTCAAGAAGGACGGCACTCATGTCTGAACGGGGGTGGTTGCCGCCTTGATGGCGGCACGCTCTTCGGTAGTCTGCGCCACTTTATCGCGAACGTAGAGAGGCCATGCCTCGGCCGGCGCGACGGTACGGCCTTGCGCAAGCAGCGCGGGCGCGAGGCGCAGCATCGCGGCCGCCGTCGGGAGCACGTTGTGTCTCGGTCCAGCATGCGGCAGACGGTCGCCATAGGCAGCGAAGGCATTGCCGGCCAAGACCCAGCCCTCCGGCACGACGACGGTTTCCGGCGCCAGCAATTCAGCCTCGCTGGCAATCACTTCGATGCCAAGGTCGTAGCTGGCCGTGTAGACCTGCTCCATGCGCGCGTCCAGAACCACGACCACGCGCGTCGCGCCGAAACAATGGCGCGCCTCTTCGGCGACGGCGTGCAACGTGTCGATAGGCAACAGTCGCACACCGGCGCCATAGCCCAGGCCCTGCGCGACCGAGCAAGCGGTGCGCAGTCCGGTGAAGGAACCGGGCCCTCGACCGAACGCGATGGCGTCGAGTTCGCGCAAAGACAGCCCGGCATCGGCGAGCAGTCGCTGAATCAGCGGGATCAAAGTCGAGGACGACTGTGCGCCGCCGATGCCGCTGTGCTCGAGCAACACATCGCCATGGCGCACCGCGATCGAGAGCGATTCGGTGCTGGTGTCGAAGGCGAGCAGCTTATGCATCGGCGCATCCTCCCACGGGCACGGCGCCTTTCGGCGGAGGATTCGCCACCCGGCTGCGCTGAACCCCGAAAAGGATGCCGGCAGTCACCAACAGAAGCCCCGCGACAAGATTCCAATACAGCGGCTCGTCCAGGAAGGCCACCGCTCCGAGCGCCGAGAGGCCGGGCACCAGCGCAGTGATCATGGTGGAACGAACCGGACCGAAGTGCTGGATCATCCGCGTGAAGGTGATGCCCGAGATGACGACCGAGCCGACGCCCTGGAACAACATCTGGAACAGGACTTCGCCGATGGGCGCGCTGCCGAGCCGGCTCGCGATCACTCCGGACGCCGCCAGCAGGGCGTAGACCGGCACATAGGTGATGAAGGCGAACACCGTGATGGCGATGGTCGCCCGCACCGCCTCGAGGGCGTGCCTGCGCGCCAGCACGCTGTAGCTCGCCCAGCAGAAGGCGGCCGTCATGAAGAGCAGATCGCCCTTCCAGATGGCGCCGCCCTGCAGCGCGTGAAGCAGGCTCGCCCCGCCGACGAAGAGATCGCCCACCACGATCAGTGCCAAGCCCAGGGCGCGGCCGGGCGTGATCCGATCGCGCAGGACGACAGCGGCGAGCAGCGCCGTCCACAGCGGAAGGCTGCCCGGCATCAGCACTGAAGCATGAATGGCGGGCGCAAAGAAAAATCCGCTGTAGGCCAGCAGCGGGTAGCCCAAACCGCCCACCACGCCGGCGAGGATGGTCAGCCGCAGCGAAAGCGGCGACAGCCCGAAAAGCGAGCTCTCTGCCGCCGGATCGCGCTGCCGCGCGCGCATGACCAGCCAGGCGCCCCAAGGCAGGAGCACCAGGCCAGCGCCGCTGATGCGCGCGAATGCGATGTCGAAAGGCGTCAGCGACCGCGCCGCCGAAGCGCGCGCGATGACGATGAATGCGGTCCAGACCAGGACGGTGACGATGGCCGCGCCGAGGCCGATGGTGCGCGGAGAAAATCGGGGAGCGGCGGGCATCGGGCGATTATCGAGGGGCGTCGGAATTCGCGTCTTGGAAGGCTCATGTCGCCCTTTTTCGCTCCCCGTTCACGCCCCTCCCTGGAGCGGCCGGGATAATCCGCCGCATGCCTCTCGACACCGCTTCCGCACGACATCGCCTCCTTCGCCTCGCCATCACTTGCGCATCTGTTCTCGCTTCGGCGGCGCTGCTGCCCGTGACCGCTGCGGCGCAGAGCCTGCCCATCGAAGTGGACGCCGCGCTCGCCCGCGCGAAGGTGCCGCGGGACGCCGTGACGATGCTTGTCGTCGATGCAGAAGGTGTGGGTCGGCCCCGGCTCGCATGGCGCACCCAGGCCCAGGTCAACCCGGCATCGATCATGAAGCTGGTCACTACCTACGCGGCGCTCGACTTGCTGGGACCGGCTTTCACATGGACCACGCCGGTGTACGTGGACGGGCCTGTCCGCGACGGAGTGCTCGAAGGCAACCTCTACATCAAGGGCCAGGGCGATCCCAAGCTCGTACTCGAACGGCTCTGGCTGCTGCTGCGCCGCGTGCAGGGACTTGGCATCCAGACCATCAGGGGCGACATCGTGCTCGACCGCAGCGCTTTCGAAGTCGCGGACACCGATCCCTCCGCCTTCGATGGCGAGGGGCTCCGTCCCTACAACGCTGCGCCGGATGCCCTTCTGATCAACTTCAAGTCGGTCGTGATGACCTTCGTGCCGAACCGCGCAACGCAGATGGCGCAAGTGAGCTTCGAGCCGCCGCTCGCTGGCGTCGCGACACAAGCCACGGTGCCGCTTTCCGCAGGCGAATGCGGCGACTGGCACGCGACGCTCGCAGCTGAATTCGCCGATCCGGCGCGCATCGGCTTTACCGGCAGCTACCCGGCCGCTTGCGGCGAAAAAGTGTGGCCTGTCGCCTATGCCGATCCGCGCAGCTTTGCGGCGAGAGCCGTGGGCGGCTTGTGGGTCGAGATGGGCGGCCGCATCAAGGGCGTGGTGCGCGAAGGCCGCGTGCCCGCCGAACTCAAGCCCGCATTCGAGATCGCGTCGCCCCCGCTCGCCGAGGTCATCCGCGACATCAACAAGTACAGCAACAACGTGATGGCGCAGCAGCTCTTCCTCACGCTCGGCCTGCAGCAGAAGAAGCGCGGCAACCTCGAAGCGTCGCGCGCCACGGTGCAACAGTGGTGGAACAACCGCATCGGTACGGGCGAGGGGCAGCCTCTGTTCGACAACGGCTCGGGGCTCTCTCGCGACGAGCGCATTACCGCCGCCGAGCTCGCGAAGATGCTCCAGGTGGCGTGGCGATCGCCGCTGATGCCCGAGCTCGTGTCCTCGCTGCCGGCTTCGGGCGTCGACGGCACGCTGCGCAAACGTGCCTTGCGATCAGGCGGTGCGGCGCACTTGAAGACCGGCACGCTTCGTGATGCGGCGGGAGTCGCCGGATTCGTGCACACCGCGAGCGGGCGGCGCTATGTGGTGGTGGCGATCGCCAACCATGCCAATGCCGTGGCGGCGCGGCCGGCCTTCGACGCGCTGGTGGACTGGGCTTCGCAGGACTGACCAGCAACTGACACACGCGCCAGCAGAAACCCGCGCTTGCGCATATTGCGGCCCCTGCCCAGAATCGCCCGGACGCAAATTCAAGAACCGAGCAGGAGACACCCGATGATTCGCCTTACAGCCACTGCCCTCGCGGGCGCCGTCCTGACGCTTTCCGGCTGCGGAGGCGGCGGTGGCGGCGGGTTTGCGGTGAACGTGCCGCCGGTGGTGGACTCGGGCCGCGGCTCGGTCGTGACTGTGCCGCCGCAGCAGACGGCCCAGCTCTCGGTCGCCGACTTCTCATCCCTGCTGAACGCCAACGCCTCGGGCCAGGCATTGCTGCAGGTGGCGGGTGCGCCCAAGTGCGGCTTGGTGCTTCGCTATCTCGAATACCGCACCGTCGGCGGCCAGGGCGAAGCGACCAATGCGACAGCCGCCATCATGGTGCCGAACGGGGGCGATCCCGCATGCACGGGCCCGCGACCCGTCGTGCTGTATGCGCACGGCACCACGGCGGCGAAGAACTACAACCTCGCCCAGTGGACCGACGCCACGCAACCCGCCGCGGGCGAAGGGCTGTCGGTCGCCGCGATGTTCGCCGCCCAGGGTTTCATCGTCGTCGCGCCAAACTATGCCGGCTACGACAAATCCACGCTCACTTACCACCCCTACCTCAACGGCGACCAGCAAGGCAAGGACATGGTCGATGCCCTGACCGCTGCCCGCAAGACCTTCAAGTTGATCGGTGCGAACGAGAGTGGCTCGCTTTTCATCACGGGCTATTCGCAAGGCGGCTACGTCGCGATGGCTGCACATCGCGAGATGCAGGCGACCGGCAAGACGGTGACCGCCTCGGCGCCGCTGTCGGCACCTTCGGCCATCAGCCTACTGACCGACTACAGCTTCAGCGGCTGGCCTGCGCTGGGCTCGACGCTGTTCACCCCGCTGCTTTCGACCAGTTGGCAGAAGCAGTTCGGCAACGTCTACGCGGCGACCACCGACATTTATGAAGCCCAGTACGCCAACGGCATCGACACGCTTCTGCCCAGCCTCACCCCGGTCAACACGCTCTTCGCGACGGGCAAGCTGCCACCTCTTGCGCTCTATCCGGCCAATGCGGTGCCGGGACCTGTGACTCCCGACTTGTCGATCTTCTACGGGCCCAACAACCTGATCCGCCAAAGCTATCTGACGCAAGTCGCCAACGACGTGCAGGCCACGCCATGCCCCGGCAATGCGCTGCCTGCGACTGCTACTTCGCTCAACACCGCTGCGCCGCTGAACTGCAGGCCGTTGGTGGGCTTCCGCAAGGCCGCAGTAGCGAACGATCTGCGCAACTGGCTGCCGCTGCGGCCGGTCCTGATGTGCGGCGGCGCCAATGATCCGACGGTGAATTTCGTGAGCACTCGCGCGACAGCGGGCTACTTCCGCGCCAGCGGCATGTCCGCGAGCGCGCTGACTGTGGTGGATCTGGAAGACTCGACCGCGACCGACGCTTTCTCAGCCGCTCGCGCCGGCTTCGCGACGGCCAAGGGGCGCCTGGCGGCCAGCACGCCCGGCACGCCGGCCGATCAGGCGTCGGCTGTCACTCAGGCCTACCACGGGGCCCTGGTGCCGCCCTTCTGCATGGCGACCGCGCGAGGCTTCTTCCAGGGTGTGATGGCCGCAGGGCTCTAACCTGAACCTGGCTGGGTCAGGCTGCGGCGGCGCGCCGCAGTCTGTCGCGCACGCCTTCCCACTCGGGCGTGTCGGGTGGGGTCTCGATCCAGATGAGCTTGGCGCCATCGGCGTCGAAGGCGCGCAGGACGGCAAAAAGCTGATGCGCGGTCGTCGCCGCGTCGTCAGGCATGCGGCGCTGCACGATCCGCTGGGAACGGATCTTGAGCGGGGTGCGCGACCACACGGCAATGTGCGCTGCGTTGACACCGAGCACTTCGAGCCCCGCCTGCAGGGCTTTTGCATCCATCAGCCGCACCTTGGCGTTCGGCGCGTAATGCGCTTCGAGAGTGCCCGAGGCACGCGGATCGGGAGCGGCGAGATCTTCCTTGTCGCGCAGCGCCTCGCCGCAAGCCGCTTCGACCTGCGCGCGCGTGATCGCGCCGGGGCGAAGCAGCACGGGCGCGCCGCGGCTGCAATCGACGATGGTGGATTCGATGCCGACTTCGCACGGACCGCCGTCGATCACGAGAAGCTCGTCGCCGAATTCCTCTCGCACGTGCTGAGCGGTCGTTGGGCTCACGCGGCCAAAGCGGTTGGCGCTGGGTCCGGCAACTCCATGGACGCCATGCGCCGCGCACGCGATGAGCAGCGCCTGCGCCACAGGGTGCGAGGGGCAACGCAGGCCGATGGTGTCCTGCCCGCCCGCGGCCGCTGCCGCAATGCCAGCTCGGCGCTCGACGATCAGGGTCAGCGGCCCCGGCCAGAAGGCGCGCACCAGCTTCTGGGCAAAGCCCGGCAACGGCTCGGCGAAGTGGGACAAGGCCTCGGTGCCCTTGGTACCGGCCGCGACGTGCACGATCAACGGATGATCCGCGGGCCGTCCTTTCGCTGAAAAGATGCCAGCCACCGCGGCGTCGCTGCCCGCATCGGCGCCCAAGCCGTAGACCGTTTCGGTCGGGAAAGCGACCAGGCCGCCTGCCTGCAATACGCTGGCGGCTTCTTCGATGGCTTCAGGCGTGTTGCCGTCGCGGATCATCAGGCGTTACTCGGAAAGCGGAATCGGCAGGCCCAACAACGCGGCCGCAAAATCAGCCGTGCTGCGAACCGCTTCGATGCTTTCGCCTGTGATGTTCAAGTGCCCCATCTTGCGTCCGCGCCGCGCCTCGGTCTTGCCATAGAGGTGCAAATGCGTGCCGGGCAACGCGAGCACGTCGGCCCAGCGCGGCTCTGCCTCGACATCGCCATCGACGAACCACAGATCGCCCAGCAGATTGAGCATGATCGCGGCGCTGTGCTGCCTCGGCGGATTCAACGGCAGGCTCGCCAGCGTGCGAACCTGCAGTTCGAATTGCGAGACGTCGGCCGCGTCCAGCGTCCAGTGGCCGCTGTTGTGCGGACGTGGCGCCATCTCGTTGACCACCAGTGCGCCATTGCCCAGCACGAAGAACTCGACGCACAGCACGCCGACGTACGAGAGGCCCTCCGCGATCGACCGGGCGGCAGCCACTGCGCGCTTGGCCGTCGATTCAGGCATGTTGTGCGGATGGACCTCTGTCACGGCGAGGATGCCGTCGCGGTGCAAATTGCGCTGCACCGGAAAGTGCACCATCTGCCCGTCTTCGGCGCGAGCGATGATCACCGAGCACTCGAAGTCGAGCGGGAGGAGTTTTTCGAGCACGCAGGGCACGCCGCCAGCGTCCTCCCAGGCGGATGCCAGCTCGGCGCGGGTCGCCACGCGCCTTTGGCCCTTGCCGTCATAGCCGAGCCGTGCCGTCTTGAGAATGCCGGGAAGAAGGTCCGCCTGGACCGCGGCCAAGTGCTGCGCCGTCTCAATGACAGCAAAGGGGGCGCAGTCGACCCCGCAGCGCACGAAGTGGCCCTTCTCGCGGATGCGGTCCTGCGCGATGGCGACGGCGTCCGCGCCCGGAGAGACCGGCCGCGCCACCGCGAGGTGCTCGAGTGAGGGTGCGGGCACGTTCTCGAACTCGGTGGTGACCGCATCGGCCAAGCCCGCGAGTCTCGCGAGGCCGTCGACATCGGTGTAGTCCGTGTGGATGTGGTGATGGCTCACGCGCCCGGCCGGACTATCGGGGTCCGGATCGAGCACCGCCGTGAAATAGCCCAGCTGCTGGGCCGCATGGACGAACATCCGGCCCAATTGGCCGCCCCCGACGACACCCAGGGTGGCGCCGGGAAGTATCGGGATCACAGGGCGCCTCCGCCCTGAGGCGAGAAAGGCGACACGGATTGCGCCTCGCCCGGCGGCAGCGTCATGGACTGCGCGGCCAGGGTCTGCTTTTCGCGAAAGGCGTCGAGTTGCGCCCGCAGCGCGGGGTTGCCGACGGCAAGCATCGCCACCGCAAACAAAGCCGCGTTCGCCGCGCCGGCATTGCCGATGGCAAAGGTTGCCACGGGTACGCCCTTGGGCATCTGGACAATGCTGTAGAGCGAATCCACACCCTGAAGGTGCCGGCTGGCGACGGGCACGCCGAGCACCGGGACGGTGGTCTTCGCTGCGAGCATGCCCGGCAGGTGGGCGGCGCCCCCTGCACCGGCGATGATCGCGGCGAGCCCGCGCGGAGCGGCGCTTTCGGCGTAGGCGAACAATTCGTCGGGCATCCGGTGGGCCGAGACCACCCGCGCTTCGTGGGAGACGCCGAATTGCTGGAGAATCTCGACGGCATTGCGCATCGTCTCCCAATCGGAGTTCGATCCCATCACCACGCCGACCTGAATTGCTTGCTTCATGGTTCGAATTTTACGTTTCACCCTCAACTTCCCGCGATGATCGACATCACCCTCGAAAACTTCCAGACCGAGCTGATCGACGGCTCGATGACCACCCCGGTGCTGCTGGACATCTGGGCCGAATGGTGCGGACCTTGCAAACAGCTGGGGCCGGTGCTCGAAAAGCTCGAAGTCGAATACGCGGGGCGGTTCGCCCTCGCCAAGCTCGACGCCGATAAAGTGCCCCAGATTTCGCAGCAGTTGAGCCAGATGTTCGGCGTCCGGAGCATTCCGTTCTGCGTGATGTTCAAGGACGGGCAGCCGGTCGACGGCTTTGTCGGCGCGATTCCCGCGGAGCAGATCCGCGAGTTCCTCGACAAGCACGTGCCGGGCGCGGACGAGGTCGAGGCGCAGGAACAGGAGGAGTCGGCCCAGGCGGCGCTCGCCGATGGCGATACCCAAGGCGCGCTGGAAAAGCTCCAGCATGCGGTCGCGACCGATCCGGCCAATGATGACCTTCGATTCGACTACGTCAAACTGCTGCTGCAGGAGGGTCGTATCGACGACGCCAAGGTGGCGTTTGCGCCGGTGATTGCCAAGACGTCACTGGTGCGCCGCCTCGATTCACTCCAGCGGTGCATGGACGCCATCGATTTCGCGCAGCCTGCGACCGGCACAGCACCCGACCTGGCCGGGCTCGATGCGCGCATCGCCACCAACAAGCGTGACTTCGACGCTCGCTTCGACCGGGCCAGGCTCCTCATGGCGGCGCAGCGGTGGACCGAAGCCATGGACGAGCTGCTCGACATCCTGATGCGTGATAAGACCTGGAACAGCGATCTTGCGCGCAAGACCTACATCGCGATCCTCGACATCATTGAGCCACCGAAAGCGAAGGTCGCCGACGGGCAGATTCCGCCGGACGACCCGACGGTGGCGAGCTATCGCCGCCGGCTCAGCAGCGTGGTCTTGAGCTGAGCCCCGACTCGAATACGATGGCGCGGTGTTTCAATATGTCGCAGAAGGAAAGACTGGCCATGCGTTTTCGTCTCGCCGCCCGCTCGAACGCCGCTCTCTTTGTCGCCCCCGCAATGCTCATCGCTGGTTTGCTGGCCGGCTGCGGCAGCGGCATCAGCCTGGACGAGCCGATCGAAGGTCCGGTCTGGCGCCTTGAGCAACTCGGCGGTGAACCCATCGCATCCACCGGCGACCCTCAGCGCGATCCGCAACTCCAGTTCGATCGCCGCAACGGCCGAGTGAGCGGCTCCGGCGGCTGCAACCGCGTGTCCGGCACCTTCGAACGCAGCGGAAACTCGCTCAGGCTGAGCCAGCTTGCCTCCACGCGGATGGCCTGCGCCGATCCTGCGCGCAGCGCCAGCGAGTCGCAATTTTTTGCTGCGCTTCAATCGACCGCCAGCTATCGCCTCCAAGGATCGTCACGCATGTCTCTTCTGGACTCCAGCGGCCGCACCGTGGCCGTTCTAGGTACGGCGCAAGCGCGCTGAAGGCAGCTCGAGAGCGGGCCTGGATCAGTCTTCCCCGGTCAGCCTGAGCGCAGAGACGATCTGCGGCATGCGAGACACCCTGTGGACGACCTCGCGGATGCTGTTGCTGCCGGTTTTCTGCCGCACGTTCTTGATGTGCGTGCGCACGGTCGACATCCGGATGCCTTCGAGGCAGGCGATTTCCTCGGCATCGTGCCCGGCGCACAGACGCGCCAGCACATTCTGTTCCGCACGCGTCAGATGCTTGGATCGCGCGAACATCTGCATCGTCAGACTTTCGCAGCCCGATCGCCGGCTGCACATGACCAGTACCGTGTCGATCCTGTCTTCGCCATGCAGCGCCGCGAGCGGTATGAAGGCCAGGGACAGCGACTCACCCGCGTGTTCGAGCTCGACGATGCTGCGGCAGTCGCGCTCCGCATCCTTGAGCGCGTGGCGAATCTTCAACTGCGACTCCGGCTGCCCCGCGCACAGCATGCCGTCGACGCTTCGCACGCCACGCGCTCCGGCCAGCTCACGCCGGGCGGGGAAGTTCGCGTGCAGGATGCGCCCGGTCAGATCCAGCAGCAGCAGACCATGGTCGATCTCGTCGAGCACGCGCGCCATCACGCCGGGATGAAGCGCGTCAGGCGGCGGCGCGGAAACCGGAGCCTCGTCCCTAAGGTATCGAATCTGAAAGTCCACTGCCGTTTCCATCTCGCACTCCTCATCTATCGGGGGGATGCGAAGAGTTTGGAAGACAGGGCCGTTTTCAGGGCGTGACTATTGCCGCCAGCCTTGTGACTTATTCACATTGGCGGCGGCCGATTGATCAGCCCGTGAGCCTTTGCAGTGCTTCGCGATACTTTGCCGCGGTCTTTTCGACGACTTCGGCCGGCAGGCGCGGCGCCGGGGGTGTCTTGTCCCATGGCTTGCCGTTGATGCGCGCGGACTCCAGCCAATCGCGCACGAACTGCTTGTCGTAGCTCGGCGGATTTGTTCCAGCAGCCAGCGCGGCTTCGTAGCCCTCGATCGGCCAATACCGGGAACTGTCGGGCGTGAGCACTTCGTCCATCAGTACCAGCGTGCCCGCATCATCCAGGCCGAATTCGAACTTGGTGTCGGCAATGATCATCCCCTTGGCCAGCGCGATCTCGGCCGCCGCCTCGTAGATGGCGATGCTGGTCTCGCGAATCTGCTGCGCAAGCCGCGGGCCGACCACTTCGACCACCTTGTCGTAGCTGATGTTTTCGTCATGCGCGCCAGCCGCCGCCTTGGCAGCCGGCGTGAAGATTGGCCGGGGCAGCTTGCTCGCGTTGGACAGCCCTTCAGGCAGCGGTACGCCGCAGACCGCCCGGTTCTCCTGGTATTCCTTCCAGCCGCTGCCCGCGAGATAGCCGCGCACGACCGCCTCGACAGGGATCGGCTTGAGCCGCTTGACCAGCATGGAGCGGTCCTTGACCTGCGGCACCTCGTCCGGCATCACGACACTCTCGGGCGCTTCGCCTGTCAGGTGGTTGGGGCACAGGTGACCGAGCCGGTCGAACCACCAGAGCGCCATCTGAGTGAGGATCACGCCCTTGCCGGGGATGGGTTCACCCATGATCACGTCAAAGGCCGAGAGGCGATCGCTCGCGACCATCAGGATGCGGTCGTTGCCGACGGCATAGTTATCGCGTACCTTGCCGCGCGCGAGCAGCGGGAGGCTCTTGATGGAGGAGGTGTGGACGGTGGTCATGGCTGGGTAGCGGGGTAGCTGTATCGATGTGCGGAGACGACGGAGATTGTGCGCGCAGAAAAAAGCCACCGCGAACGGTGGCCGGCGAAAACTGATGCGGAACGCCGCCGTGCCCGGCCGCCCGTAGCAAAAAGACTTAGACGACCTCTTGTGCCAGATCGCCCTTGGCATATTTGGCCGCGACGACTTGCAGGTTGTCGCCCTTGATCTTGAGGCCCTGGCCTTCGCAGCCGAACTCCAGATAGCGCTGCTTGCAAATCTGCTTGGCGGCCTCGCGCGCTGGCTTCAGCCATTCGCGGGCGTCGAATTTCTCGGGATTCTCGGCCAGGAACTTGCGCACTGCGCCGGTCATCGCGAGGCGAATATCGGTGTCGATGTTGATCTTGCGCACGCCATGCTTGATGGCTTCCTGGATTTCCTCGACGGGCACGCCGTAGGTTTCCTTCATGTTGCCGCCGTACTGCCGGATGATCGCCAGCAGGTCCTGCGGCACGCTGGATGAACCGTGCATCACCAGATGGGTGTTGGGAATGCGGCGATGGATTTCCTTGATGCGGTCGATCGCCAGGATATCGCCAGTGGGCTTGCGGGTGAACTTGTAGGCCCCGTGGCTGGTGCCGATCGCAATCGCGAGCGCGTCGATCTGCGTCTTCTTGACGAAGTCGGCGGCCTGCTCCGGGTCGGTGAGCAGTTGCTCGCGCGTCATCGTGGCGTCAGTGCCGTGGCCGTCTTCCTTGTCGCCCTTCATCGTTTCGAGCGAACCCAAGCAGCCGAGCTCGCCCTCGACCGTGACGCCGACCCGATGTGCCATGTCGGCCACCTTCTTGGTGACGTCGACGTTGTAGTCGTAGCTTGCGATGGTCTTGCCGTCCGCTTCGAGCGAGCCGTCCATCATCACCGAGCTGAAGCCGAGATCGATGGCGCCGCGGCACACGTCGGGGCTCTGCCCGTGGTCCTGGTGCATCACCAGCGGAATCGTCGGATACGCCTCAATGGCGGCTTGAATGAGATGCTTGATGAACGCTTCGCCGGCGTACTTGCGAGCCCCCGCACTCGCTTGCAGGATCACCGGAGCACCCACCTCCTTGGCGGCCTCCATCACGGCCTGCACCTGTTCCAGATTGTTGACGTTGAAAGCCGGAATACCGTAGCCGTTGGCGGCGGCGTGGTCGAGCAGTTCGCGCATCGAAACGAGTGCCATGGAAATACCTCGCAGGATCTAAGGTTGAATCAAAAAAACTGCAACGATTCTACTAATCGCCCCCGACAACCGCGGCTCATCGACCTTCGACGCACCGCCCAATTCCAGAAACACCGCGGAACCGGCTTCGCCGGGCCGCTGGTGTTGCCCCCGGCAGGGGGTAGGCGAAGCGACACGAAGTGCGCGTAGCCTGGGGGCGAGCCTAGCTCACCCTACAGATCTTCAGCATGTTCGTACCGCCCGGAGCCCCCATCGGCTCGCCGCAGGTGATCGCATAAACATCGCCGGTCTGCACGATGCCGCGCTTCTTCAGGTGCGCCTCGGCTTGCTCGAGCGCCGTGTCGCGATCGCTTTCCGAATCCATCAGCAGCGGCCGCACATTGCGATAGAGCGCCATCTTGCGCTGCGTGGAAAGACGGGTCGTCAGTGCATACATCGGAATGTGCGCCCGATGCCGGCTCATCCACAGCGGCGTAGAGCCTGATTCGGTCAGCGCGACGATCGCCTTGGCGCCCAGGTGATGCGCGGTAAAAAGCGCACCCATGGCGATCGACTGGTCGATGCGGCTGTAAGCCTGGCCGCTGAAATCGGCGTCCAGGTGCGGATCTTCCGCGGCCTCGGCGGCTTCGCAGATCCGGCTCATTTCCTGAACCGTCTCCAGCGGATAGCGGCCCGAGGCAGTTTCCGCCGAAAGCATCACCGCGTCCGTGCCGTCGAGCACCGCATTGGCCACGTCGCTGACCTCCGCGCGGGTCGGCACCGGGTTGGTGATCATCGATTCCATCATCTGCGTGGCGGTGATCACGACCTTGTCCATCTCGCGCGCCATGCGGATCATCTTCTTCTGCAGCGCCGGCACGGCCGCGTTGCCGACCTCCACGGCTAGGTCGCCTCGCGCAACCATGATCCCGTCGCTCGCTCGCAGGATTTCTTCCAACTTCGGGATCGCTTCGGCACGTTCGATCTTCGCGATCATCCCGGGCTTGTGGCCGTACTCGGCCGCGGCGACGTTGCAGAGCTGGCGTGCCATCTCCATGTCGGTCGCGTTCTTCGGAAAGCTCACGGCCACGTAGTCGGCCTGGAAGCTCATCGCCGTCTTGATGTCTTCCATGTCCTTGGCCGTCAGCGCCGGCGCCGTGAGGCCGCCGCCCTGCTTGTTGATGCCCTTGTTGTTCGAGAGCTCGCCGCCCAGGTGGACGGTGGTGTAGACGGCATCGCCCTTGACCGCGTCGACCGTCAGCACGATGAGCCCGTCGTTCAAGAGAAGGCGGTCACCGGGTTTCACGTCGCGCGGAAGATCCTTGTAGTCCAGCCCGACCGAATCGATGTCTCCCGGCTCCGTCCGCGATGCGTCGAGCACGAACTTCGCGCCCGGCTCCAGCCAGATCTTTCCTTCGGCGAACTTGCCGACACGGATCTTCGGCCCCTGGAGGTCCGCCATGATCGCCACTTCGCGCCCGGTGCGGCGGGCCGCTTCGCGCACCATTGCGGCACGGTTGATGTGATCCTGCGCGCTTCCATGGCTGAAGTTCAGCCGGACCACGCTGACCTTGTGAGTGATCATCTGCACCAGCAGGTCGGGCGAACTCGACGCCGGCCCGAGTGTGGCGACGATCTTGGTGGCGTGACGGGGAAGGCGTGGCGTGCTCATTCAAGGTCTCCGTGTTGTATTCCGCACTGTATACACTTTATCAACCCCCCGCCAGCGCTCCCCCGCCACAAGCCAGAAACACCGCGGAACTGGCTTAGCCAGGCCGCTGGTGTTGCCCCCGGTCAGGGGGAAGGCGAAGCGACACGAAGTGCGCGCAGCCTGGGGGCGAGCCTCATCCAGCGCGCTTGGAAAGAATCTCGAAGGCCGGAAGCGTCTTGCCCTCCAGCACTTCCAGGAAAGCGCCCCCGCCGGTCGAGATGTACCCGATCTTGTTTTCGATGCCGTATTTGGCAATGGCCGCCAGCGTGTCGCCGCCGCCCGCGATCGAGAAGGCGCTGCTTTCAGCGATGGCATGGGCGATCGTCTTCGTGCCGTTGGCAAAAGCGTCGAACTCGAACACGCCCACGGGGCCGTTCCAGACGATGGTGCCGGCCTCACGCAGTTGCGCCGCCAGAAGGTCCGCCGTCTTCGGTCCGATGTCGAGGATCAGGTCGTCTTCGGCCACGTCGCTCGCATCCTTTACGGTCGCCGCCGCGTCGGCAGCAAAGCTCTTGGCCGTGACGACGTCGACGGGGATCGGAACTGCGGCGCCGCGAGCCCGCATGGCCTCGATCACGGCCGTGGCCTCGTTCAGCAGATCGGGTTCTGCCAGCGACTTGCCGATCCTGAGGCCGGAGGCCAACATGAAGGTGTTGGCGATGCCGCCCCCGACGATCAGTTGATCGACCTTGTCGGCCAGGCTCTTGAGAATGGTGAGCTTGGTGCTGACCTTCGAACCGGCGACGATGGCAACCAGCGGCCGCTTCGGTTGGGCCAGCGCCTTCGTGATGGCGTCGATCTCGGCTGCGAGCAACGGACCGGCACAAGCGATCTTTGCGAATTGCGCGATGCCGTAGGTCGTCGCCTCGGCGCGATGCGCGGTGCCAAAGGCATCGTTGACGTAGATGTCCGTCAGCGCTGCCAGCTTTCGAGAAAGCGCCTCGTCGTTCTTTTTCTCGCCCTTGTTCAGGCGGCAGTTTTCCAGCAGCACGACCTGGCCGGGCGCCACCTGGACACCATCGACCCAATTGGAGATCAGCGGCACTTCGCGCCCGAGCAGTTCGCCCAGGCGTTTTGCGACTGGTGCCAGCGAGTCTTCAGGCCTGAACTGGCCCTCGGTGGGCCGGCCGAGGTGGGAGGTCACCATCACGGCTGCACCCGCGTCGAGCGCCTGCTGAATGCAGGGCACCGATGCGCGAATGCGTGTGTCTTCGGTGATGCGGCCGGTGTCGTCTTGCGGCACGTTGAGGTCGGCTCGGATGAACACGCGCTGGCCGGCAACCTTGCCTTGCGCACAGAGGTCAGTGAATCGAAGAACGTTCATAGGCGGATGTAGGCGGATAAATGCGGGTGGAGGTTGGAAATGCCTCGACGGGCAGCAGCGGACATTGTAGGGATCGGGTCCTTGCAGGGAATGTCAGGCTTGCATGTGGCGCAGCGTCAAATTCCTCTGATTTCCATCTATCGAATTATTTTGATTGAATGGGAAGAAAAACCACCGCCGATCACACCCTCTACGTCTTGAGAGCCCTGTTGGAGACATCCATGCCCGCCGAGAACCCGCCTCTTTCCTCGCCTCCTGTGCCCGTCCAGGGACTTCACCACTTCGCGTGGCGCTGCCGGGACAGCGAGGAAACTCGCCGCTTCTACGAGGACCTGCTGGGTCTCCCGCTTACGCACGTGATCAAGAGCGATCACGTCCCGAGCACTGGCGAGTATTGCCCCTACGTCCACATCTTCTTTCAGATGCGCGATGGTTCATCGATCGCCTTCTTCGATCTCGGTGACGATGTCGCGGCACTGCCTTCGCCCAATACGCCGGCCTGGGTCAACCATCTCGCCTTGCGTGTCGACTCTCTGGAAGAACTGCTGGCCGCCAAGTCGCGGCTCCAAGCCGCAGGCGTCGAAGTACTGGGGCCGACCGACCACCACATCATCAAGTCGATCTATTTCTTCGACCCCAACGGCATCCGTCTCGAACTCACCACGCCCACAGTGCCGAAGGCAGAAATGGACGAGCACGCCCGGCGCGCCCGCGCCGAACTCGATGCCTGGACGCAGCGCAAGGCAGACCTGCGGAAGGCAGCCCAGCATGGCTGAGTTGCAGCTCGCGGTCATCGACGTCAAGCCAGGGGCAGCGCTGGAGAGTCAATCGGGTTTGCAGATGCTGCGCCCGCGCATCTACGGCGCGTATCGCGCGCCGAGCGGCGCAAAAACGGTCGCGGCCATCGTCATGCATCCCACGAGCAACTTCATGGGGCACTACCTGATCGAGCCGCTCGCAGAGCGCGGCATCTGCTGCATGGGCCTGAACTCTCGCTATATGGGCAACGACACCATGCTGCTCATGGAACGCGCCATCCAGGACCTGGGTGCGGGCGTGCAGTTCCTCCGGGCCGCGGGCTACGACAAGGTCGTGCTGATCGGCAATTCGGGTGGCGCCGCGTTGTCCAGCTTCTACCAGGCACAAGCGGAGAACCTCACCGCACATCATTTTCCGGACGGTGACCCGACGCATCTCCATCCCGACGATTTGCCGCCAGTGGACGGCATCGCGCTTTGCGCAGCGCACCAGGGCCGTTCCAAGCTGATGCGCGACTGGATCGACCCTTCCGTCACCGACGAGCACGACCCGCTGTCGGTGAATCCCGAGCTCGATATGTACGACGCTCGCCACGCGCTGCCCTACAGCGCCGAGTTCCTGGCGCGATTCAGCGCAGCCCAGAAGCAGCGGCTCGACCGTATCGAGCATTGGGTGCTGGAGCGCCTACAGCAATTGCGCGGCACGCCCGGCGCGCCGCGCGACCAGGCATTCATCGTCTACCGCACGCACGCCGATCCGCGCTGCGTCGACTTGTCGATCGACCCTAACGATCGGGCGCCAGGCAGCGTCTGGGGCAATGCGCGACAGGTGAACTATTCGGCCAACGCGATGGGCCGCGTGACGTCGTTGACCGCATTCCTGTCGCAATGGTCATCGCGCTCACAAGCCGACGGGCCATCGAACCTCGCGCGCACGACGGTGCCTCAGTTGCTGCTCACCTATACCGGTGACCAGTCGACCTTCCCGAGCACGCGCGACGCGTGGATGGCCGCAGGGGACCGGCGCATTCGCAACGTCGACATCGTTGGGGGCACCCACTATCTTGCAGGCCAGCCGGGACTCGTGCAGCAGGCTGCGGATGCGATTGCCGAATGGGCTCACGCGCTTTGAACACCGGATACGAACTGCCGCGATGGCCCTTCGTTCCGCCGCCTGAACTGGACGGTGGCGCAGTCGTACGCCACCCCATCGTGATCGCCGGCGGAGGCCTCGCGGGATTGACGCTGGCCTGCGACCTTGCCCGGCGCGGCGTGCGCACCGTGCTGCTCGATGAGGACGATACGGTCGGCGTGCGCGGCGCTTCGTCGCGCGGCATCTGCTATGCGCAGAAGTCGCTGGAAATCTTCGCACGGCTGGGCATCTACGAGCGGGTTGCCGGGAAGGGCATCACATGGTCTTTCGGCCGCACCTTCTCGGGTGAGCAAGAGGTCTACAACTTCAATCTGAAGACCGACAGTGTCTCGGTGCAGCCGCCCTTCATCAACCTGCAGCAGTTCTACATCGAGTGGTTTCTTGTCGATCGCATCCTCGACCTCGGTCTGACCGACCTGCGCTGGAAAAATCGCGTAGCGCAAGTGACCCCGCTCGCCGACTGCGTTTGCGTGGACGTCGAAACACCGTCTGGCCACTACACGATCGAAGCCGAGCACCTCATCGACGCCACCGGCGCCAATAGCGCGATTCGCACTCAGCTCGGCATCGATGCGCACCCGTCGCGCAGCACCGACCGCTGGTGCATCAGCGATGTGCGCTTCAAGAAGCCGCTGCCGACCGAGCGGTGGACCTGGGTCGATGCCCCCTTCAACGAAGGTCGCGCGGTGTGGCAGCACCTGATGGGCGACGGCGTCTGGCGCATCGACTACCAGATGCCGGAAGACTGCGACGCGGCGCACATCAGCAAGCCCGAAGTGGCCGGTGCGCGGCTGCACAACCAGCTCGGGACTGACGTGGAATTCGAGTTCGTATGGATCGGGCCGTATGGCTACCGTGACCATTTGCTCGACAACTTCAGACACGGCCGCATTTTCTTCATCGGCGATTCGGCGCACGTGGTGAGCCCCTTCGGCGCCCGCGGCGGCAACAGCGGCATCCAGGATGCGGCCAACCTCGGCTGGAAGCTGGCACTGGTCGCCAACGGCTTGGCTGGCGACGCCCTGCTCGACACCTACGATGCCGAGCGAAGGCACGCCGCTGCGGAGAACCTGCGCGTCACGAGCCGCTCGGCGCGCTTTCTCGCACCGCGGTCGCCGGCCGAGCACATGCTGCGCCGCGCGGTGATGGCACTGGCGTCGCGCCATGCATTCGCTCGCACACTCGTCAACACGGGCCGAATGTCAGTAGCCAACGAATATCCGGTGGCGCCTCATCTGCCGGAGGGTGGAAGGACCGTGCAGAACCTGCCGCTGCGCCGCCATGATGGTACGTCGACCACGTTGATGGAGTTGCTGGACGAGGGCTCGCATTGCCTCGGCCTCTGGTTCGCGCCCACGCGCGCGGAAGCGGACGCAGCGGCCGACGCCGTCACTTCATTGCCTGTGCGGCTCGTGGCAATCGGCGGCAACAGCGGGCTTCCGACGCTGCAGCCGGATGAGATGCTGGCGCGGCACCTTGGGAATGCAACGCCGGGCAGCCTGTGCCTCGTGCGTCCGGACGCCTACCGCGCCGCGCTGCTGACTGAACCTACGCCAGCAAGCATTGCAGCCGCCATCCGCGCCGCACTCGTGTACGCTGAATGAGGTCGCTCATCCGCACGAATCCTGTGGCCGGTTACCAGCCCAAGCCGAGGTGCAGCGGCAGATAGACCGCCATCCCGGCGAGCATCGTCCCCAGCACGCCGCGCCGCCAAAAGAAGTAGGCAGTGCCGGCCACGGCGCCATAGAGCCTCGCGTCGTGCAACGTAGAGGTCAGGTGGCCTTGCGTCATCACGATTTCGGGAATGATCACTGCGGCAAGCGCGGCGGCGGGGGCGTAGTGCAAAGCGCGGTGGGCCCACTCCGGCAGACCCCAGGGCCGATCGAGGATGAAGAAGAAGCAGCGCGTCAAGACCGTGACGCCGGCCATGCCGAGGATCACCGCAAGCGTCCACCAATCGGTCTGGCCTGTCCCCACGTTCACTTGTCATCCTCCGCGTCCGGATCGAGTCCAAACTGCTTCTCGAGCCAGAAACACAGCAGCACCGCGACCCCGATGCCGGCGACGATGTTGAGCTTGAGCGGCAATGCATATGCCGCGACGGCGGTGACCCCCGCAATCAGCACGGCCAGCACGCGCAGACGCGTGCTCGCCATCGAGCAAACGATCGCCACCAGGCTCAGCACGCCGGCGAAGCCCAGCCCCCAGCTTTGCGGGATCATGTTCGCGAGCAAGATGCCGACGAGGCTCAGCACCATCCACGCCACCCAAGTCACGCAATAGTTGCCTGTGAGATAGGCCTCCTGCCCGCGCTGCTCGGCGGCCGATTCCGGCGGGCGCGGGTACTTCCGGGTGAAAAGCGCATAGCTCATGTCGGCCGTGAGATAGCCATGGGTCATGCGACGCCAGCGCGGCATGTGCATGAGATAGGGCCGCAGGTGAAGGCTGAAGACCACGAAGCGCAGATTGACGCAGAAGCTCGTGGCCAGGATCACCCACGCCGGAGCGCCCGCGATCAGGAGCGGAATGGCGGCCAGTTGCGAGCTGCCCGCATAGACGAGCACCGTCATAGCGATCGACTCGAAGAGGCTCATGCCCGACTGGAGCATCGACACGCCGGTCATGAGGCCCCAGGCGCCGATGCCGAGAGCGACGGGCAACATGTCGCGCAAGCCTTCGCGAAACTCCGGCCGGCTCCGAATGGACGTCGAGAGAAACATCAGCCGAAAACCTGGCCGGGCTTCACATCGAAGCCACGCAGGAAATCGGCGACCGGCAGGCGCTTGCCGCCGGCGCGCTGCAGTTCGGAAATCACGACCACGGAATCCCTGGCGGCGACGGCGATGCCGTCTGGCGTGACAGCGAGGACCGTCCCCGGCGCTTCACCGGGAGCTTCGGCCCTGCTCCGGGCGGCCCAGAGCTTGACGCTTTCGCCGTCCAGCGTGCTGGTCGCACCCGGGAAGGGATCGAAGGCCCGGATACGGCGCACGATGGTGGCCGCATCGAGTGACCACTCAACCTGCGCCTCGCTCTTCTCGACCTTGTGCGCGTAGGTCACGCCTTCGGCGGGTTGCCGCTCGGCGCGGAGCGTTCCCGCTTCGGCTTGCTTCAATGCTTGCACGATCAGGCGACCGCCCATCGCTGCGAGTCGGTCGTGCAGCCGCGAGGTCGTGTCGTTGCCGATCGCGATCGACTCGCGCAACAGCATGTCGCCGGTGTCGAGGCCCGCGTCCATCTGCATGATGGTGACGCCAGTCTCTTCATCTCCCGCCTCGATCGCGCGGTGGATCGGTGCCGCGCCGCGCCAGCGCGGCAAGAGGCTCGCATGAATGTTGAGGCAGCCGAGCCGCGGCGCATCGAGCACCCATTGCGGCAGGATGAGCCCGTAGGCGGCAACGACCATCACGTCAGGCTTCGCTTCGGCGATGGCGTCGCGCGCGGCAGCGGCATCGTCCGGGTACTTGCCGTCCAGCCGCAAGCTGCGTGGCTGTGCCACCCGCCAGCCGCGGCTGATTGCGAACTGCTTGACCGGCGATGCATGCAGCTTCATGCCGCGGCCGGCCGGGCGGTCGGGCTGGGTCAGTGTCAGGACGATCTCGAACCTAGGCTCAGCCGCAATCGCTTCCAGCGCGACGCGCGCAAACTCGGGTGTCCCCGCGAACGCGACCTTCATGCGGCGCTCACCGGTTGATCAGCTCTTGGGTCAGGTCGTCGCCGGTGTTGTAGTGGTCGACCACACCATCTGGAGAGACGTAGATGTACAGAAAACGCCGCTGGTTCAGGTGCTTGTAGCGCCAGCTCCAGACGTCTCCGTCGAACGAGGTCACGCGCGTGATGTCGAAGGGACGTCCGTAGGTGCGCAGCACGTCAGGCACGCGCCACTCGCCAGGCTTGATCGTGCTGCCGAACAAGCCCTCGAAAAGCTCCTGCCGCACGGAAATCACTTGCCCACTGGCATCGATGTCGATGTTGGAGACTTCGAAACCCATCGGCGCCCGCGAGTACTGAAGCCGTTCTCCGCCGCCTGGCAAAGGATAGGTCGCAGTGGGTGTTCCCACTTGCTGCAGAACCTGCGCCCGCGATGCGCCCAGCGGGGTCCGTGTCGGATCGCTTGCGCAGCCGGCCAGGGCCACGACTAGTGCCAGCGGCAAGATCCAGCGGCGATTCCTCATCAACGCCGTCCTTCGCGCTGCTCGACCTTCTGGTCCTCGCGTTGTTGCTTGAGCAGCTTGCTCTTGATGCGGTTGCGCTTCAGGGGCGACAGGTATTCGACGAAAACCTTGCCCAAGAGGTGATCGAGTTCATGCTGAATGCATACCGCCAGCAAACCCTCGGCCTCGATTTTCTGCAGCTCGCCCTGGGCATCCAGTGCGGTCACGCGGACGGCCGTCGAGCGCTCGACGCCGTCGTAGATGCCGGGTACGGACAGGCAACCCTCTTCGTTGAGGACTTTGTCGTCACTCGCCCAGACGATTTCCGGATTGATCAGCACGAGCGGCTTGTCTCGCTCTTCCGAAACATCGATCACGACGAGGCGCTCATGCACGTCGATCTGGGTGGCCGCGAGACCGATGCCGTTGGCGTCGTACATGGTCTCGAGCATGTCGGCAACGAGGGCCTTGATGCGTGCGTCGACGCCTTGCACTGGTTTCGCCACCGTATGCAGTCGCGCATCGGGGTAACTCAAAATGGTTCGTTTTGCCATGAAAGCGAGGAAAAGTTGTCGCTATTTTCGCCATTTCCGCGACGCGTGAATGTGAGGCGGGGGATATACATTGCCCAATCTAGGGCTTCAGCGCAAAATTCGTAGCAAATTGTGAGGATTCGTACGTTCTGCGTGGCGCAGTGTGTGCACACCATTAAACATGAATAAATTCCGAATCAAAGAACACCTGCGTCCCAGCCTTTTCGCCACGCTGACAGCCCTCGCTGCCTTGGGCATGGGAGCCACCACGGCTTCCGCGCAAAACTATCCGATCACGCCGCAACAGCGCGCCACAGCCCAACAAACGGCACAAGCCGGCATCCCAGTGAGCGAACTGGCTCCCAATGCGCCGGACGAATACACCGTCAAGCCGGGCGACACGCTCTGGGCGATTTCGCGTCTCTATTTGCGCAGTCCCTGGCGCTGGCCCGAGCTCTGGGGCATGAACATCAGCGAGATCTCGAACCCACACCGCATCTATCCGGGCCAAGTGCTCTATCTGGACAAGACCAACGGCCGCGCTCGCCTGACCACCCGTCGTGGCGGCGCCGCCGACGGCACGGTCAAGCTGTCGCCGCGCACGCGCTACGAGTCGCTCTCGGGCATGGCACTGCCGACACTCAATCCGAGCCTGATCGAGCCGTATCTCAGCGAACCGATCATCATCGACCAGAACACGCTCAACAGTGCACCGCACGTCGTCGCGGGCAATGACAGCCGCGTGCTCCTGGCCCGTGGCGATCGTGCCTATGCGCTGGGCGACATCAATTCGGCACTGATCGAGACTGCTGGCCCGATCCAGACCTTCAGAGTCTTCCGCAACGCCACGCCGCTGACCGACCCCGCCACCGGCGAACTGCTCGGCTACGAAGCAGCTTATTTGGGCAGGGCACAGCTCATGCGCAGCCAGTCGGTCGAAAGCCAGTTGGTCGACGGCAAGGAAGTGACGAACATCGTCCCGGCCACCATCGACATCACTGCGGCACGCGAGGAAATGCGCGCCGGCGATCGTCTCTTGCCAGAACCCCAGCGACAGTTGCTGAGCTACGCGCCTCGTGCGCCTGAACAACTGATCAACGGACGCATCGTTTCCGTTTACGGCAATGCGGTGCAATACGTGGCTCAGAACCAGGTGGTCGTGATCAACAAGGGAACGCGCGACGGCATCGAAGCGGGCCATGTGCTTGCCATCCTCAAGAACGGCGACACCGTCGTCGACCGTGCGTCGAACCCCGACTATTCAGGCAAGCAAGTGGTCAAGCTGCCCAATGAGCGCATTGGCTTGCTGATGGTGTTCCGGCCGTTCGAAAAAGCCTCCTATGCGCTGGTGCTCGAAATCAGCGATGCGCCGAAGCCCGGCGACCTGCTGGTCAACCCGTGACGCCGCGCTCGACATCGCGTGGAACGTGAGGAACTCGCAGGCTGGCTGCGTCTTGCACTGACACCCGGCATCGGCAACGTTGCCGGTCGCAAGTTGCTCGCGGCGTTCGGCTTGCCTTCAGGCGTTTTCGCGCAGTCCCGCGAAGCACTGCAGCAAGTCGTCACGCCGGTCCAGGCCGATGCGCTGCTTCAGCAGGCGCCCACATTCCCCAGCGCACTCGACCAGACTTGGGACTGGCTTCAAGGCTCTGAAGAGCAAGGCGCCGTGCGGCGGATCGTGACGCTCGCCGACGCGGGCTATCCGAAGCCACTGCTCGAAACAGCCGATCCCCCGCTGATGCTCTACCTGCTGGGCGCGCCTGCGTTCGACCTGACGCAGTTGGGCCACAGCATTGCGATGGTAGGCAGCCGCAACCCGACCGCGCAGGGTGCGGAGACTGCGCGCGCCTTTGCGCGAGCATTCGGAGAAGCAGGCATCCCTGTCGTGTCCGGCCTCGCTCTCGGCGTCGACGGCGCAGCGCACGCCGGCGCACTGGAGGCGGGCGGCGGACCCGATCGACTGGCAACGGTCGCGGTGGTGGGCACGGGACTGGACCGCGTCTACCCCGCCCGGCATCGCGAACTCGCCCACCGCATCGCGGCGCAAGGCCTGATCGTGAGCGAATATTCGCTCGGCACTCCGCCGCTCAATCAGAACTTCCCCAAGCGCAATCGAATCATCGCGGGGCTGTCTCGCGGGACGCTGGTCGTGGAGGCGGCGCTTCGGTCGGGTTCGCTGATCACCGCGCGGCTCGCGGCGGAGCAGGGCAGGGAGGTGTTCGCGATACCCGGCTCGATCCACTCGCCCCAATCGCGCGGTTGCCATGCGTTGATCCGCCAAGGCGCAAAGCTCGTCGAATCCGTCGCCGACGTGCTCGAGGAACTGCACTTCGATGCATCCGCGGCGTCGTCCGCGTTGGCTCAGCCATCGTCTCCATCGGAATCTGAAGGTGCGAACGAGCCTGGTTTGCTGGGGGAGATGGGCTTCGATCCGGTGAGTCTCGATGCGCTCTGTGCGCGCACCGGCTACAGCGCGGCAGAGCTTCAGGCCCGTCTGCTCGAACTCGAGCTGGACGGCCGCATCGCGCGCTTGCCTGGAGGATTGTTCCAGCGCATTGCGGCTGGCTGACCGATCTCGCGGCCGCGCGGACGAGCGGCTTGGATATCGTCGTGTCCGCGCAACTTTTGAGCGCGTGCCTGGGCTATATTGAACCCATGTTCGAAGTGCTCGTGTTTGTCTACGAAAACTACTGGCGCGGCGACGCGTGCCCCGAGCCCGAGCAGTTGGGTCGAAAGCTCAGTGCGCAAGGTTTCGACGCCGAAGAGATCCGCGACGCGTTGCAATGGCTCGACGGCCTCAGCCTGGCGACGCAGGGCATCCAGCTCAGCAGGCACGCAGACAAGACCACCGCCACTGTCACGGTTCGAACCCGCAGCGATGACGTGATGGCTCCGTCTCCGGATTCGATCCGCGTCTATTCGATCATCGAGCAGGACCACATCGGCGCTGAATGCCTCGGCTTCATCAGCTTTCTGGAATCTTCCGGGGTCCTGCCGGCGGGCATGCGAGAAATCGTGATCGAACGCGCGATGGCGACACCCAGCGAACCGCTTTCGATCGATGAACTCAAGATCATCGTGTTGATGGTGCATTGGAGCACCGGGGTCGAGCCCGATGCGCTAGTGCTCGACGAGCTCTGCGATGACAGCAGGGCGCGCGTCGCGCATTAGCTGTTGCTCGATTAGCTGTTGCTCGCCCCCAGGCTCGCGCACTTCGTGTCGCTCTCCACCCCCTGACCGGGGGCAATACCAGCGGCCCGGCTAAGCCGGTTCCGCGGTATTCCTGTTGCTCGTCCCCCAGGGCTCGCGCGTTCGTGTCCTTTCGCCTTTCCGCTGCCGGAGCTTGAGCCGGCGTTAGTTCAGCAGGCGTTCGGGGTTGGCGTCTAGCTTGGCGAGGGCTTCGCGGGTGGCGCGCACGGTGAGTGTTTCTTCCTCGGCGGGGACGAGGAGGCCGGCTTGGAGGTAGGAGGCCAGCCTTCCGACCTGGATGAGGAAGCTGCGGCCGTCGCTGGAGGCGAAGAGGTGCAGTTGCTTGCGGTCGCTGCGCCAGACGAATTGGACTTGGCTCACTCGGTCGTTGTGGTCGAGCATGAACCAGTTGCCGACCTGAAGTTCGTGGGCCCAGGCGAGCATGTCTTCGCTGACCTTGGTGCCGGTGTCGGGCACTATCTCGATGGAAGCGGCATCGACGCCGAGCAGGAGCTCGATGCTTGCGGCGTCGAGCGGAAGGTCGGTCGCGCCTTCGTCGGACACGAAATCCTCGAGGTTGGCCAGTCGCTTGGCCATGGCTTCGATCTTTGCCTGCGGGATCGCCTCGGTCTTCGACATGAAGGCATCGGACAGGGTCGCACCGATGGTCTTGATGTGCGCTTCCTGGGGTTCGCCGACGATGCCCAGCAGCGTCATGCCCTGGCGCAGGCGCTGAAGGAGCTTCGGGAGATCCTGGATGACGCGCGTGCGGTCGTTGCGGTTCGGCTTCGCGCTCGCTGCCCACACGAGATCGGATGCAGAACGCTTGAGCGTGACCGTCTGCTCGTCTTGCGGCCCATAGCGCAGCGCGGCAATGGCCAGCACCTCGGCCCAGACCTTGAACAGGAACTCGCGGATCTCCTCGCGCACCGGCATGTCGTTGAGCATCTTGCGCAACTCGATGGTGTACTGGATCGCCATCGTCTCCTTCTGCTCGACCTGCTGCGCCACGCTCATCACCTTCTGGGTGGTGTCGCTTTGGGTGAGGTACTTGTTGAGGAAGGCGACGAATTCGTCGAACACCAGCTTGAACACGCGCTGGCCGGTTTCAGGATATTGCTCGATCACCTGCACGACACGGCGGATCTCGCCCTCCAGTGCACTGCCGGAAATGGCGGCGGCATCGAAGCCCATCACGCACGATCCCATGCGGTCGATCAGCATCCGCGCCGGATGCTGCAGCGTGCCGAAGAACTCAGGCTCGGCAATGGCCACTCGCAGGACCGGCATCTGGAGCCTCGCAAACCAGACGCGCGCCGAAAACGGGATGCGCTCCTCGGCCAGAATCGCCTGGAACATCAGCGCGACGATCTCCACGGTTGCCTTGTCCGCGGTCGTGGGAGCCTTCTTCTTCAGCTCGGTGCTGCGCCTTCTCAGTTCGCTCGATGCGTTGTGAACGGCAGCAGCGTGATCGCCCACGACATACTGCGAGGCCGCGACTTGATAGGCTGCCTCCGCATCGGCGATAGCGGCCGCGAAGGCGGGCCCGCCCATGCCGCCACCCGCCCCGCCGCCAAGACCGCCGGCACCGCCGCCCATCAATTCGCCGCCACTGCCGGGCGTCCTCTGCTGGGTGATGTCGCCACCGATACGCGCCGTCACGAACCGCTTCAGATTAAGCAACACGCCCTGGGCGCGCTGACGTGCCAGCAGCAGCGGCGAGCCGCCCGTCACAAGCATCGTGTCGCCTCCGGCAGCACCCTGCGCGCTTGCTCCACGGCCCATGCCTACACCAATGGCCGCCGGAGCGAAGCTGCCGGGTGGGACGCCAAAGCCGCCGCGACCGGGCTGCGCTTGCTGGGCGATCCCCATTGATGCGCTGCCGGCATGCGAACCCGAAAAACCGCCCCCGAGCGCAGCAGCACCCGAGGTGACCGAGCCCGTCCGCCGGACGAAGCTCTTGAGGTCGATCTCCGGCATCACGTCACTTGCCACCAGGAAGGCGTTGGCCTCCTTGTAAGCCTTGACGACGGCGTCGACCATGTGCGCCTGCACCTGCTCCTGCACCCTGTTCCAGAGCTCGCGACTCAAGCCGGCCGCCAGCCATTGGCCGACCAGCACCTTCGCCAGGGTCTCGGGCTTCAGGACGTCCTTCGGATCGAGCTCGTGAGTCCCTTCGAGATGCTGGATGCGCAAGCGCAGGTCGTTCAGTTCGAAGCTGGCCTTGTCCTGGATGGACTGCGCAAGCCGCGATGAAAGGATGCCGGTTTCGACGACTTCATCGCCGATCAACTCGAGGCGCGACAGCGAATTGGAGATCGAGACGCCCGAAGCACCGCTTGCCAGCGCCTTTCGCCATGCAGCGCGTGATTCCGTCACCCAACCCGCACCGTGTGCCTGGAACGCCAGGAAGCCGTCCCGGTTCTCCTGCATTTCACGTGCATTGCCGACCTGTGCGGCCAGCGCGACCAGCCGCTCCTGAACCGCATGGGCCACCGGCCCAATCACTCCCTCGGTGGCGGCGACGAAACGCTCGCGCGTCTCGCGGGAAAGTTGGAGGGAGGATGCGTGGGACCGCGTGGGCATGGATGAACAGGATGCTATGGATTCAATTGAGCTATCGCGCGAGCTTGCATCGGGAAACGTAAGCGCACAAGAGCCGGCAATGCTCGGCAACCCCAACGCAACACACGTGCCGGGCCAAAACTTGAACGCTCAAACTGTTGCGCCGGCATTCGGATCGTCCGGATCCCCTTCCCGCTTGATCGGACCTTTCACGAGGTCCTCGCGCTTCACGCCCAGCCACATGGCGATGGCGGCCGCCACGAAGGCCGACGAATAAATGCCGAAAAGAATGCCGATCGTCAGGGCCAGCGCAAAGTAGTGCAGCGTGGGACCGCCGAAAAAGAACATCGATAGCACCACGAGCTGCGTGGACCCGTGGGTGATGATGGTGCGGCTGATCGTGGACGTGATGGCGTTGTCGATGACTTCGCGCGTGTTCATCTTGCGATAGCGGCGAAAGTTCTCGCGGACCCGGTCGAAGATGACTACTGACTCGTTCACCGAATAGCCCAGCACAGCCAGCACGGCCGCGAGCACCGCCAATGAGAACTCCCACTGGAAGAAGGCGAAGAACCCCAGGATGATCACCACGTCGTGCAGGTTCGCCAGTACGGTCGCGAGGGCGAACTTCCATTCGAAGCGGAACGCCAGATAAATCATGATGCCGACCACCACCATCCCAAGCGCCTTGAGGCCGTTGGTGGTGAGCTCTTCGCCAACTTGCGGGCCGACGAACTCGGTGCCGCGCAGCGTCGCCGAAGCGTCGGCGGCCTTGAGGGCGTCAATGACCTGGGTGCTCTGCTGGGCCGAGGTCTGGCCCTTTTGCACTGGTAATCGAATCTGTACGTCCCGCGAAGTGCCGAAGTTCTGCACCTGCACGTCGTGATAGCCGAGCGTCGAAATCGTTTCGCGCACCTTGCCGACGTCGACGGACTGCTGGTAGGCGACTTCCATCACCGTGCCGCCCGTGAATTCGACCGACAGGTGGAGCCCGCGATGCAACAGGAAGAACACCGCCAGCAGGAACGTGATGAGAGAGATCGCGTTCAGCACCAGCGCGTGGCGCATGAACGGGATCGTCTTGTGGATTCGGAAGAACTCCATTTTTGGTGCCCCTTATTTCGCGTCCGCAGCGGCCTGGTTGGCCGGCTTCCAAACGGTGCCGATCGACAGGGTCTTGAGCTTCTTCTTGCTGCCGTACCAGAAGTTGACGAGTCCGCGTGAGAAGAACACGGCTGAGAACATCGACGTGACGATACCGATGCAGTGCACCACGGCGAAGCCGCGGATCGGACCTGATCCGAAAGCCAGCAGCGCAATGCCGGCAATGAGCGTGGTCACGTTCGAATCGAGAATCGTGCCCCATGCGCGGTCATAGCCAGCATGGATGGCCGCCTGCGGCGAGGCTCCGCTGCGCAATTCCTCGCGGATGCGTTCGTTGATCAGGACGTTGGAGTCGATTGCAACGCCGATGGCGAGCGCCATGGCCGCGATGCCGGGCAAAGTCAGCGTTGCCTGGAGCATCGAGAGGACCGCCACCAGCAGCAACAGGTTGACCGCAAGTGCAATCGACGAGAACACGCCGAAGAGCGCGTAGTAGATGCACATGAACACCATGATGGCGATGAAGCCATACATGACGCTGTCGAAACCCTTCTTGATGTTGTCGGCGCCCAGGCTCGGGCCAATGGTGCGCTCCTGGATGATTTCCATCGGCGCGGCCAGCGAACCGGCGCGCAGCAGCAGCGCGAGGTCGTTGGCTTCGACGACGCTCATCGATCCCGAGATCTGGAACCGATTGCCGAGTTCGCCGTTGATCGAAGGCGCCGTGAGCACTTCGCCCCTGCCCTTTTCGAAGATCAGCATCGCCATGCGCTTGCGATAGTTCTCGCGGCTGACGTCGCGCATGATGCGGCCGCCCTTGGCGTCCATCGTCAGGTCGACCTTCGGCTGCTGGGTTTGCGAATCGAAGCCGGGTTGCGCGTCGGTGAGGTTCTCTCCCGTCACCAGCACTTGCTTCTTGACGATCACGGGCCGGCCCTGGCGATCGAGGAATTTTTCGGAGCCGAAGGGCACCGGCCCTGTGCCCATTTCAGCCGCGCGGCCTTCCGCGCTTTCGTCGACAAGTCGCATCTCGAGCGTGGCGGTGCGGCCCAGGATGTCCTTGGCCTTGGCCGTGTCCTGGACACCGGGCAACTGCACCACGATGCGGTCCAGCCCCTGCTGCTGGATCACCGGTTCGGCTACGCCGAGTTCATTGATCCGGTTGTGCAGCGTGGTGATGTTCTGCTTGAGCGCCGCGTCCTGCAGTCGCCGTGCGGCTTCAGGCTTGATGGTCGCGGTCAGCTTGAAGTCGGTGCCGTCCTGGCTCTCGACCGCCGTGAGGTCGGGGAATTGGTCCTGCAACAAGGCCTTGGCCGCTTGCAGGCCTGCGGCGTCGCGGAATCGCATTTCGACGGTCTGGTCGACGCGCGTGACCGAAGTGCCGCGCACATTCTTGTCGCGCAGCCCCGTGCGGATGTCGCTCGCGAACGACTCCGCCCGCTTGTCCATGGCGCCCTTCATGTCGACTTGCAGCAGGAAGTCGACCCCGCCGCGAAGGTCGAGGCCCAGGTACATCGGAAAGGCGTGCAGCGCCGTCAGCCAGGACGGCGAACGCGACAGCAGGTTGAGCGCAACCACATAGGGCGGATCGCTTGGATCGGGCACCAGTGCATGCTGGAGCACATCGCGTGCCTTGAGTTGATCGTCGGTGTTGGTGAACCGCGCCCGCACCGAAGTGGCATCAAGCGTCAACAAGTCCGGCGCCAGCCCGGCCACCTTGAGCGCCTCCGCGACTCGGGCCTGGGTGCTGGCGTCGACCTTGCTGGTCGACTTGGCCGCCGACACCTGCACCGCAGGTGCCTCGCCAAAGAAATTGGGCAGGGCATAGATCAGCCCCACGAGCAACACGATCACGATGACCGCGTACTTCCAGACCGGATATCGGTTCATGTCTATTACTCGCCCCCAGGCTTCGCGCACTTCGTGTCGCTGCGCCTACCCCCTACCGGGGGCGCTGCCAGTGGCCCGGCGAAGCCGGTTCCACGGCAGCCCACGAACGTGGGGCGCGCTGAGCGCAGCCGATGGGAAAAAAAGTCACTGCTCATTGGAATAGGCCGGCGAAGCCAGGCCCGTTGGTGAAACACCGCGGAACCGGCTCCGCGGGGCCGCCGGTGTTGCCCCCGGTAGGGGGTAGGCGAAGCGACACGAAGTGCGCGCAACCTGGGGGGGGAGCCATTACTTTATTGCGCCCTTGGGAAGGACCTGCACGACGGCGCTGCGCTGGATCTGCACTTCGACGCCCTTGGCAACTTCGATGGTCAGGTATTGCTCGCCGATCTGGGTGATCTTGCCGAGGATGCCGCCGGACGTTGCGACTTCGTCGCCCTTGGCCAGCGCCTCGATCATGGCGCGCGCTTCTTTCTGGCGCTTCATCTGCGGACGGATCATGACGAAATACAGCACCACGAACATCAGGACCAGCGGCAACATGCTGCCGAGCGAGGACATCATGTCGCTGCCTCCGGCGGCAGGTGCGGTCTGGGCGAAAGCAGAGGAAATGAACAAGGGAGTCTCCAGCAGAGGGAAGAAATAAGAGCGCCGGCCTCCCGTACATGAATACAGGAGGGCCCGCGGGTCCGCGGCCCAGTCAAACAGGCCGCGCAGCGCGGGGCCTGGCCGCGCACAGCACCGGGGATTGTAGGGGTTGCCCGCGCCCACACCGGCAGCCCGGCAAAGCCGATTCCGGGTCTTTCAATCAGAGGGCTGGCTTCGCCCTCCCCAGCGCGAGACGCTAAGCAGCGACCTTCGCAGCCTGCGGATTGCGCCACTTGGCCATCAGGTCGGCCCAGCGGACGCGCGCGGCAGCCAGGTTGCGATCCTTCACGTGCCCGTAGCCGCGGATTTGCTCCGGCAAACTGGCAATCTCGACCGCGGCTGCGTGATTGGCCGCGTCCAGCCCGGCGAGCACTTCGTCGATGCTCGCGCGGTATTCGCCAATCAGGGCGCGCTCGGTCTTGCGTTCCTCGGTGCGGCCGAAGATGTCCAGCGCCGTTCCGCGCAAGCCCTTCAGCTTCGCGAGGACCCTGAAGCCGGTCAGCATGGCAGGGCCGAACTTCTGCTTTTGCAGTTCGCCCTTCGCGTTTTTCTTGGCGATGATGGGCGGCGCGAGGTGGTAGTTCAGCTTGTAATCCTTGCCCATCTCGCCCTCGAACATGCCCTCGATGCGCTCGAGGAAACTGCGGTCGGTGTGCAGGCGGGCGACTTCGTATTCGTCCTTGTAGGCCATCAGCTTGAACAGATAGCGCGCGACGGCTTCACTCAGGCTGGTCTTGCCCAACGCGGCTTCTGCCTTCTGCACCTTGGCAACGTAGGCCTTGTACTGTTCGGCGTAAGCGGCGTTTTGGTAGTCCGTCAAGAATTCCACTCGCCGCGCGACGAGCGTGTCGACCGAATCGCGCTTCTTGAACTCGATGACGTGGCCTGGCTGGACACGCTTTTGCAGTTCGGCAGGCCGCTGTGCGGCCTGGCGGCCCCATTCGAAGGCAGCCTTGTTGTTGTCGACAGCCACGGCGTTGAGTTCGATCGCGCGCATCAGCGACGCGTGCTCGAGCGGAACCCAGCCCTTCTGCCACGCGTAGCCCAGGATCATCGGGTTCACGTAGATGCTGTCGCCCATCAGCGAAGTGGCCGCGGCGTCGGCATCGAATGCGCCCACGGCATCGTCGCCAACGGCGCGCGCGATCTCGGCGGCGCAAGTGTCCTGCGGGTTCTGCCAGTTGGCGTTGCGCACGAAAGCGGCCGTCGGACTGCTGTGGCTATTGAGTGCCACGTGCGTGCGCCCTTCGCGCATACGCGCCATCGTCTCGGCGTTCACGCTCACCAATGGATCGCAGGCCAGGATCAGGTCGGCAGCCGCCGTGCCGACGCGTGTCGTGCGGATGTCGTCCTGTGTATTGCCGATCAGCACGTGGCTCCAGGTGGCGCCGCCCTTCTGGGCGAGTCCGGCAGCATCCTGCGTGACGATGCCCTTGCCCTCGATGTGGGCCGCCATCCCGAGCAACTGCCCGATGGTGATCACGCCAGTGCCGCCCACGCCGGCGACCACGATGCCCCACACCTGTCCGCCGCCGAGCGCGGGAACCGAAGGCTCCGCCAGCGCACCAAGTTCGATCGGCGCCGCTCCCTTGCTCTTCGACTTCTTCTTGAGCTGGCTGCCTTCGACGGTGACGAAGCTCGGGCAGAAGCCCTTGAGGCAGCTCATGTCCTTGTTGCAGGTGCTCTGGTTGATCGCGCGCTTGCGGCCGAATTCGGTTTCGAGCGGCTCGACCGACAGGCAATTGCTCTGCACGCTGCAGTCGCCGCAACCCTCGCAGACGAGTTCGTTGATGACGACGCGCTTGGCCGGATCGACAGCAGTGCCCCGCTTGCGGCGGCGACGCTTCTCGGTCGCGCAGGTCTGGTCATAGATGATCGCCGTCGTGCCCTTGATCTCGCGGAACTCGCGCTGAATCGCATCCAGCTCGTCGCGATGGCGCACCTTGACGTTCTCGCCGGGCACTGTCACGCCCTCGTACTTCTCCGGCTCGTCCGTGACCACGACGACCTTCACGGCGCCCTCGGCATGCAGGCTCTCCGCGATCTGCAGCACCGAGTGCCCCTCGGGCCGCTCGCCGACCTGCTGCCCGCCGGTCATGGCGACCGCGTCGTTGTAGAGGATCTTGTAGGTGATGTTCACGCCGGCCGCGATGCTCTGGCGAATGGCCAGGAGCCCGCTGTGGAAGTACGTGCCGTCGCCCAGGTTGGCGAAGATGTGCTGGTCCGTCGTGAAGGGCTGCTGGCCCACCCAAGGCACGCCCTCGCCGCCCATCTGTGTGAAGCCGATGGTCGAGCGGTCCATCCACGTGGCCATGAAATGGCAACCGATGCCGGCCATGGCACGGGAGCCTTCCGGGACCACGGTGCTGGTGTTGTGCGGACAGCCCGAGCAGAACCACGGCTGGCGCGTCGCGTCGGCCATGGCGATCGTCTGCGGCGCGGCCATGGCGCGTTCCTTGGCTTCGAGGATGGCCAGCTGCGCGTCGATGCGCGCACCCATGTCCGCACCCGCGGCGGCGAGGATGCCGGTCTTCTTCAGACGCTGGGCAATGGCCTTGGCGATCATCGCCGGGTTCAGGTCCGCGTTCGAGCGCAACAGCGTGTGCGCAGTCGGATTGGGCATCGACCATTCGCCGCCGGAGTAGCCCTCCGCATGGTGCACTTCGCCTTCGTCGAACTTGCCGACCACGTTGGGCCGCACGTCGGCGCGCCAGTTGTAGAGCTCTTCCTTGAGCTGGTATTCGATGACTTGGCGCTTTTCCTCGACCACCAGGATTTCCTGCAGACCCGTCGCAAATGCGCGGGTGAGCTGCGCTTCGAGCGGCCACACCACGGCCACCTTGTGCAGCCGGATTCCAAGCTGCCGGCAGGCCGCATCGTCCAGGCCGAGGTCGATCAAGGCCTGGCGCGTGTCGTTGAACGCCTTGCCGCTGGCCATGATGCCGAAGCGATCGTGAGGACCCTCGATCACGTTGTGATTGAGCCGATTCGCGCGGATGTACGCCAGCGCGGCGTACCACTTGTAGTGCATCAACCGCGCTTCCTGCTCCAGCGCATGGTCGGGCCACCGGATGTGCAAACCACCGGGCGGCATTTGGAAGTCGGTGGGCGTCACGATCTCGACGCGCTCGGGGTCGATCATTGCCGTGGCGCTGGATTCGACGATTTCCTGGATCGTCTTCATGCCCGACCAGATGCCGGCGAAGCGGCTCATGGCAAATGCATGAATGCCGAGGTCGAGAATGTCCTGAACGTTCGCGGGAAAGAACACCGGCGTGCCGCACGCCTTGAAGATGTGATCGCTCTGGTGCGCCGCAGTCGAGCTCTTGGAGATGTGATCGTCGCCAGCCACGGCGATGACGCCGCCCCAGGGCGTGGTGCCGGCCATGTTGGCGTGCTTGAAGACGTCGGAGCAACGGTCCACGCCGGGGCCCTTGCCGTACCAGATCCCGAAGACGCCATCGAACTTATTCGTGCCCGCGGGCGAGAAGCCGAGTTGCTGTGTACCCCACAGCGCGGTGGCCGCCAGTTCTTCGTTGACGCCTGGCTGGAAGACGATGTTCTGTTCCTTGAGGAACTTGCTGGCCTTCCATAGCGCCTGGTCGTAGCCGCCGAGCGGCGAGCCGCGATAGCCGCTGATGAAGCCGGCCGTGTTCTTGCCCTGCTGCTGGTCGCGCAATCGCTGGAGCATCGGCAGCTTGACCAGCGCTTGCACGCCGCTCATGAAAGCGCGGCCATAGTCGAGTGAATATTTGTCGTCGAGCGTGACCGTTTCCAGGGCTTTGCGGATGTGCTCGGGCAGCGGGGCATTCATCGGTTGTCTCCAAGTGACCAGTTGGCTGTGCCTTGTGGGCGTGGCTTGCGAAGCATCCGGGTCGGGTGCCTCTCGGCCATCATCACGCAAAGTGTATGCCTGCTGTGACGACAGGTGTTTGCGTTCTTTGCCCGCTCAAGGCCCGATCTTGAAAGGATCTTGCTTAAAATGCGCCAGAATGGAAAGTCTTGACAAGTTTGACCTCGCGATCCTGCAAGAACTGCAGACCGATGGACGACTCACCAACGCCGAGCTTGCGCAGCGCGTGGGGCTGTCGGCTGCGCCGTGCTGGCGCCGGGTCCGTTCGCTCGAAGAGGCCGGCTTCATCAAGGGGTATCACGCGGAGATCGACCGGCACAAGATCGGCCTCGGGGTGCTCGCCTTCGTGCGCGTCGACACCGAGCGCACGACTGGCGACCTCACCCGCAAGCTGGAGGATGCGATTCGCAAGCTGCCGGAAGTCATCGCGTGCCACTACATCAGCGGCACAGGCACCTTCGAGCTGCAGGTGGTTTCGCAGGACCTGGACAGCTTCTCGCGCTTCGCCTTGCAGCATCTGATCAACCTGCCGAACGTCAAGGATCTGCACACCAGCTTCTCGCTCGGCGAGGTCAAGGCAAGCCACGCCTTGCCTCTCGGCCATTTGAGCCCCAAGAGCGCGCGGTGAGAGCGACCTGTCGTCGCCGGTGTCACTGCGTCAGCGGGGCAGCAGAAGTTGCAGGATGCCCATGGTGCTCACGAGGCTGGCTGGGTCATGGGTTTCCTGCAGCACACCACTCAGGTGGGTCTTGATTCCTTCGCTATGACGCGCTCGCCAGATCAAGAGATCGGCCAGCCACGGATGGTTGTTGATGCGATTGGCCTGCTCGTAAGCGGCGAAGCGCGGCTTCAGTGCGCCCAGCGCGGCTTCATAGCGCCTGCGCGCTTCGTCATCGCCCAGTCGTTCGTCGCGATGCGCCTCGATCTCATCGGCAGCGAGCATGCCGGTCTCCATCGCCTTGCCAATGCCCTCCCCCGTAAAGAGATAGGTGCTGCCCGCCGCTTCGCCCACCACGAGCATCCCGGGCCGAGACCAGCGCGCGCCATCGAGTGAGCAGCGCAGCGGCGCGCCCTTGAGAGGTCCGAGCGACAGCCCGCTTTCCAACAAATCGCGTGCTGGCGGATGGACCCGCACGAAGGCGTCGAACAGGTGGCGCAGGTTGACGTCAGTCTTTCCGATCACGCCGACACCCACATTGAACACGCCGCCGGCGCACGGAAAAATCCACCCGTAGCCTCGCCGAAGCGCGCGATGCCATACGACTTGCAACTCGGTCACACGGTTGAGCATGGCGTCGTTCTTGATATAGCCCCGAAGCGCAATCCCGCTCGGCGCGCGCCGTTCGCAGATGCCGGCCGCCGCCAATGGCCCGGAACCGGCGCCAGTGGCCAGCACAGTCCAGCGCGCACGCACTGTCCGCGAGAGACCTCCGGACATCGAAAAGATCGCGCCAGCAACTTGTGCTTCGGGGTCGAGAAAGGGCTCCTCGAACTGAGCGGACGGTAGCCAGCGCGCACCGGCCCCGACCGCCGCCTGGCGAAGTATTTCGTCCAGTTGGCGGCGCGGCAAAACGGCCAGCCGCGCCGGTACGTCCACCCTGCCTCCCCGAGGCCCGAAGCACGCGACATGCTGCGCGCTTCTGGCATGCGCCAGCACTTCGTCGAGAACACCAAGCCGCGCGAGGGCGCGATGCGCGTCGGGGATCAGGCCGTCACCGCAGACCTTGTCCCGCGGAAACTCATGCTGGTCGGCGAGCACGACATCGAAGCCCGCATTTGCGAGCACCTGGGCGCAGGCGCTGCCAGCCGGTCCGGCGCCGATCACGAGGACGTCGCAGGACCACGAATCCGAAGCAGCCGCGGTCTGGTCAGCCGCTGCTGGCGCTGCTGCTGCCATACGGACGGGTGAGGATCTCGAGACTATGGCCGTCCGGATCGTCCCAGTAGAAGCCTCGACCGCCGTCGCCGTGATTGATTTGGCCGGGTCGATGGTGGCCGGGATCTGCCCAATAGCGGATGCCGCGCGCGCGAATGCGGCCGAATATCTCGTCGAACTCACCCTCGCTCACGAGAAACGCGTAGTGCTGCCAGTCGACCTCACCCTCGACCTGCATGAAATCCAGCGTGACGCCGTTGTCGATTTCCACGCCGATGAAGGGTCCGAAGCGGACCGGCGCGTCGCGTCCGAGCAATTCAGCCAGCAATTCCGCCGACGCACGCGGATCGCGCGCCTTGACGATCGTGTGATTCAGATGGATGGGCACGATGCTTCTCCGGGCAAGAACGCAAATCTTACGGTTGCCGTGCCCGCGGTGCCAACCCTCAATGCGCCGGCAAATACATCGTCGCCTCCACCTCCACCAAGACCTCGCTCCCCGGCAGGAATCGCGACACTTCAACCACCGTGCTGACCGGCGGCTCTCCGGGGTAGAACAGTCCACGCACGCGGTTGTACGGCGCGTAGTTCGGCAGATGGGTGAAGTACTGCACCAGCTTGACGACGTCATCCATCGTGCCGCCATGTTCCGCCGCGATCTGGCGAATGCGTTCGAGCACGAACCAGCTTTGCGCGACGATCGGCGCCTCGAAGACGTCCACGGACATTTGTCCGGTGGCGTAGCCCAGCGTGCGCAGCGCCGTGCGGGCCGCCTCTGGGATGTCTTCATAGCTTGCGACCGCGCGGCGCGTCGTGGGGTCGACGGCGACGACGCCACTCATCAAGACGAAGTCACCGACCCGTTTGGCGGCGGCGTAGTTCGCCATCGGCTTGCCCATGCTCATGCGATGCTCTCCAAAGTGCGGCCGGCGCGGATGACGGTGCGTCGACGTCCGCGCGGGTCCAGAAGTTCATATTCGTCCGATGCGGCCAGCAACACCATGTCTGCAGGGCAGCCCGGCGCGATGCGGCCATCCCAATCAAGCCGGAGTGCCTTCGCGGGGCTGACGGTGATTGCGTCCAGCCAGTCGGTCGCGGGCGAGAGATGTGCCATCTGCACGCCGAGGCCGAAGGTCTCGACCAAGTCATAGCTGCCATAGGGGTAGAAGGCGTCCTGCACGTTGTCGGTGGCAAGACTGGCGCGAATTCCGCGGCTCGCGGCCTCGCGGACACGCGTGATGCCGCGCTGCAAGGGTGTGCGGTCCCAGGCGCCTTGCAAATAGAGATTGGTGGTGGGCAGGGCCACCAGATGAATGCCCGCCTGCGCACAGAGGGCCAACGTGTGGTTGGCAAACGCCTCGTCCTGCACCGACAGCGAACATGCATGGGCGCACATCACCCGTCCTTGCATGCCATGAGCGATCGCGATCTGCGCGATGGTGCGCAGGCCGGTCGCCTCGGGATCGAGTCCTTCGTCGACATGGAAGTCCAGCGCGAGACCGTGCTCCTGCGCAAGATCGAACACGCGTCCCAGCTTGTGCACGATGCCGTCGTTGCGATAGACGAATGCGCCCAGCACGCCACCCGCGCGCTTCACCTTTCGCGCGATGCTGTCGCCCGTCTTTGCGTCGGCGAACACGTCGAGCGGCGTGAGCGAGACAAACTGGAGCTCGATGCGGCCGCGCCACTCGTCGCGCAAGCGCTCGAACACCGCGAGCGAGGTCGGCGCCTCCGCATCGCTCCAGTCGAGATGCGTGCGCAGCGCGCGCGTTCCGCCGCGCCATGCTTCATCCAACGCCCGCTGCATGCGGGCGCGCAACCCTTCAGCGGTCCAGCTTGCACGGTGCGCGACCATGCGGCCGATGGCCGCGAAGAGGTTGCCCTCGGCCGCGCCCACCTCTCGCACGGTGTAGTTCTTGTCGATGTGCGCGTGCGCGTCGACCAGACCGCTGAGCAGCGTGCCGCGCGCGGCTTGTTGCGTCGGCGCAATCGATGTCACGCGCCCGCCCGCCAGCACGACGTCGAACACCTGGTCTTCACCGGCCTCGAAAGCCCGCAGGCGCGGAGGAATGCGTACCGCCTGGAGCTTCATTCGCGGGACGTGCCTTGCAGGGAACGCAACCACGAGAGGCCTGCGGAAGTGCTGTCCGCCACTGCGCCGCGCTGCGGACGATATTCGCAGCCCACCCAGCCGTTCCAGCCGCATTGCGCCGAGACTTCGTCGATCACGTCGAAGAGATAGCCGTAGTTCAGCTCGCCCATGTCGGGCTCGTGCCGCGCGGGCACGCCGGCGATCTGGAAGTGCCCGACGCGGCCGCCCGGCAAGTACTTGCGGATCTTCATCGCCACATCGCCTTCGACAATCTGACAGTGATAGAGATCCATCTGCACCTGCACGTTGAGCGCGCCGACCAGGTCGACGATCTCATGCGCATGGTCCTGGCGATTCAGGAAGAAGCGCGGGATGTCGCGAGTGTTGATGGGCTCAATGAGCACGTCACGTCCTGCCTTGGCCGCTTGGACCGCCGCCCAGCGCAGGTTGTCCAGATAGACGGGCTGCACTGTCTCGCGCTCCACACCGTCGGGCACGAGACCCGCCATCACATGGATGCGCGGGCAGTTGAGCGCATCCGCGTAATCGATTGCCTTCAGGATGCCCTCGCGGAACTCGGCCTCGCGCCCGGGCAGGCAGGCCACGCCGCGATCGCCGCGATCCCAATCGCCGGGCGGCCCGTTGAACAGCACCTGTTCGAGCCCGTTCGCCGACAGCCGGGCCGCGAGTTCATGCGGCTTGTAGGCATAGGGAAACAGATATTCGACAGCGCGGAATCCATCCTTGGCAGCGGCTTCGAAGCGATCGAGAAAATCGAGCTCCGGATAGAGCATCGAAAGGTTGGCGGCAAATCGAGGCATCAAAGGCTCCAATGGTCACGTGCGGCCCCGTCGGGAGACACCGCGGAACCGGCTTTGCCGGCCCGCAGGTGTCGCCCCCGGGAGGGGGTGCCCGAGCCACACGAAGTGGGCGAGGCTGGAGGTGAGCATAGTGTCGTCACCAACGGGCACCGAAGTTCCGGCGCAGGTCATTGATCTGTGTTTCATCCAGCGGCGCGGGCGCGCGCTGCGGCGATTGGCGGCAGACGAACCAGAGCCTTGCCGTTTCTTCCAACTCCTCGAGCGCAGCCATCGCCGCGGCAGGGGAGTCGTGCCATACGTTGGGCCCGAGCCGTTCGAGCACCACGGCGCGAATGGGCATGCGCCGCGTGCCGTAGTGCTCAATGGTTTGCGCAACGAGCACCGCGGCCTCCGGCGCGCCCGGCCGGTGATACGGTATCACCGGCACGTGGCCTACCTTCATCACGAAATAGGGCGTGAGCGCCGGCAGAAGCTCGGCGCCCGGTGCGTTGAGCGTAAGCGCCACGCAGTGCGTGCTGTGCGTGTGAATGACGCAGCGCGTGCCCGGGTCAAAGCGGCGCGCTGCTCCGTAGATGCGCGTATGCAGAGCGATGGTCTTGCTCGCGAGATCGCCGTGCGTCTGCCGCAAGTTGCCGTCCAGCCTCGCGAGCCGCGAGGGATCAAGATGGCCGAGGCTGGCCTCGGTAGGCGTGATCAGGAAGCCGTCATCGAGCCGCACGCTGATGTTGCCGGCGGTGCCATGCACATAGCCTCTCTCGAACAGGCTGCGGCCGACGCGGCAGATTTCCTCGCGGATCTGGGCTTCATTCATCCAAGCAATGTAAAGGCTTTGCTGAAGAAATCGTCGGTCCCGAAGTTGCCGGACTTGAGGGCGACGTGCAGGCCGACCCCGCCTGCCGCGTCGCTCTGGGCATGGCACCACGGCACCCCGGGATCGATCTGCGCGCCGATCTGCAATTGCGCAATCCCGAGGGTCTGGATGCAGGCTCCCGAAGTCTCGCCGCCCGCGACGACGAGCTGCCGCACGCGGCGCTCCACCAGCCCGCGCGCGATGGCCGCGATAACGCGCTCGACCATGGCGCCCGCCTCTTCGACGCCGAGCCGGCCCTGCACCGATTTGACGGCCGCCGGGTCGGCAGTCGAATAGATCAGAACCGGTCCGTCCTGCAACAGCGGAGCCGCCCACTCGAGCGCTTGCGCAGACACATCGGCACCCGCGGCAATCTGCAGCGGATCGATCGCCAGGGCCGGACGCCCCGACCCGATGAAATCCGCCACCTGCCGATTGGTTGCGAGCGAGCAGCTGCCCGACACCACGGCCCGCAACCCACTCGACGGCGGCAACGCTCCCGCGGTGGATGACGGCGCGATGCCGAAGTTCGCGGGCAACCCGATCGCTACGCCCGAGCCGGCCGTCACCAGCGGCATGTCGGCCAGGGCAGGGCCGAGTCGCAGGAGATCGGCGTTGGAGACCGCATCGACAATGGCGATGCCCACACCTTCGGCGCGCAACTGAGCCATGCGCTCGCGAATGGACTCCGGCCCGCCGGCGACCACCGCATGGTCGATCAGGCCGACCTTGCGCTTTGTCTGGGCCTGCAGGACGCGCACCAGGTTGGGGTCGGTCATGGGCGTCAGCGGATGGTTCTGCATACCGCTTTCATTGAGCAGCACGTCGCCCGCAAAAAGGTAGCCCTTGAACACGGTGCGCTTGTTGTCCGGAAAGGCCGGCGTCGCGATCGTGAAGTCGCAGCCCAATGCATCCATCAGCGCCTCGGTCACGGGGCCAATGTTGCCCTCTGGCGTGCTGTCGAATGTGGAGCAGTACTTGAAGTAGATCTGCCCTGCACCCTGCGTCTGAAGCCAGCGCAGCGCTTCCAGCGATTGCGCGACCGCATCGGCCGGCGGGATCGTGCGCGACTTGAGCGCCACCACCACCGCATCGACTTCCGCAGCCAATGGCGATGCCGGCACGCCGATCGTCTGCACGGCGCGCATGCCCGCGCGTACGAGGTTGTTCGCGAGATCGGTCGCGCCCGTGAAATCGTCGGCGATGCAGCCCAGGAGAATGCTCATGGCTTGGACGGCGCTCTGGAGCTGACTGGAAGTTCGATGCCGGGGAAGATCTTGATCACCGCGCTGTCGTCTTCCTTCGCATGGCCTGCAGTAGAGGCCTGCATGAACATCTGGTGCGCCGTGGAGGCCAGTGGCAGCGGAAACTTGCTCGCGCGCGCCGTATCGAGTACCAGTCCCAGGTCCTTCACGAAGATGTCGACGGCCGATAGCGGCGTGTAGTCGCCGGCCAGCACGTGGGCCATGCGGTTCTCGAACATCCAGCTGTTGCCCGCGCTGTGCGTGATGACGTCGTAGAGCGCATCGGGCGCCACGCCTTCGCGCAGCCCGAGCGCCATCGCCTCGGCCGCCGCGGCGATGTGTACGCCGGCCAGCAGCTGATTGATGATCTTGACCTTGCTGCCCGCGCCGGCACGGTCACCCAGGCGATAGACCTTGCCGGCCATCGCGTCGAGCACCGCATCGGCCCGCGCATAGGCTTCCGGTCGCGCCGAACTCATCACCGTCATCTGTCCGCTGGCCGCCTTGGCGGCGCCGCCGGAAATCGGCGCGTCGATGTAGTGGATGCCCATCGCTTGAAGGCGTGCTTCGAGCGCCACCGACCAGTTCGGGTCGACTGTCGAGCACATCACGAACACGCTGCCCGGTTTCATCGCCGCAGCCGCTCCGTGGTCGCCAAAGAGCACGGCTTCGGTCTGGACGGCGTTGACCACGACCGACACCACAACTTCGCATGTGGCAGCGACTTGAGCGGGCGTTCCCCAGGCGACGCCGCCTTCCTCCGCAAAGCGCAACGCCGCGCCAGGCCGAACGTCGCACACGTGCATTTCATAGCCCTTGGCCCGCAGTGTGGCCGCGATGCCCGCGCCCATGGCGCCGAGGCCGATGAGTCCTGCTTTTTTCATGGAGATTCCCGAGGCGTTCGAACGATGGCCGGCGCTCAAGGGGGCGCGGCGCGAAACGCGATCTTAGGAATCCATGGCCGCGCTTCACAACGGGAATAACCCCGCTTGGCTCGTCAGCGCGGTGCGAGCGAATGCCGCGCGGCGCGCACGATGCTTTGCGCATCGACACCGAAGAAGCGGCGCAAGGCTGCCCGCGTGTCGCTGCGGCCAAAGCCGTCGGTGCCGAGCGTGAGGAAGCGCCGACCTTGAGGGAGAAAGGCGCGAATGCTTTCGGGCACAGCACGGACGTAGTCGGTCGCCGCAATGATCGGGCCGCTTCCGCCGGCGAGGAGTTGCGCGATGTAGGGCGCGCCAGTATCCGGGTCGCCAGACAGCGCGCGCTCTTCCCGGATGCGACCGTCGCGCGCAAGCTCGCTCCAGCTCGTGACACTGAACACATCCACGGCGATGCCTTCGGCCGCCAACTGTTCAGCGGCCTTGATGACTTCCGTCAGGATCGCGCCGGAGCCGAGCAAGGTCAACTCGCGATTGCCTTTTTTCGATGCCGGCTGCCCGCCGGTCCATGTCTTGAATCGATAGCAACCACGCAGCACGTCGGCTTCGACACCCGGCGGCAGATCGGGCTGCGCGTAGTTCTCGTTCATCAGCGTGACGTAATAGAACGCGTCCTTCTGCTCGACCATCATCTCGCGGATGCCCGCATCCACGATGACCGCCATCTCGCCGGCAAAGGCCGGGTCGTACGCCTTGCAGTTCGGAATGGTTGCCGCGATCAGGTGGCTCGATCCATCCTGGTGCTGCAACCCTTCGCCGCCCAATGTGGTGCGCCCCGACGTGGCGCCCAGCAGAAAACCGCGCGCACGCTGGTCAGCCGCGGCCCAGATCTGGTCGCCCACGCGCTGGAAGCCGAACATCGAGTAGTAGATATAGAAAGGCAGCATCGCCAGGCCATGCACGCTGTAGCTCGTGGCCGCCGCCGTCCAGCTTGCGATGGCGCCGGCTTCGCTGATGCCTTCTTCCAGAATCTGTCCGTCGGTGGCTTCGCGGTATGAAAGCACGGAGCCGATGTCTTCCGGCGCATAGCGCTGGCCCACGCTCGAATAGATGCCCACCTGCTTGAAGAGATTCGCCATGCCGAAGGTGCGCGCCTCGTCAGCGACGATGGGCACCACGCGCGGGCCGAGCGCCTTGTCCTTCATGAGGTTTCCCAGCAGGCGCACGAAGGCCATCGTAGTGCTCATCTCCTTGCCCGCGGCGGCGACGGCGAATTGCGCGTAGGCGGCGATGTCGGGCTTGGGCACGACGTCGCAAACGGTCTCGCGGCGCGGCATGCTGCCGCCGAGCGCGGCGCGACGGCCGAGCAGGTAGTGCATCTCGGCGCTGTCATCGGCCGGCTTATAGAACGCGGCGGTGGTCGCCTGTTCGTCCGTGAGGGGCAGGTTGAAGCGGTTGCGAAACTCGATCAGGTCGGTGTCGTCCAACTTCTTCTGTGAGTGCGTGGTCATCTTGCCCTGACCCGCCGTACCCATGCCGTAACCCTTCTTGGTGTGCGCAAGGATCACCGTGGGCTGCCCCTGGTGTGCAGCGGCCGCGGCGTAAGCAGCATGGATCTTCACGAGATCATGGCCGCCGCGCTTCAGGCGATCGATCTGCTCGTCGGTCATGCCTTGCGCGAGGCGCGCGAGTTCACCGTCCTGCCCGAAGAAGGTGTCGCGGTTGTATCGGCCATCCTTGGCCGCGAAGGTCTGCATCTGCCCGTCGACTGTGTTGGCAAACGCGCGCACCAATGCGCCGTTCACGTCGCGCGCGAAGAGGCCGTCCCAATCACTGCCCCACACCAGCTTGATCACGTTCCAGCCCGCACCGGCGAAGAGCTTTTCGAGCTCATCGATGATTCGGCCGTTGCCGCGCACCGGCCCGTCGAGGCGCTGCAGATTGCAGTTGACGACCCAGACGAGGTTGTCGAGCTTCTCGCGCGCGGCGAGTGTCAGCGCGCTCATGGACTCGGGCTCGTCCATCTCTCCGTCCCCGAACACGCCCCACACCTTGCGGCCTCCGCAATCGAGCAGATTGCGATTCGTGAGATAGCGCATGAAGCGCGCGTGATAGATCGAGCTGATGGGGCCGATGCCCATCGAGCCGGTCGGGAACTGCCAGAAGTCCGGCATCAGGTACGGATGCGGATAGCTACTCAGTCCGCGAGCGCCCTTCCCGTCGACGAACGCCGGCGCCGTCAGCTCCTGGCGGTAATGCATCAGGTCTTCTTCGCCCAGGCGGCCCTCGAGGTACGCACGCGCATAGACACCGGGCGCGCTGTGCGGCTGGAAGAACACGAGATCACCGCGATGAGAAGCCGTGCGGGCATGGAAAAAATGATTGAAGCCCGTCTCGAACAGATCCGCCGCACTGGCGTAGCTCGCGATGTGTCCGCCGAGTTCGCCGTAGGCCAGATTGGCGCGCACCACCATCGCGAGCGCATTCCAGCGCATCAGCGAGGCAAGCCGCTCTTCGATCGCGAGATCGCCGGGAAAGACCGGCTGCGCGTCGACCGCGATGGTGTTGACGTATGGCGTCGACAACTCCGGCTGCCAGGCGATGCGCTGGGCCCGCGCCATGCGCGCCAGTTCGTCGAGCATCCAGCGCGCGCGTTCAGGGCCCTGCGTCTCGGCCAGCGAGATGAAGGCTTCGCGCCATTCGGCTGTTTCGGCAGGGTCCGCGTCGCGCAGGGCTGCATCGGGCACGGCGCGCAATGGGTCGGGAGAGATCGGGGCGTTCATAGGCCGCACTTTAGGCTGCGTTCGCTGACATTGGATGCTGTTTCTACATCTATACCGGCAAGAGCACCGCATAAACTGCCGCAACATCCTTCAACCGGAGCACTTCATGCAACTCGACGCTCTTGACCTTCGCATCCTCGATGAATTGCAGCGCGACGGCGCGCTTTCGAACGTCGAACTCGCGCGCCGGGTGCATCTTTCGCCGTCTCCCTGCCTGGCGCGCGTCAAGGCGCTCGAGAACGCTGGCGTGATCCGGCACTATGTGGCGCTCGTCGACGCTAGCGCGCTCGGCCTCGGCCTGAACGTGTTCATTTCCATCAGCCTGAAGACGCAAAGCAAGCAATCGCTGGCGGAGTTCGAGCAGCGCATCGCGGAGCATGAGGAGGTCATGGAGTGCTACCTGATGACCGGCGACAGCGACTACCTGATCCGCGTTGCCGTCGCCGACATCGCCGCCCTTGAGAAATTCATCCTCGAACAACTCACGCCCATCAGCGGCATCGAGAAAATCCGCTCGAGCTTTGCGCTCAAGCAGGTCCGCTACAAGACGGCGTTGCCGCTTCCCTGAGAGGATGTTCGCGCTGGGCCGCAGCGACACAGAAGTTTCATATTGCGTGGCTATGGTCAGGCTCTCGTCAGCCAGACCACAAGATGAAACATCCTTCCGCACCCCCCGCATCCGTCAACGCCATCGACTCCATCGATCCGGACGACCTCGACAACAACGCGAGTTCCAACGCCAGTCTTCACGACGTCATCGCCGCGCGCATGCATCGCCGTCACTTGCTGCGCGGCGGCGTCGGCGCGCTGACAGCGGCCACGCTGGGCCCTTTGGCGCTGAGCGCCTGTGGCGGAGGCAGCAACGGCGGCATCTTCGCGCCCGCGCCTGCCACGACGCCCTCGCCGGCACCGGCGCCGACACCCGCGCCCGCACCGGGCCCCGCAGAGCCGAAGCTCGGCTTCTCGGCTGTCGGCAAAGACCTTGCGGACCGCATCACCGTACCGGCCGGCTACACCGCCACGGTGATCTACGCGACGGGCGATTCGATCGACCCCGCCGTCAGCGACTACAAGAACAACGGCACCGACGACACCTTTGGCCGCCGCAGCGGCGACCAACACGACGGCATGCACTACTTCGGCCTGGGCGCTGACGGCAAGCCGTCTCCCGGCGCCAACGAACGCGCGCTGATGGCGATCAATCACGAGGCCATCAACGGCACCGTGGTCTTCATGCACCCGAGCGGGCAGACCAATGCCGGCTCCAGCGCCGGTCCGCGCCCCGAAGCAGAGGCGCTCAAGGAAGTGGAAGCGCACGGCGCGTCCGTCGTCGAGATCGCCCGGTCGAACGGCAAGTTCGCAGTGGTCAAGGGCTCGCCCTTCAACCGCCGCATCACGCCGCGCACGCCGATGGCGTTCGGAGGGCCCGCGCGCGGCTCGGCGCTGCTGAAGACGGCCTACTCGCCCGCCGGTACCGACACGCGCGGCATGATCGGCAACTGCGCGTCCGGCTACACCCCGTGGGGCACCTACCTGACCTGTGAAGAAAACTTCGCCGGCTTTTTCAGGCGCGGCGCGGCCGACGATGCGAAGCGCACCGCCAAGGAACTTGTGGCCTTCAAGCGAATTGGCCTTGCGCAGGGCGCAGGCGGCGGCCAGCGTTGGGCCACCGTCGTACCGGCGGACGGCACGAGCACCGAATACGCGCGATGGGATGCAAGCAGCATCGGCGCCTCCGCGGACGGCAGCGATGACTTCCGCAACACGGCCAATACCTTTGGCTGGGTGGTCGAGATCGATCCGTACGATCCGACTTCAAAACCGGTCAAGCACACCGCCCTCGGTCGCTTCGCGCATGAAGGCGCATGGCCCAGCAACCCCGTCGTCGGCAAGCCGCTGGCCTTCTACATGGGTGACGATTCGCGCAGCGAGTACGTCTACAAGTACGTCTCGAAAGCGTTGTGGAGCGCGGCCGATGCCAACCCGGCCGACCGCCTCGCCACCGGCAGCAAGTACCTCGACGACGGCACGCTCTATGCAGCCAAGTTCAACGCTGACGGCACCGGCACATGGCTCAAGCTCGACCTGAGCAATTCCGCCCTATCAGGCAATGCGGCATATGCCTTCGCCGATCTCGCGGACGTGCTGGTCAACGCGCGCCTCGCCGCCGATGCGGCTGGCGCCACCAAATGCGACCGACCCGAATGGACAGCCGTGAACCCGAAGAACGGCGAGATCTACATCACCATGACCGAGAACCCCGATCGGGGCGCAGTCGGCACCACGAGCAGCAACAACGTGCCGAACCCGGATGTCGACCCCGCCTTTCCGCGCTATTGGCTCGACAACAAGGGAGTCTCGACGCAGAACGCCACGGCCTCCACGTCGAAGGGCAACGTCAACGGTCAGGTCATGCGCATCCGTGAGAGCGGCAACGACGCGTCCTCCGCTACCTTCAACTGGGACATCTTCCTGTTCGGCAGCCAAGCCAAGGCCGATGCCGGACTCGATGACGTCAACTACCAGAAGAACGTGAATCTGTCCGGCCTCTCGGACTTCAATGACCTCTCCAAGCCCGACGGCTGCTGGTTCTCGCGYGCGAGCGGCATCCTGTGGATCGAGACCGACGACAACGCCTACACCGACGTCAGCAACTGCATGCTGCTCGCGGCGATCCCTGGCGAATACGGCGACGGCGGCAAGATCGAAGTCGTCAACCAGCCCAACGGCAAACCCGGCGCAGCCGCCACCGCCCCAGTCACCGTGACCACCTACGCCGGCAAGAAGGTGAACGACACCATCTTCAAGCGCTTCCTCACCGCCCCCTTGGGCGCCGAAGTCACCGGCCTGGCCGAATCCCCCGACGGCAAGGCGCTATTCATCAACATCCAGCACCCCGGCGAAAACACCTCCGCCGCCAGCATCGCCGACCCCAGCAAATACGAAAGCCACTGGCCCGGCAACGGCGCCGGCGTCGCAGCCTACGGCCCCGGCGGCCCCACAGCCCGCCCCCGCTCCGCCACCGTAATGATCACCAAGGACGACGGCGGCATCATCGGCCTCTAACCACACCCACCCGCCTCCGCAACGCCTTCCAGAAACACCGCGGAACCGGCTCCGCCGGGCCGCCGGTGTTGCCCCCGGTCAGGGGGAAGGCGAAGCGACACGAAGTGCGCAAAGCCTGGGGGCGAGCAACAAGAACACCGCGGAACCGGCTCCGCCGGGCCGCCGGTGTTGCCCCCGGTCAGGGGCAAGGCGCAGCGACACGAAGTGCGCAAAGCCTGGGGGCGAGCACCAGGAACACCGCGGAACCGGCTCCGCCGGGCCGCCGGTGTTGCCCCCGGTCAGGGGGAAGGCGAAGCGACACGAAGTGCGCGCAGCCTGGGGGCGAGCCCTATTTAGGCCAAAGCGCCCAAAGCCGCAGCGGCTGATTCATCCTCGCTGCGATTCGCCCCGCATCCGCGCCGGTGCCGGCGAAGTAGTCCGCCCGCACCGCCCCCACGATCGCGCTGCCCGTGTCCTGCGCCACCACCAGCTTCGCCAAAGGCATGGCCGGCCCCGGCGACGCAAGCCAGACCGGCGTGCCGTACGGAATGCTGTCTCGGTCCACAGCGATCGAGCGCCCGGCAGTAAGCGGCACACCCTGCGCCCCCACCGGACCCGAAGAAGCGTCGACTTCAGACATGGATTCCTCGCGGAAGAACACGTAGCGCGGATTGCTCCACAGCAACTGCGACAGACGCTGCGGGTTCTGAGCCACCCACAGCTTGACGTCGTCAGGCCACAAGCTGACCTTGGGCACGCCTTGGCTGATGAGCCATTGCTGCACGCTCCGGTACGGCTGCTCGTTGGTGGCCGAAAAGGCGACACGGATCACATGCTGTGTGCCATCGGCTTCAGTCATGCGCAATCGCCCCGAACCCTGGATGTGGAGCATGAGCGCGTCGATTGGATCCGCGAGCCACGCGATCTCACGACCCCTCAGCGCGGCCTGCGCCTGCGGCAGCGTGTCGATCTCCTGACGCGTGTACCAGGGCCGCTTCGGAACTAGTCCGGCTGGCGCCTGATAGATGGGCACCGTGTGCGTGGCATCGGGACGGCGGGTGGCGTCGTACACCGGTTCGTAGTAGCTGGTGAGCTTGCCATCGGTCGGGCCGGTCGGCGATTCGACCCGGTAGGGCTGCAGCCGCTGCATCATCCATTCGCGCTGCTCGCCGGTCTCGGCGAGCGACAACTGCCGGACCTCCCGACACAGCGGCGCAAATGCGGCGTTGGGGCGCGCGCAGTTCGAAATCATCGCCACCCAGCCTTCATGCAAGGCGTCATCGTTGAAGCCCGGCAGCTCGGACCACGCGACGGGCACCCAACGGCTCTTCGGATGCGCGAGCGAACCGGTGAGCGGACCCAGGTCGCGAGGCGGCGTGCCCACGCTCGGCGTTGCAATCGGCACTTCGGGCTGCCTGATGCTGGTGGAACAGCCGGCGAGCGTTGCTACGATCGCGAGCCCAACCAGCCACTGGAGTCCTTTTTTCATGGGTCTGATTTTGCTTGAAGCCCTGGGCGCCGGAATCGTGTTCATCCTCATCATCTGGTGGACCATGTTCTCGGGACGCAAGCGCGGCGAGTTGCACGACGATGCGGACACCGACGAGACACCCGCATCCGGCGACAACGCACGACGCGACTGAAATGCGCCGCATGCGTTACATGCTGAAACTGCCGACGCCCCTGGAGCCGACCCCTCGCTCTGGATAATCGCCCGGTCAATTCTCACCATCGAAAGGGTCCAATGAAAAAACTCGTACTCGCAAGCTGCGCCGCCGCCTACGTGCTCTCCGGATGCGCGGACATGAGCACGACGCAGAAGAACACGGGCATCGGTGCAGGCGTTGGCGCGGTCGCTGGTGCAGCGATTGGCTCGGCGACCGGCCGCAACGCAGGCGCTGGTGCGGCCATCGGCGCATTGGCGGGCGCAGCGGGCGGCTACCTGTGGTCGCAGCGCATGGAGAACCAGAAGCGTCAGATGGAAGCCGCGACCAAAGGCACCGGCGTCGCCGTGACCCAGACCCCGAACAATGAACTGAAGCTCGCAATCCCGAGCGACGTGTCGTTCGACGTGGGCCGCTCGGTCATCAAGCCCAACTTCTCGCCGATCCTCGACCAATTTGCCTCCGGCCTTCGCAACAACCCGAACGCCGAAGTCCGGATCATCGGCCACACCGACAGCACCGGCACTGACGCGATCAACGATCCGTTGTCGATCCAGCGCGCCGCCGCAACGCGCGACTACCTGATCGCACGCGGCGTGTCGCAAAGCGCGTTCAAGATCGACGGCCGCGGCTCACGCGAACCCGTCGCGGACAACAACACCCCCGCAGGACGCGCCCAGAACCGCCGCGTCGAAATCTACGTTGGCGAACGCGCGCAAGGATAGCCCCCGCGCGGAGGCCCCGGCTCCTTAGTGAAACACCGCGGAACCGGCTTCGCCGGGCCGCCGGTGTTGCCCCCGGCAGGGGGTAGGCGAAGCGACACGAAGTGCGCGCAGCCTGGGGGCGAGCAACGTTCACATTCCGCGAAGGAGATTGGCGAGTTCGACGGCTGACTTGACTTCCATCTTCTCGAAGACGCGGGCGCGGTGGACTTCGACGGTGCGGACGCTGATCGACAGTTGATCGGCGATCAGCTTGTTGGGCAAGCCTTCGACGACGCAACGCATGACGTCGCGCTCGCGGTCGGTCAATTCGCCGATGCGCCGCTTCAATACCTGACGTGCGCGCTCCGCCTCGACCGCGCGCAGTGACGCGCCGAGCGCCTGCTCGATGCGGTCGACCAGTGCGTTGTCCGAAAAAGGCTTCTCGCAAAAATCGAAGGCGCCGCGCTTGACGGCATCGACTGCCGTGGGCACGTCGGCATGGCCGGTCAGGAAGATCACCGGCATCGCATCCACCAGGCCGCGCTCGGCCAGCCGGTCGAACAGCACCAATCCGCTGGTGCCGGGCATGCGCACGTCGAGCAAGAGGCAATGCGGCCGGTCGCTCAGCGGTTCGGAGGCCAGCCTGGCCTCGAAAGCTTCGGCGCTCGCGAAGCTCTCGCTCGACAGCCGTCGAGAACGAAGCAGCCATGCCAGGGCATCGCGGACGCTCGCATCGTCGTCGACGATAAAAATCAGGGCATCGATCAGGGGTTGCATAAATATGGGCCGACGGACTCTCAGGCCGCCGGCAGTGTGAAGCGAAATAGGGTGCCGCGAGGCCGCTGCGGCTCGAACATCAGCACCCCGCCGTGCTGCTCGACGACCGTGCGGCACAGGCTGAGGCCGAGGCCCATGCCATCGGATCGCGTCGTGAAGAAAGGCGTGAACAGGCGAGCGGCCACCTCGTCGCTGATGCCTGAGCCGACGTCGGCCACTGAGAATTCGAGCCAGCGGCGTGCGTCCGCACCCGAGGCGGCTTCGCGGTTGCGGCCTGTGTTCCGCGCGCGAGCGACCTTCAGGCGCAGCACGCGATTGCTCAAGCCGGGCATGTCCATGGCTTGCATGCCATTGCGAGCCAGATTCAGCAGCACCTGCTCGACCAGCGTGCGGTCGCAGTACACGGAAGGCAGTGAGTCTTCGACGAAGACGTCGATCTGCACGCCCAGCTTGCGTGCCTGCAGGCGCACGAGCGGAAGCACCGCATCGATCAGGGCATGCGGCGCGACAGTCTCGCGGGTACGATCGCGCCGCCGAACGAAATCGTGGACGCTGCGAATCACCCGCCCGGCACGGTCGGCCTGTTCGGCGATACGGCGCACGGCCATGGCGACATCGTCGCGATGGCTCTGCAGCGAACTCTCGTCGGGCGCCTGCAGCAGATTGAGCGAGCCGCTCGCGTAGCTGGCAATGGCCGCCAGCGGCTGCGTCAGCTCATGGCTCAGGAGCGATGCCATTTCACCCACCGTCGCGAGGCGCGCGCTGGCCTGAAGCCGCTCCTGGCTCGCGCGCGAAAGCTCCTCGATGCGGCGCTGCTCGCTGATGTCGATGAAGGCGCTCATCCATCCCGTTTGCGAGCCGTGCGCGTTGATCAGCGGCGCCTCGAAGATCAGCACCGGAAAACGGCTTCCGTCCTTGCGCATGAACACCGATTCGAAGCCTTCGCGCGGAGGCACGCCGCCGGCCATCCGCACCGCCTGTCGGCTTTGGTATTCGTGGGCGAGTTCGGTCGGCCAATAGGGCGCCTCGTCGCCGCCGCTGGCGGTGAGTTCCTCGACGCTGAAGCCCACCATTTCGCAGAAGGCAGGGTTCACATAGGTGATGCGGCCCTGAAGATCGCGCGCGCGCAGGCCCGTGATGACGGAGTCCTCCATGGCCTTGCGAAACGCGAGCGCATCGGCGAGGTCGTGCTCGGCGCGCTGGCGTCGACGCGTGTCGCGCGCCAGCAGCACCAGCACGGACACGAGCGCGATCGATATCGCCGTGACCAGCGCCGTCAGCATGTTCGGGAAGAGATCCGGCACGGCACGCCAGCCGTCGACCCGCAGCATCAGCGGCGCGCCGGGAAGATCGATGAGCTGCTGCGACGTGAAGACACGGGTGCCGACGCGACGCTGAACACCAATCGCCACCAGCCGCGTGCCATCCGCCTCGGTGAAAGCGACCTCCTGTCCACGACTCAGCGTGGGGGCGACCAGTTCAGTCAACATGTCCCGCAGCGAATAGGAGGCGATGAGATAGCCGCCGCCCTCGACTGGCAGGCACATTTCCATGACTTCCAGGCCGTTGCCCTGAGTGACCGGAACATAGTGGCTCGGCGAATAGGCGGCGCCGCCGAGCTTGCGCGCAGTGGCGCAGGCGAGCGCCACATCCGAAGGCTCCTGCCCGCCGCGATCGGACTCGTCGAAGATGCGCCGGCGGTAGGGTGTGTCGACCGCCGCCTGCGTCTGCAAGCCGGCATCTCGCCATTCGAGCCGCAGCCATTCGCGGTGCTCGCGCAGGAGACTGCCGGCGCGAAGATCCCACTGCTCGCGATTTACGCCGCCAGCGAGCGAAGCGCGCAAGGTCTGCACGTTGCGCTGCAGGCCTCCACGCAAGTCCGCCACGGCATCGGCCGTGTCACGGTCCAGCACCGTCTGTGCCTGCTCGACCTCATGCCGCCCGGCCAGCCACACGACAGTGACGAGCAACGCAAGCACGAGGATGGCCAGCAGCACCCACAGGAACCAGCGCCTCCATACCGATCGCAGGAAGCGCAGCCGCGCGAATGCGGGGCGAAGGACGCGGGCGACGGGCAGCGTGGGCGAGGACACCGTCTTCAGAGCACGCAATGAGACAGCGCCGGCAGTTGCGTGCGCGCGCGTTCGACCTGCTGCGCATCGACGTCGAACAGCACCACCGCCTCTTCAGCGGCCTGCTGCGCAACCACGGATCCCCAGGGGTCGACCACCATCGACTGGCCCCAGGTTTGGCGTCCGTTCTCGTGTTTGCCGCCTTGTGCGGGCGCAACCACCCAAGCAAGGTTCTCGATCGCGCGGGCGCGCAGCAGCACCTCCCAATGCGCAGCCCCCGTGGTGTGAGTGAACGCGCTGGGTACCAGCAGGAGTTCGGCACCCTCGCGGGCCAGCGCCCGATAAAGCTCGGGAAAGCGAAGGTCGTAGCACACGCTCATTCCGACGCGCCAGAGATGACCGTCCCGCGAGGGCAGATCGAATGTCACAGGCTGACTGCCGGGCGCGATCACGCGCCGTTCGTCGTAGCGCTCGCGGCCGTTGTCGAAGAAAAAGAGATGGATCTTGTCGTAGCGCGCGACGCAGGCGCCGTCCGGTGCATAGACCAGCGAGCTGTTGTAGACGTGGGTGTCATCGCCCGTCTCGAGCGGCAGAGTGCCGCCGACGATCCACAAGCCGAGTTCGCGCGCGGCGTCCGAGAGAAAGCTCTGTACCGGACCCGAGCCCGTCGCCTCGCGCAGCCCCAGCTTGTCCGTATCCCGCGCGCCCATCATGCAGAAATATTCCGGCAGGACGGCGAGTTCGGCGCCCCCTTCCGCAGCTTCGGCCAGCAGCGCGCGGGCGCTCGCCAGGTTGGCTTCGCGGGTGATGGCCGACACCATCTGGATTGCAGCGACTTTCATGGCGAATGTCTCCTTCGGTTTTGCTTCTAGCGCGGAGCGGGTGCCACCGGCGCGCTCTGCGCTTCCGGCAGCAGCCGGCGGGGCACCTTGGTGATTTTCGGGTCGGTCCAGGTGCCGTCGATCTTGAACTCCTGCGTGGCGGCCGCGATGAGCGGCCTGCTCAGCACCATCTGCGCGAGGAAGGTGCCCAGGCCGATCGCGGGATTGATCGCCGTGGCCACCAGCGCCGCGGTCCCGGCATTGATCTCCGGCACGACCACCACGCGGATGCTCTGCGTTTCCCGCGCCAGGTCGGCGGAACCGTCCATCAGTACGGCGGCGTTCACGCCCTTCATCTGCAGGTTGTTCGTCGACGCGACGCCCTGGTCGAACTTGACGTCGCCGCGCAGAAAGTCGAATGCGAAGCCTTCGCTGAAGACATCGCGGAAGTCGAGTGTCAGCCGTCGCGGCAAGGCCTGCAGGCTGAGCACGCCCAGCAGCTTGGCAATGCCGGGCTCGGCCTTGAGGAACTGTCCCGTTTCGACGTTGATCTGCAGTTGCCCGCCAAGGCTTGGGTAGTCGATTGCGAACGGCGAGCCGGTCCACTGCACCGCGCCTTCCAGCCGGCCCCGGCCGCGCCGCACGACGTCCTTCATGCCAAACCGCGTGAGAAGGTTGCCGGCATCCGCAATCTCGAGCTTGAAGTCCATGCTGGTGCGGCGCTGCTCGCGCCCGCCTGAGGCACCACCACCCGGAAGCGCACCCCACGTGCCCTGCGCGGTAAAAGTGGCATCCGGATTGGACAGCGCCAGCCGATTGAGCCGCCATTCACGCGCGGCGCCGCCACGATTGACCGCGTCGATCTCCGCACGCCCGAGCCGGTGTCCGAAGAGCTCGAAGTCGTCCACCACGATGTCGAGGGCAGGCAGCGTACTGGGTTGTTCGTCGAGCAGCGTTTCGACGGCCGTGGCCTCGCTGCGTGCGATCTTCAGTCGTGCCAGCCGCGCATACAGGCGACCAGACTGCGTATGCCGGTATTCGGCATAGCCGCTGAGCTCCGCCGCGTCGATATTGGCGCGCCAGAGCGACCCCTCGCGCGTTCCGCCAAGCACAACGTCGTGCAACGTCCTGCCACCGACGGCGAGTTCCCGCGCCCGCAGGGCGATGAGAGTGGGCAGATAGGAGAGCGCGTCGTCCGCGCTTTCATTGGCGCCGGCGGCTTCCGGCGCCCTGCCGGTTGCGTCTGCAAAGAGTGCCTGCCAGGCAGCGATGTCGAGGCGATCGAAGCGCAAGTTCGCGAAGATGCCGCGATCGGGCGGCGCCGCCGATTCCCCCGCCGAGAGGCCGACGCCGACTCCGCCTCGCAGCACCTTCGGTTCGCTGCCGGAAAGGTCGCGCACGTAGGCCGCCGATACCGCGCGTCCGAGATCGATCGAGATCTGGTCGTTGATGGGCTGCGTGGCGCCGCCCGTCGAACGAGAGCCGCGCAGGACGACCTTCTTTTCGATGCGCAACGGCATCGACTCTTCGACCGCCTTGGTCAGCGGCGGCGGCATTTGCAGCCCCAATCCTTGAAGACTGCTGGTGAGCAGAAATTCTGGAACGCCGTCACGCACGGAGAAGGTGGCCGCATAGGCTGTACCGCCGCTTGCGCCCCTGGCAAGGCGCGTCAGCCAGTCGACTTCGCGCGCGGCGCGCAGCCCCTCTGCGGTGGCATTGCCTTGCACCCGAAAGTTCAGGTCCTGGACCGCATTGCCGAAGCGCCCGTTGCCCTCGATGCGCACTGCGCCGCCCAATGCGCGCGCCTGAATCGCCGCCAGCGAAAAGCCCGTCTCGGTGATGTTGACCGTGCCGCGCACCTGCGTCAACGCGGGCGCGGAAGAAGCGAGTTGCAGGTCGTTGTCGGTGAGCACGATACCTGCCTGCACCTTCGACTTGTCCATGGCTGAAAGCGGCAGCTCGAGGCGCAGCCTGTAGTCGGCGTTGCCGGTTGCGCGCATGTCGGCCAGCGTCTTCTCGGCGTCGCCTGCCAGCGGTGCGCCCACGCGCAGCACTTCGGCAAGGGCGCCCTTGGCCTGCGCATCGACCTTCAACAGCGCGGCATGGTGCGACATGTCGGCGATCTGCGCCTCGGCCTTCGTCAGTTCCACGCCGGGCGCGCCGACGATACGCCCGCGTGCGTTGCGCACCAGCATGCCGGCCCGTTCGAAGACGAGCTCGCCGGAAAGCCCCGTCAGCGCGGGCCACGACTTGGACGCGTTCGGCATGGAGGGAACGTAGGCATAGGTGACGTCGGCCACCCGCGCGGCGATGCGGAAGTCGCCTTGCTTCGGGTCCATGAACGGCATGTCGTACAGATCGCCCCGCACCTTGAAATCGACAGAACTGGCCGTTCCCTTTGTCACTGCGTCTCGCACGTAGTCGCGGGTGCCCTTGGGTATATGCAGCGGCAGGTAGCGATAGACCCGCGTTCCATCGGCTCGCGTGAGCTTTCCTTGCAAATCGAGAATGCCTGGATAGCGCGCGCCGCCGCCGGACACCGCCGGATCGCTGGTTCGCCAACTGGCCTGCGCCTCGCCTTCGGCGTCGACATTGGCAAAGCGCAGGTTCGAAACCTGCAACTGGACGGCCTCTCCGTCGACCTTCCACTGCGCCTGCATCGACATCCGGTCGATGGGGATCACTGGTTCCTCGAAAACACCGGGAAAATCGAGCGCGCCGTTTGCAATGGACGCGGTGGCGCTGCCGCCCGTCTGGCTGGCGTCGAACTCTACTGTGGCGCCGCGCACGCCCGGCGTGCCCACCGGGACCGGCGGCGGTTCGGCCGTGGCTGTTGCCACCGCCTCGACCGGCGCCCCGGGCTGTGACGCAATGCCGAAGGCACTCAGCCGCCCGCGCACCTGGTATTTGTCGGGCTTGGACGCCGGACCCTGCCAGTTCGCATCGACGCGCTCGACGAGGCCGCTCAAACCGAATTCACCGATGAGCTTGCGCGTGGCTTCGCCGAACGGCAAGCGGTCCGCGATGAGCGCCAGCGCGGCGAGGTCCAGCCGATCGGCACGGAAGGCGCCGCGCTCCGCCGCGCGGTCTTTGGCGGGTGTGTGCTGCAGCCAGATGTTGCCGCCAGGCCAACGCTTTCCACCGGCCGTATCGAACTGCAGATTGGTGGTCGAGAATTCGAAGGTTTCATTGTCGAGACGGCCAGCGAGACGCCCCGTCACGTCACGAAGAAACAGCGGCTGAAGGCCCTTGGCCAGCGAGACGTCGACCCTTTGCAGCGCCAGATCGGCGACGGCCCCCGTGAGCTTGCCGTCCGTGATGTCCGCCCAGAGCCGCATTCCTCCACTGCCTTCGCGAATACGCGCGTCGAGGTCCACGTAGCCGCCAAGGCGCGTGACATCGACATACGGGAGATTCGCGAAGATCTTGCCGTCCCAGGTCTTCCAGTTGCCCCTGTGCACCGACAAAAGGGGTTGGCGGAAATCGCCGACGAGGGTGAACCGCTCGCCCCAACCTGCCGGCGGTGTCGCGTCCAGGCGCATGGCGTGACGCCGCCCGCCGTTGCGCGCAACGAACTGAACATCGGTCAGCCGCAGCGGCTCCATCCTGCGGCCTTCGTCGATCCAGACGACCGTGCCGCCCCGCACGACGAGCTCGCGCTGCGCAAAGAACCAGTCGGCGCCGTCGCGCTCGCCGCTGGTCTCGGCCGACATGTCGATGCCCGCGATGTGGAGCTTGCCGGCGGCGTCGCGCCGCACGTCGACCTGCGGCTCTTCGATGTAGAGCTGCTCGAAACTGAGATTCCAGAGCGATCGCGGCGAAACGCTCGCCACCACGCGCATCAGGCGCAGCGCCTCTTGCTCGTTCGAATCCTGGAGCACGACATCGCGCAGCTCGATGGTGGGGAACAATCCGCCGGACTGTGCAGTTACCGAACCGATGCGTACAGGTACACCGATGGCCCGGCTGGCTTGGGCTTCGAGGGCACCACGGTAGTCGCCGATTCGCGGCACAATCCAGACGTGTAGGACAACGACGGACAGCACGAGCAGGAGCCATGCACCGAAAAGCAATGCCAGCAACCAGCGCGCCGTTACAGCGGTGATCTTGAGCAGACGTGAAGGGGAAGACGTCGTGTCGTTCATTGAGGATCGCGCTGTGTCGAGAATTATGACTGCCAGCTCCCAACCCGGTTCCAACGGCCCCGGCTCCGCGCCGCATGGCGCGCCACAGGCATCCGCGCCCACGACGCCGTTGGCCGGCTACTCGCGCTTCGTTCAACGCCTGAGGCGCCGCTATGCCGGCGAGCTGTCGTTGCTGCCGCCCGGCGCACCGGTTCTCGCGCACATGGCCCAGGCATATGAATCCCTTCGCCGCCGCGGGGACAATGCCGCCGACGCGCTGCGCATCGTGCGCCAGCTCGTGATGGAACGGCTGATTACCCTCGATTGCGACCAGCAGGCGCCGCTCGCCGTCGTGACGACCGCGGTCACCGAACTCGCTGAATTTGCACTCGACGTCGCCTGCCATGAGGCCTGCACTGAACTCGACGCGGCCCATGGCGCGCCCATCGGAGCCGACGGCCAGCGCGCGCAGATCTGGATCGTCGGAATGGGCAAGCTCGGTGCGCGCGAACTCAACGTGTCGAGCGACATCGACCTCATCTACCTGTACGACCAGGATGGCGACACGCTCGGCGACATCGACGGCCGGGGCAAGCTGTCCAACCAGGAATACTTCGCGCGGGCGGTGAAGCGCATTTATGCACTGGTGGGCGACACCACTGAGCACGGGTTCGTGTTCCGCGTCGACCTGGCGCTGCGACCGAACGGCAATTCAGGTCCGAGCGTGGTTTCGCTCGACGCGCTCGAAGAGTATTTCCAGGTGCAAGGTCGCGAGTGGGAGCGTTTTGCGTGGCTCAAGAGCCGCGTGGTCGCGCCGCGATCGGTGGTGACCAGCGGCTCGGCCCAAGCGCTTCGGGGCGTGGTTCTGCCCTTTGTCTTCCGCCGCTATCTCGACTACAGCGTGTTCGACTCGTTGCGTACGCTGCACCGGCAGATTCGCGAACAGGCATCGCGCCGCAGCGCTGGAAGGCCGGAGCGCGCGAACGACGTGAAGCTGTCGCGTGGCGGCATCCGCGAGATCGAATTCACGGTCCAGTTGCTTCAGGTGGTGCGCGGCGGGCAATTCCCGGAGCTTCGCACCCGCCCGACGCTCGATGCGCTGCAGCGACTGGCGCGCGCCAACCTGATGCCGCAGGAAGCCGCCGACGAGTTGGCCGCCGCATACGTGTTCCTGCGGCGCGTCGAGCATCGAATCCAGTACCTGGATGACCAGCAAACACACGTGCTGCCGGTCAGCGACGACGACGTCCGATGGATCGCGCAGACGCTCGGCTTTGCCGATTGCTGCAGCTTCCTCGCCCAACTCGATACACACCGCGAGCTCGTCGCCCAGGAATTCGACAAGCTGCTCGGCGGCAAGGCGCCTTGCAAGCGATGCAACGGCGGCGCGAGCGCGGCGCCGACCGATCTGGCCGACCTGATCGACGGCCTGCCCGCACCTTTTGCCGAACGCATCGAAGCATGGCGCGAGAACCCCCGCATCCGGGCCTTGCGCGACGAAACACGTGCCCGCCTGCGCCAACTCGTGCACCGCACGGGGCAATGGCTGCGCGAACCCGACAGCGAGGCGCCCGGCAAGATCGGCCATCACATCGACGCGGCGCTGCGCTGGGCGGACTGGATCGAACCGCTCCTGCGGCGCGAGAACTACATCGCCCTGCTTGTCGAGCGGCCCGCCGTGCAGGAGCGCTTGCTGCGACTGCTCGGCTCCGCCAAGTGGCCGGCGCGCTATTTGATGCAGCACCCGGGTGTGATCGACGAGCTCGCGAGCGACGAGATGCTCTCGGGCCGCTTTGTCGCGACGGAGTTCGAGCGCGAACTCGAAGCGCGGCACCAGTCGCTCACCCGAACCGGCGAAGCCGATGAGGAGCGTTTGCTCAATCTTTTGCGCCACGCCCACCACGCGGAGCTGTTTCGCACGCTCGCTCGTGACGTCGACGGGCGCATCACGGTCGAGCAGGTGGCCGATGATCTCAGCGCCCTGGCCGACGCGGTGCTGCGCGCCACGGCGCGCTGGTGCTGGCCGCATGTGCGCAATCCGCACCGCGAACGGCCACAGTTCGCGATCATTGGATACGGAAAACTCGGCGGCAAGGAACTCGGCTACGGGAGCGACTTGGACATCGTCTTTGTCTATGACGACGACGACGAACGCGCGGGCGAGGTGTATGCGGCCTATGTGCGCAAGCTCATCAACTGGCTGACGGTGAAGACGCGCGAAGGCGATCTGTTCGAGATTGACACGGCGCTGCGGCCGAACGGCAATTCGGGTTTGCTCACCACCAGCTTCGAGGCCTACGAGAAGTATCAGCTTGGCCGCGGCAGCAACACGGCCTGGACCTGGGAACACCAGGCCATGACGCGTGCGCGCTTCGTACTCGGCGATGCGTCGCTGGGGGAGCGGTTCGACCGCGTCCGTGAAGCCGTGATCACCGCGCCGCGCGATCGCGATGCCCTCAAGGCCGAGATCGTTGCCATGCGCGAAAAGGTGCGAGCAGCGCGGCCGGTGAAGCCCGATCACTTCGACGTCAAGCACAGTGCGGGCGGCATGGTCGACGCCGAATTCGCGGTGCAATTTCTCATCCTCTCCGCAGCCAAAGCCCACCCTGAACTGGTCCCCAACGTCGGCAACATCGCCCTGCTCGTGCGCGCGGAAAACGCCGGTTTGCTGCCCCAAGGCATCGGCCAGAACGCCGCGGCGGCATACCGTGAACTGCGTCGTGTGCAGCACCGGGCGCGGCTCAACGAAGAACCGACGCAGGTGCCGATGAGCTCTCTCGTCCACGAGCGTGAGGCCATGTTGGCACTTTGGAAGGCGGTCTTTGGATAGGACGACGCTCGCCCCCAGGCGTGCCCACCTCGTGTGGCCGCCCATCCGCTCTCAGGGAGCAACGCGCGTCATTTCGCTGGTCCTTCTGTTGCTCGCCGGTTGCGCGAGCGGCCCCAAGAGTGGCGGCTTCGGGCGCGACGGCGCCGATGCCAGCCCGCCCCCGAACCTGAGCCAGGTCCCCGATGCGGAACCCCGCGTCGAACCCATCCGCAGCAGCGGTGGAACCAGCAAGCCCTATGTCGTGCTGGGCCGCTCGTATGTTCCCATCGTCGATGACCGCCCATTCCGCGAGAGCGGCTTGGCGTCCTGGTATGGCCGCAAATTCCACAGCCAATCGACCGCCAGCGGCGAGCCCTACGACATGTACGCGATGACCGCGGCCCACAAGACACTGCCGTTGCCGAGCTATGTGCGCGTTCGCAATCCGGCAAACGGTCGCGAAGTGATCGTGCGAGTCAACGACCGTGGGCCTTTTCACGACGACCGCGTCATCGATCTGAGCTATACCGCCGCGCTCAAGCTGGACTTGCTGCGCGGCGTTGCGCCTGTCGAGATCGAACGCATCACCAACGACGACATCCGCACAGGTGCTTGGCGTCGCGGCAATGCCGATGCCACGCAGTTGGCAAGCCGTACGCCGCCGCCCACACCTGCCGAACTTGCCCCGGCGGCGGACAGCGTCGCCGTGCCAGCAGCATTGACGGCGCCAGTCGCGGCCACGCCGCGCTTCGAGGCAATGGAAGTCTCGCCTCTGGCACCGATGGCTCCGCTTTCAACCGCTGCCGCATCGCCCCCGATCGCTTCGCCCATGCTGCCGTCCGAAGGCGCAGCTTCGGCGCCAACGCAAAGAGTGCAAGGTGTGCAAGGCTTCTGGGTACAACTCGGCGCATTCAGCCAGCGAGATGGCGCGACGCGCTTTCAGCAACAGGTCGCACGCGATCTGCCCAGCCTCGCGCCGTCCCTCAACGTCTTCAGCGAGCGCGGCACCCACCGCCTGCAAGCCGGCCCCTACGCCTCACGCGAATCAGCCCGCAACACCGCAGAGCAAGTCCGCAACGGCCTCCAACTAACCCCCGTGATCGTAGAGCGCCACTGACGGCGATGCGTCTTCAGAGGAGGGCCGCCGCGCCCGGCCGCCCGAAGCGGCCGGCCGCCCCCGGCAGGGGGTTGGCGAAGCGACACGAAGTGCGCGCAGCCTGGGGGCGAGCTTGGCTAGGCTCCCTGGTACTCGGGCTTCGGCCCGAGCGAAGCCGCCAGCTCTTTGCGATAGCGATTCAGTTCCTGCACGGTCTTGAAGCTCCTGTTCATCAGCAAGCTCAAGTTGTGAAGGATGCGGTCGCCGACCTTGTTTTCCCAGACCGTGTCGAACTTGATCTGCTTGTCGAGCCAGTGCTCGAGCCAGTCGGGGTCCGGCACACGGCTCTGGATCGTGTCGTTGGGGAAAAGCGCCTTGTTGACGTGCAGGTTGGTCGGGTGCAGCGCCTGCGCGGTCCGGCGGGCGCTAGCCATGAGCACGCCCACCTTGGTGAATGCCGAACGCGCCTCGTCGCCGAACTTTTCGAGCGCACGCTTCATGTAGCGGAGATAGGCGCCGCCATGGCGCGCCTCGTCCTGGCTGAGCGTGGTGTAGATGTGCTTGATGACGGGCTCGGTGTGCCACTCCGCCGCGCGGCGATACCAGTGGTTGAGGCGGATTTCGCCGCAGAAATGCAGCATGAGCGTTTCGAGCGGCGGCGCGGGATCGAAATCGAAGCGCACGTCGTGCAGTTCCTGTTCGGTCGGCGCGTGCTGCGGGCTGAAGCGCTTGAGATATTCCATCAGCACCAGTGAATGCTTTTGCTCTTCGAAGAACCAGATCGACATGAAGGCCGAGAAGTCGCTGTCATGCCGGTTGTCGCGCAGGAACATCTCGGTGGCAGGCAATGCGGCCCATTCCGTGATGGCATTCATCTTGATGGTCTGGGCCTGCTCTTCGGATAGCAGGGTCCCGTCGAATGACTGCCACGGAATATCCTTGTCCATGTCCCAGCGGACGGATTCGAGTTGTCTGAAGAGTTCCGGGTACAGCATTGGTGTCTTTCTGAAGCCGCTGGATTTTAGACGGCGGTCTTGGCGCGTCCATGACACGCGCAAGAACATACAAATACGCGTACGCTTCCCATGCGCAAAACTGAGGAAATCCGCCATGCGAATTCACGTCCGGCTGCCGTTGACGATTCTTTTGGCCATAGCCGCCGTGGCCAGCTTTCTCCCCCGCAGCGCAAAGGCTGACGACGCCAAAGCCGCCTCGACCGCGGCATCCGCCTGCCCAGCCATCCTGCAGCACACCTTTGCGCGGCTTCAAGATGAGAAACCCCAGAATCTGTGCCAGTACACGGGCAAGGTGCTGCTCGTCGTAAATACCGCGAGCTTCTGTGGATTTACACCCCAGTACAAAGGTCTCGAATCCCTGGACAGCAAATACCGCGCTCGGGGCTTGGTCGTGCTTGGTTTCCCGTCCAACGATTTCGCGCAAGAGGCAGGTTCGAACAAGGAAATCGCCGACTTCTGCGAAAGCACCTTTGGTGTCAAATTTCCGATGTTTGCGAAAAGCTCTGTCCGCGGAACAGACGCCAACCCATTGTTCAAGGAGTTGGCGCGCGCTTCGGGAACAACGCCGAAATGGAATTTCTACAAGTACCTGATCGCGCGGGACGGAACGGTGGTCGAGTCTTATTCAAGCCTCACGACGCCTGAGGATCGATCCTTCATCCGCGATGTCGAAAAGCAACTCGGTCCCGATCGATCGACCCACTGATCGATTTACCGTCACAAACGCTTACCTCTCGCGCGGGAACCGGTCGCCGGGGCCACGCTCATAACGGTTTCGGGTGTGGATCACCCTATCGGTTTCATGTTGCGAGGTCTTCCAGGTGCGTGTCGCTTGGTTGAAATCCCGAGGCGATTCTTCTCCTCCTCCCTCCCTCCCTCCTTCGTCTCGGGGCGCCTCGCAACGTTTTTATCTCCACCAAAAAAATGCCCCGCATTGCGGGGCATTTTTTTGTCTGGGCCGGCTCAAGGGCAGGTGTCGGCGAAGCTGGGCCGCAACATCAACTTGTCGTAGAGCTTGGCAAGATTCGGGTGATCGCCGCGCCAGTCGATATCGGGAAAGCGATGGGCGATCCAGCCAAGTGCACAGCCCACCGCAATGTCCGAAAGACTCAGGTGGATCCCGCTGCAGAACGGCTTGTCGGCGAGCCCCTTGGCCATGGCCGCGATCCCATTGAGGACCTTCGCGCGCTGGCGGTCCATCCAGGCCCGGCTGCGTTCGCCGTCGGCACGATGTGCCCACGTTGCTTCGAGCCGCCAAAGCACGCCCGCGTCCATGACGCCATCAGCCAGCGCTTCCCAGGTCTTGACTTCCGCCCGCTCACGGCTTTGCTGTGGAATCAGCTTGCCGACCGGCGAGAGCGTGTCGAGATACTCGACGATCACGCGCGAATCGAACATGGCTTCGCTGCCGTCCATGATCAGGCAGGGCACCTTGCCGAGTGGATTGGCACTGGAAATGGTGGTATCGGCAGACCAGACGTCTTCGATCACGAACTGGTAGTCGAGCCGCTTCTCGGCCATGACCACTCGCACTTTGCGCACGTAAGGACTGGCAGCGGATCCGATCAGTTTCATTCGGGCTTTCCCCCCATCAGGGTCATCGTTGTAGCGCTTTGATTCTATGGGAACCGGACCACTGCGGAATCGACGTTGCCCTCCCGGCCCGTTCTTGGCGTGCGGCGGCGAGCCGGAGCCGCAATTGCTTCGAGCCGGGCGAGACCTAAAATTCGCCGATGAGTTTCTCCACCGTTTCCGCGCTTTCCCCCCTTGATGGCCGCTACGCGCCAAAGCTCGCGGCACTGCGCCCGCTGATGAGCGAACAGGGCTACATGCACCGGCGGGTGCAGGTCGAAGTGGCGTGGTTCATCGCCCTTTCGGACTGCGGCTTCGCTGAATTCAAGCCACTCACCGGAGGCGCCCGCAAGTATTTGCTCGGGCTGGTCTCCAACTTCTCGGAGGCCGACGCGATAGCGATCAAGCAGATCGAGAAGACCACCAACCATGACGTGAAGGCCGTCGAGTACTGGATCAAGTCGAAGTTCGAGGCGCGGCCCGAGCTGCTTGCCGCTTCGGAGTTCGTGCACTTCGCCTGCACCAGCGAAGACATCAACAACACGAGCCATGCGCTGCAGATCCAGGCGGCCCGCGAGAAGGTGATGCTGCCCGCCATCGACGGCCTGATCTCGACCTTGCGCGAGATGGCGACGAAGTTCGCTGACGTATCGATGCTTTCGCGCACGCACGGACAGACCGCCAGCCCGACCACCGTGGGCAAGGAAATCGCCAACGTCGCCGTGCGTCTGTCGAAGGCGCGCGAGCAGATCGCGGGCGTGCAGTTGCTCGGCAAGATGAACGGAGCGGTCGGCAACTACAACGCGCATCTGGCGGCGTGGCCAGACTTCGACTGGGAGGCGTTCAGCCGAAAAGTGGTCGAGACGCCCGCGCCGCTGGGTCTGGGTCTGACTTTTCAGCCATACAGCATCCAGATCGAGCCACATGACTACATGGCCGAACTCTTCGACGCGATCGCTCGGGCCAACACGATCCTCATCGACTTCTCGCGCGACATCTGGGGTTACGTGAGCCTCGGGTACTTCAAGCAGCGGCTGAAGAAAGGTGAAATCGGCTCCTCGACGATGCCGCACAAGGTCAACCCGATCGACTTCGAGAATGCTGAAGGAAATCTCGGCCTTGCGAATGCGGTTCTTCGCCACCTGAGCGAAAAGCTGCCCATCAGCCGCTGGCAGCGCGACCTGACCGACAGCACCGTGCTGCGCAACATCGGCGTCGCGCTCGGCTATGCCACGCTCGCTTATGCGAGCTTGGCGGCCGGCTTGGGCAAGCTCGAACTCAACGAAGAAGCGTTGGCAGCGGATCTGGACGCTTCATGGGAAGTGCTCGCAGAACCCATCCAGACGGTGATGCGGCGCTTCGGCGTGCAGGGTGCGTACGAGCAGTTGAAGGAAGTGACTCGCGGCAAGACGGTCACGGCCGAGGCGCTGCATGGGCTGATCCGCTCGCTTGCGATCCCTGACGCCGAAAAAGATCGGCTGCTGGCCATGACGCCGGCCAGCTACATCGGCAAGGCTGCCGAATTGGCCCGGCGGGCATGATGGCCCCCACTCTCGGCACTTCGTGTCCTCGCTTCCCCCTGACGGAGCGGCGAATCTGATGGCACTCAAGTCAACGATATTCAAGGCCAGTCTCGCTGTCGCGGACATCGATCATGGCTACTACGCCGATCACACGCTGACGCTGGCGCGTCATCCGAGCGAAACCGACGAGCGGATGATGATCCGGCTGGTGGCGCTGGCGCTCAACGCCCACAAGTTGCAGGACGTCTGCAATGGCGACGGAACGCTCGCCTTCGGCGCCGGCCTCTCGAACCCGGACGAGCCGGACGTCTGGCTGCGCGACTTCACCGGCGAAGTAAAGATGTGGATCGAGGTCGGCCAGCCGGAAGACAAGCCCATCATCAAGGCGTGCGGCAAGGCGGACGAGGTCATCGTCTATTGCTTCAACCACGCCGCCGAGATCTGGTGGCGCGGCATCGAGAACAAGCTGACGCGGCCGCAGAACCTGAGCGTGTTCCGGATACCCACCGCAGCGTCGCAGGCGCTTGCCGCTCTGGCGCAGCGGTCGATGCAGCTACAGGCGACGATTCAGGAAGGCGCGTTGATGCTGGGCGACGGCACGCACAACATCGATATCGAACCCGTGAAGCTCAAGTAGCGGGTGGCGGCTCGCCGGGCCGCCGTTTGCTCAGGGCTGAGCCTGGCTCGGCATCATCTCGCCGCATTGCCAGCACTGTTCGAAGCCGCCTTCGACCAGTTCGCCGCACACGCATTGCCAGCGGCGTTGGGGCCGATGGCGCAATTCATGCAAGAGGCGCTCGGCGAGCGCGAACTGCGTGTCGTCCTCAATCCAGATTTCGGGCAGGCACTGGTCCGGAGGCAGTTGGCCTGCCGCGGCGCCCAGATATTCACGCTGCACCGACGCCTGGACGCCGTCTTCGCGCAATGCATGCAACCACAGTGTCGCGATGGCCAGATTGGGGGCTTGGACGAGGCGGCGCATAGATCGAGGTGAGGCTACTCGGTGCTCGCTGCAGTATCGGAGACCTCGCGGGCGCGCTCCGCGTATTTATTGAAGCGCCAAGCCGAATCCTGCATCGTGATGCGCCGCCAGGTCGAGCGTTTCTCGCCCGGCGTCATGGCCGGCCAGTGCTGGACCTCGTCGAAACTTCGCCCGCAACCCTTGCATTCGTCATCACCTTGGCTGGTGGAGCAGATGGCGATGCACGGCGTATCGGGCGTGGTCTGGTACCACGTCAGCCATGCGTCCCATGCCTTCGACGGAAAGCCGACTTCATCAACCTCGTCTTCGTGGTGGAACACCATGAGCGCGTACACCTCGGCCAGCGCCCGCAGTTCGGGCGCAAGCGTCACGCCGTCGGGCGAGGGCTTTCGGCCGCGCCAGAAGTTGATGGCGGCCTCGATGTCGGTGATGTGAATGGCGGCCATACGGACGAAAAAAAGCGAGCGGCGATCATAGTCCCGACAAATCCCGCCGTGCCCGAAGGAATTGATCAGCTCTCATATTCATAGCAACAACTTCTTACCCGATGCGGCCCGCCAGCGGCTTTCGCTCAAGGCCGAAGCTCCGCCCGGTTGCCACACATCAGGCGCAATGCTCTAATTCCGCCACGAAGGGGAGTAGCTCCCGCTCGCTTTTCAGCGGGCATCGTCAGGTCGTCAATACGAAGCATCACACTTCCGGCCTTTCGGGCAGTCACGCGCTGTCGAGCAAGACCTTCGATTTGAACCCGTGCTGGTTTGATCGAAGCGATTGCGTGTTCCTCGAGGGCGTTGGTCCTCACCCGCCCGCTTCATCCGGCCCCAACGGGATGAATCGAAACGAACAGAGGACTTTATGGAACAGTTTCTGACGCCCGAGTTTTGGGTTGCCGTCGGTCAAATCATCATGATCGACATCCTGCTCGGCGGCGACAACGCGGTGGTAATTGCGCTGGCATGCCGCAAGCTGCCGCCGGCGCAGCGCACCAAGGGCATTCTCTGGGGCACCGCTGGCGCCATCGTGCTGCGCGTGATCCTGATCTTTTTCGCGCTCACGCTACTCGCCATACCTTTCCTGAAGCTCGCGGGCGCAATCCTGCTGGTCTGGATCGGCATCAAGCTTCTCGCACCCGAGCACGACGACCCCCACGGAAACATCGCTGCCAGCGATAAGCTCTGGGCCGCGGTCAAGACCGTCATCGTTGCCGACCTGGTCATGAGCGTGGACAACGTCATCGCGATCGCCGGTGCGGCCGAAGGTGCCGGCGAAGGCCATCAGATGTCGCTCGTGGTTTTCGGGCTGCTCGTGAGCATTCCGATCATCGTCTGGGGCAGTCAGCTGGTCATCAAGCTGATGGACCGCTTCCCGATCATCATCACGCTCGGAGGGATGCTTCTGGGCTGGATCGCCGGCACCATGGCTGTCTCCGATCCGGCCGTGGCGAACGCCGCCGCGTGGACATGGGTGCCCAAGCTGCCCCAAAGCGACGTGGTCCGCTATGCGGCCGGTGTCGCCGGCGCGCTGCTGGTACTGGCCATCGGCAAGTGGGTGGCCGCGCGCCGCCCGAAACCTGCCGACACGGTCACCGTTTGACGTAGCGCTCGATGTCTCTGCCACTACAACCATCGCAAGAAGGAGCTCCCATGGAAAAGATCATTCTGTACGTTGATGACGCCGCCTACGCCCGCGAATTTCTCGCGAAGATGGCAGCGGAAGCGAACGGTCGGGCTCCGCGGCATTGGGTGCTGGTGGCTTGCGCGCCGCGCATGACCCGTCGCATCAGCAAATGGGTCAGCCACAGTGCGCGCGAAAACTGGCGGAGCAAATGGTTCGCCAAGGTGCAGGAGCAATTAGTGCCTGCCCTGCAAAGCGAGGAAGGCGATCGCGTCACAAGGGTTCTCGCCGAGGGGCCGCTCGCCGACCTGACCAAGCGACTGAGACTGGAGCATGGCGTGGCGCAAGTCGTCGATGCGCGCCGTCCAAAGGCCGGGCTCGACCTGGAGCCCGTGGCTGCGGACGTGGCGCCTCCCGGGCGCTCGAGCTGGGCGCTTCCCAGTGCCCTGCTGAGCATGGGCGCGCTGATGATGCTTGCCGCCGAGTTCACCGACTGAGTACGCGCCCAGCCAATGCGCCTTGTCATCAAATGGCTGCTCAGCGCACTCGCGTTGCTGGCGGTCACGTATATCTACAGCGGCGTCCAGGTCACCAGCTATGGCTCGGCACTGCTTGCGGCGGCGGTGATCGGCCTTCTGAACATGTTCGTGCGGCCGGTTCTGGTGGTGCTCACGCTGCCCGTGACCATCGTCACGCTCGGGCTCTTCCTGTTCGTGATCAACGCGCTGCTCTTCTGGGCGGCTTCAGGGTTGCTTTCGGGCTTCCACGTCAACAGCTTCCTGGCCGCCCTCATCGGATCGTTGCTCTATTCGCTGCTCGGATTGATCATCGAATCGGCGCTGGGTGGGCTCTTCGCCCGGACTTGAGCGGCGCCTGTTCGTCTATTTCAGGGGCGGCTCTGCGGCCTGTTCTCTCGCGAGAGCCTCCACCGCGCGCGCTCGGGTATCGATGATCGATGCCTCGTAGTTGTCGATCGGCTCACCCCCAGCTCCGCGCGCGTTGTTGCGGATCATGTCCTGCGCCGCCCTGAGCCGATCCCGCGCGGCCGGATAGTCCAGCACCGCGATGTTGGACTCAGCGTCCGCGCGCACAGCGCGAACCGGATCGTTCTGGGCGCCATACAAATTGGCCAAGGTGCGCCAAGCCGACGCATCGCGAGGATGCGTGGCGACCCAGTCCCGCAATGGCTGAACCATCGGCGCCGGGTCGTGCACGGCAATGGCGGCCTGCGCAGCGAGCAGCATTTCAGGACGATCCTTGGCCTTGGGATTGAGCAGCGCCTGCGCCGCCGGTGCGGAGCCCGCGACCAACTCGATCTCGGCCGAAAGCAAACGGGCCAGTCGCGCCGACGGTGCGTCGTCGGCAGTTCGAGTGATGAGCCGCTGTGCCAGCGAGCGGGCGGCCTTGAAGTCGCGCAATTCGCTCGCCGACAACGCCGCTGCGTAAAGCATTGCCGCCTGTTGCGCTGGCGAGCTGCGCGCGAACTCGCCGGTTGACGGCGCGTCGACCCAGAGACGCAGCACATCCACGCCTGGCCGCGTCAGCACCCTCGCACGGGCGGAGATCATTGCGTGATCCATCGCCAGCGGCAGGGCGCCCGACTTGCCGGGCTGAAGCTGGAAGCGCGCCTGCATGTCCGCGATGCGTTCGCCCGTCAGCGGGTGGCTGCGCAGATAGGGGTACGAGCCGTTGTCGTTGAGTCGCGACGCGTACTGCAGCTTTTCGAACATCGACGCCGCGCCCTGCGGGGCATAGCCGGCCTGCGTCATCACGCCGAATCCGATGCGATCGGCCTCGCGCTCCATGTCGCGCGAAAAACTCAGCTGGCTCTGCGCAAAAGCCGCCTGGCTGCCCATCATCACTGCCTGGCCGGCATCGGGATTGCGGCTCTTGCTTGCGGCGAGCACGCCCAGGATCATGCCCGCGAGCATCAACGGAAACTGCTTGTTCTGCTTGGACATCATGCGCGCGATATGGCGCTGCGTGACGTGCGACATTTCGTGTCCGAGCACCGTGGCCAGCTCGTCGCGACTGCCGACGATCGCGATCAGCCCCAGGTTCACGCCGAGGTAACCACCGGGCAACGCAAATGCATTCACCTCGCGGTCGCGGCCCAGGAGAATCGTCCACGCAAAGCGTTCGTCGAGTTCGGGCGTGAGCTCGCCACGGGTGCGCGCCGCCGCGAGCAGGCGTTGCCAGACGTCGGTCACATATTCGACCAGCACCGGATCGTCGATGTAGTCGGGGTCGCGGTACAGCTCGCGCGCGATCTGATCGCCCAGATGGCGCTCGGCAGTGGCCGTCATTTCGGCGCCGTCGCCCATGCCGGGCAGTTGCTGGGCGCGGACGGGGGCCGGCAAGACCAGCTGGGAGGCGATCACCAGGGCGACGCAAAGGGCACGCAGCGGGCGGTGGACGCGTGCTGCAGGTCTGGAGGAGGATTCAGAAATCGTAGTCAAGCGCGGCATTCCTCTTCAACGGCTCGGCTCGTATGATGCGGCACTCCGCGGAACGTTCATATGAGCTCTCTCACCCATTTTGATGCCCAAGGCCAGGCGCATATGGTCGACGTCGCAGCCAAGCCCGCGACCCATCGCGTGGCCGTTGCGACCGGACGTATCGAGATGCTGGCGTCCACGCTAGCCCTGGTCGAATCCGGAACCGCCAAGAAGGGCGATGTGCTGGGCGTGGCTCGAATCGCCGGCATCCAGGCAGCCAAGAAGACCAGCGATTTGATTCCGCTTTGCCATCCCCTGGCGCTCACGCGCGTGGCGGTGGCGTTTGCGCTGGTTGAGGGGGCGCTGCCGCACGTGAGTTGCACTGCGACGGTGGAGACCGTCGGGCCGACCGGCGTCGAGATGGAGGCGCTGACGGCTGTGCAGGTGGCGCTGTTGACTGTCTATGACATGTGCAAGGCGGTGGATCGGGGGATGACGATCAGCGGGGTGCATGTGTTGGAGAAGCATGGGGGGAAGTCGGGGAGTTGGGTGGCGGACACATAGAAGGGTCGAGCCCTCGCCGACCGGATGCAAGGTCCGACAGACGGCGAAGCATGCACGACGAATGGCACTCGTCGAAAGTCACAATCTGTGACGATTGCCGAAAATCGTAACCAGAAGCCCAACCCTCCTTGGGCGAAACCACGTCAATGAATTACCGGCGATCTGATCGCAGCGCGAGCTCTGCCCGAGGATTCACAGTCATCGAATTGATGGTCGTGATCGCGCTCGTCGCCATACTGACAGCACTCGCCACGCCTTCATTCGTCGGCCTGATCCAGCGCAACCGCGTGAGCGCCGAGATCAATTCATTCGCAGGCGATCTGCAGTTCGCGCGCTCTGAAGCGATCAAGCAAGGCCTGCCGGTCAGCATCTGTGCATCCTCCAATGGCGTCAGCTGTCTCGGCGCCAACACTTGGCACAGCGGCTGGATCGTGTTCGCCGATCTCAACGGCTCCGGCGCGGTCGACACGGGTGACACGGTGCTTCGCAAGCGGCCCGCCTGGAGCGGCAACGACACCTTCGCCGCAACGCCGTCCATGACATCGGTCACCTACAGCCGGGACGGTTTTGCCAATCTGCCAGTCGGCACAGGTACGGCCATCTTGATGGCACTGCATACCGCGCCACTCAATGCCAACGCCACGCGATGCGTGTCGATCAACAGAATCGGGCACCACAGCGTCATGGCGGGTGGAACCGGAGGATGTTCATGATGGCTCCCACCAAACGCCAAGCTCTGGGCTTCTCGATGATCGAGGTGCTGGTCTCACTCGTCATCATCGCGTTCGGTTTGCTCGGCCTCTCAAGAATGCAAGCCGCAGCGCTAGCCAACACTCAGATTGCAAGGGCCCGCTCACTCATCGCACTTCAGGCTTCCAGCCTTGCAGCCGCCATGCATGGAAATCGAGCCTTCTGGGCTGAGGGGGCTGCCCCAGGCACTGCGAGCGCCATAGGTACCACGATCACGGATGCCTCGAACATCCTGAACGCTACGGTGGATTGCAGCCCCACTGCGACAGCGACCTGCACGCCGGCGCAAATGGCCGCCTACGACGTGCAAACCTGGGTGGCAAATATGAATGACCGCTTTCCTTCGTACACGGCGACTATCACATGCACGACCGTCGTCGGTCAGCCCATCAGCTGCGTCATCAACGTGAATTGGGCCGAGAAGTACATCGCGATCAACCGTAGCACCACGACCGCTGGCGGCGCCACCCAGACCGCCACCCAGCAATTCAGCCTCTACGTCGAGCCATGAACCGCCAAGCGCCCACCCTGCAGCATGGTCGGGGGCGGCAGTCCGGCCTCGGACTTGTCGAACTTCTCGTCGCAGTCACCATCGGCTTATTCCTCCTGCTGGGTCTGACTTCTCTGTTCCTCAACATGAAGCAGGCCTTCACCTCGCAGGACCAGCTTGCGCAGTTGCAGGACAACGAGCGCCTCGCTCTGACGATCCTGACCACGACGATTCAATCGGCGGGCTACTTTCCCGACCCTCTGGCGAACACCGCCGCAACGAACTTGCCCGCGGCGACGGGTAGCGCCTATGGTGCATTCGCCGCAGGACAGGGGGTGGTTGGATTGACCGGTGCGAGTGGCAGCAGCGACACGATCACCTCTCGCTATATGACGACGAGCGGCGACGGGATCATGGACTGCTTAGGCAACGTCAATCCGGCTGCAACGCCCGCAGTCAAGAAGCTGGTCATGAACACGTTCACTGTCAGCGCGAACAATGAACTGTTGTGTTCGAACGATGGAGGCACGACGAACACGCCCCTGGTGGGCGGCATCAAATCGTTGCAGGTGCTCTACGGCGTCGACACGCTGGGTGACGGACAGGCTTTGCAGTACCTGGACGCAGCCACCATAACGACGAAGGCGTGGTGGCCACAGGCGCGGACCGCGCGCGTCACCGTCAATCTGATCAATCCCTTCCTTTCGTCGACGACGATTGGCTGGACGCAGGTCATCAACCTGATGAACAAACCATGAGCACGCGTCGCCAGCCCATTTCAAGTTTTGCCGTCAAGCCGCGACAGCATGGCTTCGTGATGATCATCAGCCTGCTGTTCTTGATCGTGCTGACGGTGTTGTCGATCAGCATGTTTCATAGCTTCGACCTGCAGGAAAAGATTGCGGGCAACACGCTGGAAAAGCAGCGCGCACTAGAGACAGCTCAAAGCGCCCTGCAGTATGGCGAATGGTGGCTGGGCCAAGGAAATGGAGGCACAGGAAGTGCCTGCACCGCGGTCACAAATGCCAACACGCTTTCCCAGATGCAGGTTTGCTCCAACGCCCTCGCAACGCCCGCCACGCTGCCATGGACGGCGCGCGCCGAGTACCTGCCTCCAAACATGTCGGCGGCAGGAGGTGGAGGTGTGACCGGTGGCGGCGACATCAAGTACAGCGCCAAACCCGGCATGTACATCAGCTACCTCGGCCTGGCGCCCGACGGCAGATCACTGCTGTACCAAGTTTCGGCATACGGCTACGGCGGCCGAGCTACCACTGCCGCTGTGGTGCAAAGCACCTACCAGATCACCGGCGGAAACAAAGCTCTCGACCAACCCTGAGGAAAGCGACTATGAATCCTTCGCGCACACTTTTGGCCGGGCTGTTCTGCATGCTGGCCGGCACCTATTGGTCGGCACAAGCCCAAGTCGTCATCAATGACACGCTCACTGGGGCGGCCTCTGTCTATAACAAGTGGAACAGTTTGAATGGCGCCTGCCTGACGGCCGGGACGGCCGCAAAGAGCGCGACAAACACCATCCCAGGCTGCACTGCATTGCAGGCAAGCGGGGGTTACTACGCCGGCAAGACACTCATCGGCGGCTACAACGGCACCTTTCCCGATCCAGTGGGCAACGGTGCCTTGCGACTCACCAACGGCGACAACCTCACTAACGGGTCGAACGGCACCAATCAGACAGGCGCCGTGATCACGACGGAAGGGTTCCCAGCCAACCAGGGTGTGCAGGTCACTTTTACCACCAAGACCTACGGCGGCAATGCGTACAAGAACGCCTCCGGACAGCCTTCTGGTGCGGACGGGATCACGTTTTTCATGTCGGATGCCTCGAGCCCTCCAGTCACCGCTGGTGGTTTCGGGGGCAGTCTGGGCTATAGCTGCTCCAACACCAATGGCACCTACGATGGTCTCCTGGGCGGCTACCTGGGCGTCGGCATCGACGAATACGGCAACTTCACCAATGGTGCCGTCACTACCGCGACGACAACGACGACGGTTACGACAACAGCGACCCCTACCGTCTACACAGGAAACATACGCACGGACAGTAGCGGCAAAACCCCAATCCTCACCAGCCAAGGTGCTCCTACTTGGAACGGCACCGCGCCGAGCGGCATCGTCGGCAGTCCCACGACGATCACGATAAGCACCAGTAGTCCGAGCACGACCACGGTTACCAATACACCTCCGAATCCCACTTCCACCAGCACTGTGAGCGGCAGCACCAGCGTGCCTGCGGCGATAAACATCACCGGCAAGGTCAACAGCAGCGGCTCGGGCTCAAGCAAGATCTACTACGCGGCAGGCACCTACACCACCTATGCCGCCAATAGCCCCCTTACGACGACGGTTGCGACGACGTACTCCTGGAGCAAGAACGACAACACCGCCACGGGCCCAGGGGCGTTGCCAGGCACCATCAGTGTCCGGGGCGCCGGCAAAGTCAACTGGACATGGTTGAACGCAACCTATCCCTCGCTCTTCCCGACTTCGATGAGCGCCGCCACTCGGCAAACAGCAGTGCAAACCACCTGCGCGACGGGCTTTCCCTATAACAACACGGGCGCGTCGCAAACTGTCAACGGCACGACCGTGCCGGCCGCGCAGTTCTACACCACCCCAGTGACGGACTACCCGCTCATGGCTTCCAGCGTGTTGCCCAAAACCGGGACAAACGCGGTGACCATTTTCAATCAGCAGGCCACGTCCACGTCGACGCCATCGACGCCGGTTCGCAGCAGCGCCGTCCCCATCACCTACGCGCTGAGCATCACGCAGGATGGCCTGCTCAACATGTCCTACAGCTACAACGGCGGATCGGCCGTCCCGGTGATCTCCAACCAGTCCATCTCTGCGTCCAACGGCAATGTTCCGGACAACGTCCTGTTCGGCTTTTCCGCCGGCACAGGCGGCGGTAGCAACGTGCACGAGATCACCTGCTTCAAGGCTTCGCCGCTCAACCTCTCCAGCAGCTCCGCCGGCACGAACGTACAGCAGGCTGCACGGGTGGAAGCCGGCACGCAGGTGTACCTGGCCTACTACCATCCCAGCAACTGGTGGGGCCAACTGACCGCGCAAGATCTCGTGACCGACACCACCACGGGGCTGGTTTCAATCAACCCAGTGGCTAACTGGGACGCCAATTGCGTTCTGACAGGCGGCTCGTGCCAGGCCACCAAAGGCACCAACACTGCGCAGGCATCTGGCAGTCGAACCATGTTGAGTTGGGACGGCGCGGCCGGCATTCCGTTTCAATGGAGCAATCTGACGACTGCACAGGCGAGCGCATTGACAGCTGGCGACGCATCATCCACCGATGCCCGCTTGCGCTACCTGCGAGGCGACCGCAGCACTGAAATTGCCAACTCCGGCAAGCTGCGCACCCGAACCGGCGTGCTGGGCGACATCATCAATTCGAGCCCGACCTGGGTCGGCCCGCCTTCGCTGCCTTACCAGGGGCCGTGGAAGGATGCGCTGTACCCGTCCGCCACCGTCAATGAAGCGGCAGGCAGCTACGCCGACTTCGCCGGGTCGACAGCTACGACTGCCCAGGGCGCCCGGCAGAATGTGGTCTACATCGGCGCCAACGATGGTTTCCTGCATGGCTTTCGCAGCGGCACCTATGACGCCAAGGGAGACTTCGTCAACACCACGAACGACGGCAAGGAATTGCTTGCGTATATCCCCTCGACGGTCCTGAACACCATCCATTCGACCACGCCGTTGCTGGATTTCAGTTCGACCCAATACGCGCACAACCTCTTTACCGACGCCACGCCAGGCACGGGCGACCTCTATTACGGTGGTGCCTGGCACACGTGGCTGGTCAGCGGCGTCGGTGCTGGCGCCAATGCAAGCGGTCCGATTGCCGATACGACCTCGGTTGCAAACAGCGCAATCTACGCCCTGGACATTACGGATCCCACCCAATTCGCCGAGGGCAAGGCAGCGTCGCTGGTGCTCGGCGAATGGAGGTCGGGCACCGGGGCCGGCGCCATCACATGCACGGGCAACGCGACATGCGGAAACAGCCTGGGCAGCACCTATGGCACGCCGATCATCCGCCGCATGCACAACGGGCAATGGGCCGTGCTCTTCGGCAATGGGCTCAACAGCAGCACAGGCACGGCAGGGCTGTTCGTCATGCTGGTCGATCCGACGGACGGCACCCGCACGTTCCGCTTCATCGACACCGGAAAAGGCCCGGCCAAAGACACTTCAGGCAACATCACCGCGCGCAACGGCATCGCCTACGTCGCCTCTGCCGACCTGGATGGCGACCACGTGACCGACTACGTCTACGGCGGCGACTCACTCGGCAATGTGTGGCGCTTTGACCTGACCAGTTCTGATCCGACCAAGTGGGCTGCTTCCGCAAAGCCCATCTTCACCACCGCAACAGGCCAACCGATAACCACCCGTGTGACAGTTGCCTCAGTGCTTGGCGTTGGCCCTGCCGGTCAGCCCGGCGTCGTCATCAGTTTTGGCACTGGCCAACAGTTTCCGCAGACGCAGACCAGCGCGCTCACGTACGCATCCGGCACCCAGGCGCTCTACGGCGTATGGGATTGGGACATGAGCGCCTGGAACACAGTTGCGGGGGCTTCCTCCCAATATGCCGCCCTCACGGGGACGCAGACAGTCACCGTCAGCACGTTAAGGACGCAAAGCATCACGGCCACGGCACCCGCTCCCACCGGAAGCAGCACGATTTCGGGCTACCGCACGCTCAGTACCAACAAGGTGTGCTGGAAAGGGTCAAGCGCCTGCACAGGCGGCGCCAGCGCCAACACGCACTTCGGCTGGACACTGCCCTTGCCTGCCACTGGCAACGAGCAGGTGATCTACAACCCGACAATTGCCTATGGCATGTTGCTGATCAACACCACCATTCCCGCAGTGTCGCAAGCCTTGAGCTGTGACACACAGCCCGCGTCGGGCTACACCATGGCTGTGTCGCTGGACAGCGGTGGCGCACCCAAGAGCTCGTTCTTCGGTGACCAGAACGGCAATTTTGTCACTTACAACGGCGGCATCGTGAGCGGCATTGGGCTGAGCGCGACCGGCACGCCGTCCATCGTGACGGCCGACAAATGGCCGTATCTGGTCCAGCAGACCAGCGGCGGACAGGGCGTCACCACCAAGATCAATCCGGGAGCTAACGGCAAGGGCAACCGACTCACATGGATCAAACTGCGCTGATCATGAAGAACCTCAAATGCTCAAAGGGTTGTCAGCGTCGCAGCGCTGGCTTCACGTTGATCGAACTCATGATCGCGGTGGCTATCGTGGCGATCCTGGCAGCCATCGCGTACCCGTCATATCTGGAACAGATTCGCAAATCGCGGCGCACTGACGCGAAGGCAGCGTTGTTGGACCTCGCGGCCCGGCAGGAGCGCTATATGACTACCCACAACACCTACACAAAAATCGCGGCCGACCTGGGATACGGAGGCGTATTTCCGATTGATGTTTCGTCAGGTAGCTCGGTCTTCTATCAGCTCAACGTCCCAACCGCTACGGCCACTGCATTCACCGCCACCGCCACGCCTGCGGGTGCACAGACGGCCGACACCAAATGCGGTACCTACACCGTTGATCAACTAGGTGCCCAGGGCAGCAGCGGAACGCTTGGCGCAGCCGGGTGCTGGTGAGCATCGTTTCCGGAACTGTTAGCAAATTTCGAGGGGCCGCGGAAGATCGCGGCGACAGTTCTCCCGACACGGTAATTCCAGACGGACTTGCTTGCGGGTCTCCAACGCGATGCTGCAGCATTGATGGTGGGGACTTTGCTCGACGCTTTGCGATGGGGCAAGCAACTAGTCTCATTGCTGAAATACACCAAGGCTATAAAACGACGGCCGAGCACTCGGCATTTCGTGGCGGATGAAGCGCGCCATGCGCACTTTTGGCGTCATGGGCGGCCGATAACCGCTGCGTCGATGGTGACTGTTGCGTGGAGGAATGCAACCACGGTGCGCACGTTCGGCCCCTCGCCGGCGCTTCTATTTCTCAGCCTTTATTGCTATCTCGACTTCTGCTGACTTCTCGTTCTCTGGTCGCTGGTCGCTTTTCAGGTCACCTGATGGGTCGCGCTCTCCCGACTTGCTTAAGTCGGAACTTTCACCCGCAGAAGTACGCCATGGCGGGCCGAAAGCCCCAGCGACCGTAGAAGCCAGGCTCGCCGAGAACGGCGCACCCGGAAGCTGCGCTTCGCGCATGAGGCGTGAGCCAACCCCCTGACGTTGATAGACCGGCGACACTGAAATGGGGCCGAGACCACACCAATCAGGAGCGCCGTCCGAAATGCTTACCGGCGAGGTGGCCACGTGGGCCGACTATTTCCTCGTCGACCTCCGCGATCATGGACACCGTCAAACTGCCGCCCTTGCGCAGCGCCTTGACGAGGAACTGCTCCGTATGCTTTGCATGGAAGGCAGCCTTAGCTTCGACGCGCCGCTGCGGGCCACCGCCGGCGGTTCGTCGAAGTTGCCGGACCAAGGTCAGTGCGCGCACGCTTGCCATGGGGGCGCCGGACGCAAAAAAGCCGCCCGAAGGCGGCTCGTTTAGGGACAGATCGACGCTTAGGTGCGGCAGGTGGCAGGCAGGTACTTCTGGTTGACTGTGCCGGTGCATTTCCACTGCATGACGGGCTTCGCGGTTCCCGCCGTGAAGTCGGCAGCAACCATGGCAGTCGGGGGAGTGCCCACCGTCGAAGACGGCGTCAATGTCACAAGAAGACCGTCTGGATCGGCGGGCCTGATGCCCTGGACTGTTGCCGTGATGACGCCAGCGGCGTCGGTCGTAATCGAGGCGACGTATTGAGAAGTGGCCGTCGTGCTCTCGCAACCGAAGCTGTTGGTAGTGGGCGCAGTCGCCAAGCCAGTTTGGGCCGCTTCAGTGACTGCGTTCTTGCAAGTATCAAGCGCAATGATCACCTCAGACATCTTGGCACGGACGGTGTAGTCCTGATAAGCCGGCAGAGCCACAGCAGCCAAGATACCAATGATCGCCACAACGATCATCAATTCAATAAGGGTGAAACCCTTTTGCACATTGCGTGCGATGGAACGACGGTTCATTCAGTTACTCCAGGTTGGTTTTGAGGGCCCGAGGCGAGCCCTCGGTGCGCTCATTTAACCGCAGCATCCATGCCATGCTGCCGCACCCCTGTTCACGTCGATCCCGATGCCAATTTGTTCACGTTCGCGTTACAAGGAGTGACAATCTTCGTTGTTGCCAACAAACACTGCGACAATTTTTGTCACTCCACTGGCAAGAGTCGTCAGACCGTCAGAACACCAGCCGCCTGCAACCACCGAATGTCCCACCCCTGCTTCCCATGTCCCTGGGACGCATGGGTCAGTAAATCGATCTGGCTCATGATCTCGCCCGTCTCGGCTGGCTTGGTGTGGGTGATATAGATCGGATAGTTCTTGCCTTCAGCGATCTGCGCCAGTTCGCTCGCCAGCGTCGACGGCGAAAGATGCAAGCTCCGCTGGGCCAGCGCCTGCTCTCTATTGCTGAACGCAGTCTCGATCACCAGCATCGCGACATCGAGCTGATTCACCCGATCCCAAAACGGCGCATTGCGCTCGGTATCCCCGCTGAAAACCCAGTTCGGCCCGCCGCGCGCGCATCTCACGGCGTAGCCGCAAGCCGGAACGGTATGCACCGCAGGCAGCACTTCGATGTGCTTGAGCGCCCCCGTCCCAAGCTGCAACTGCTGCCCGATCACCAGGTCGTGAAAGCTCACGAACGGCGCCTCACGACTGGGGATGCTCGCAAAGTCCGGCCAGATGACGTTGTTGAAAACATGCGCCCGCAAGGCTTCGATCGTTGCCCGCAGCGCATGCACCCGCAGTGGCCGCGCCCGGTTGTTTGCAACGGAGTCAAGCATCAACGGGAGTGCGGCGACGTGATCGAGGTGCGAGTGCGTCAGCACCACGTCGTCGATGGCGGCCATCTCGTCGAGCGTCAGGTCGCCGACGCCCGTGCCGGCGTCGACCAGCAGGTCGCTATCGACCAGAAAAGAGGTCGTGCGGCAGTCCTTGGCAATGGCGCCGGAGCACCCCAACACACGCACCTGCATTTGGCGAGACCTTTGCCCTTTCAGCCGTTTGGCCGCTATTTCGATTCGAACCGGGTCGCACCGTCCCAGGCTGGGTCCTTTGGCTGCAACGAAAGCGAGGCTAATCGCTGCGCATAGAGCTGGTAAAGGACTTTTTTCGCATCCGTGGCGTGCAGGGTTGCCAGCATAACTTGACCTTGCCGCCATTCTTGCGCGCGGTAGGCAGTAAGAACGCGATCCCAGCGCTCGAGTTCGCCGTCGCGGGATTCCGCCACGCTGCCTCGCAAGCCGACGGGGGTGAAGATCCGGACGATCTTCATCTTTCCCTGCACGCGAACGCGATCGAGCTCTTGCCACACGAATGACGGCGCAAGCGATTGGGTCGCCTCGCTGGCGACAATTTCGACCCCGTAGTGCACGCCCAGGCCTTCGATTCGCGACGCGAGATTCACGGCGTCTCCGACGACCGTATAGCTGCGGCGGACAGCCGAACCCATGTCCCCGACGCTCATGACGCCGGAGTTGAGACCAATCCCGATGCTGATCTGTGGGCGGCCTGTCTTGCGATGCACTTCGTTCAGCTCGCCCACGGCCGCGCTCATGTCCATCGCCGCGCGGACGGCAAGCTCCGCGTGGTCGGGCGTATCTACAGGCGCGCCCCAGAACGCCATGACGCAATCGCCCATGTATTTATCGACTGTTCCGCGATGCGCGCTGATGACGGCAGTCAGGCGGCTGAAGATGGTGTTCAAGAAATCCTGCAGCTCGACAGGCGCCATCTGTTCGGCCATTTGGGTGAAGCCGCGCATGTCGCAGAACATGACGGTCATTTCCTTGCTTTCCGCGCGCATGCTGTAGCGCGCGGGGTCTGCCCGCATTTCGGCGACCAGCTCGGGTGGCACGTAGGTGCCGAACAAGCTGGCCAGCCTGCGACTGGCGCGCGATTCGACCAGGTAACCCCAGCTCATGTTCAGCAAGAACGCCGCCACGATCATGATGACGGTGGCTCCCAAGGGCAGCACGAGATTGGCATATAGGAACAGCCATGTATTGATGCCCACCGCCGCGCCGCCGACAAGCAAGGCAATCAACAAGGCACGAGGCGCGCTGCTGAGCGAAAGCCCGAAAGCGAGCGCGAGACCGGCAATGAGCACGACGACCAATTCATAGCCGGGGGCGTAGTCCGGAACGCTGCGCATGCGTCCGTCGAGCAGCCCGGAGATGATGTTGGCGTGCACTTCGACCCCGGGAAAGGCGGCGCCCCCCGGGGTGGATCGCAGGTCTTCAAGGCCTGGCGCTGTCGAGCCGACGAGAACGATCTTGCCTTTCAGTTCACCGGGTTCTAGCGCACCGTGGATGGCATCGGCGGCAGGGACATGGCGAAAGGAGCCGCCGGATGCGCCGCCCGGTCCGCGAAACGGGACGAGCATGCTGGCGGTCGCGTTCACCGGAATGCGTTGAGTACCCGATGCGGTTGCGACGGCAAGAGCTTCCAGAGGGGGTGGCCCGGCTTGGTGGCCAGTCGACGCGAAGATGGGTCGAATGGCCTCCGAGCCGACCGCCATCCTGTAAACGCTCAGGGCCATGGATTCGTAATAGCCTGGTTGCGCGACTTCGCCCGTATAGCGGGCGATCAACGGCACCGATCGGACGATGCCATCCTGATCCGCATCGAACACCACGTTGAGAAAGCCGGCTGCGGGCGCCACGCGCGCAAGCTGCGGGATGCTGCCGACGAAGCCGTTCCACTGAGTCGTGTAGATGCGTCCTTCGGGGAAGGCATCGGCTGGCAAAACGGGTGCGGGCAGCTGTCCTCTGGTGCGCGGCTCTCGCGTCTGCGTGAAGTAGAAGCCGAGCGAAACGGGCCGCCCGGCCAGCGTGTTCGCGAAGGCGGCGTCGTGATCAAGTTCGGAAGCGAAGCGCTTGATTTCCTCGACGACTTCGGGGCGGGCAGACAAAGGCCCCTGCGCCAGCCGCTGGAGCGAGTCCACGCCTGAGGTGCCGTCGGGTTCGACAAAGAGCACGTCAAATCCCAACACTCTGGCTTGCTGCCGGTCCATGATCTCGGTCGTGAGTTTCGCCAGCAGGTCACGGCTCCAGGGCCATTGGCCGAGCTGCTGCAGGCTGCGATCGTCGACATCGACTATGACGACGCGCGGATCGAGCGTGCGCGGCATCGATGCGCGCAGGCGCGTGTCATAGATGAAGTAGTCGAGCGCCTCGACGAAGGGGAGATGCCAGCCTCCCACCACATGAGCTATAGCGAGCGCGACAGGAACGAGGGTGACGGCGATCCGCGCCCAGCGCCGGCGCAGCGCAATCATTGCCGGCGGCGCCCGCGGGTTGCCGTGTCCCGCGGAAAAAGGTCAGGCGACGACGAACTGCATTCGAGTACCGCCCAGCTCGAGCACGTCGCCGTCTTGCAAGGCAACCGCTTCGCTGCCGAGCGGCTCGCCATTGAGCACGGTTCCGCCATCGATGGGCGCCACGACATAGCCGTGCAAGCGCCGGGTGACAGCCGCCACGGCGACGCCGGGCTTGCCGATGGTCGTGACGACCTTCTGGAGGGAGAGTTCGCGTCCGGCGCCGCTGCCAGAAAGGACCCGGATGACCGCGACACCGGCGGTGCCACCGCCAAGGGGAGACTGGACGGTCGGCGCAGATGAGAGGGGGATGGGGCCGGACGGAACGGGCGGGACCGTGGCCCGGACAGCAGCAGCGTTCTCGGAGCCGCCCGTTGCGAGATAGCGAACTTTGTACTTGCCAACCTCGATGATGTCGTTCTGCTCGAGCGCCTGCTTCTTGATGGCACGGCCGTTGACGTAGGTACCGTTGGTGCTGTTGAGATCTTCCAGATAGACATCGCCGCCAATCAAGTGCAGCACGGCATGTTCGCCGCTGATGGCGAGATTGTCGACCACGATGTCGTTATAGGGCCGGCGGCCCAGCGTGGTCCGGTCCTTGGCAAGCGTCACTTCCTTGATGACGACGCCGTCGATCGACACGATCAATTTCGGCATGGCCGACTCCTGGATCTCATTTTTCTATTCACAGTAGGTCCCTGCGGCGACGGTCCCTTGATCTTGGCTATCCAGGTTCCTCGGACGGTCCGCTTCCGCTCGCTCGGGCCAGGACAACGGAAATGTTATCCCGTCCCCCATTCTCGTTCGCAGTTGCAACCAAAAGTGTTGCCTTTTCGGGCAGTTCTATATTCTGTAACAAAAGTGTGAAAAGCTGCGCGTCCGACACCATCTCGCTCAAGCCGTCGGAGCAGAACAAAAAGAGGTCGCCCGCCCGAACGCTGTGCTCGTGCATTTCGAGTTCGACGTGGCGCTCGATACCCAGGGCCCTCGTCACGAGATTGCGGTGCGGCGACTGGATGGCCTGCTCTGGCGTGATCGCCCCCGCGTCGAGTTGCTCCTGCAAAAGGGAGTGGTCGCGCGTCAGCAATTCGAACTTTTCTCCGCGGAGCCGATAGCAGCGGGAATCGCCGATGTGGCCGACGATGGCTCGCTGCTGCCCGAAAGCGGCCAGCACCAGGGTCGTCCCCATGCCTTGCAATTGGAGGTTCGCGATGCCGGCTTCGAGAATGGCCGCATTCGCCTCGTCGGTGCCGGCCTGCAAGGCTCGGCGAACCGCCTTTGGGTTTGCCTGGGGGCCAGCGTGCGCCAGCCATCGGCCGAAGCTGGCTTGCAGCAGCGCGATCGCCATGCCGCTGGCGACTTCACCGCCGTTGTAGCCGCCCATTCCGTCGGCCAGGAGAACCAGACCCAGCGAGGCATCGAAGGCGATGGTGTCCTCGTTGTTGGCGCGTATCCGCCCGGCGTCGGTGAGGGCGGCGAAATCCCAGGTCAAAGTGCCGATGTCCGGAGTTGCTGGTGCGCCCAAGTTCGCCATGGTCGTGAGTGGGTGATCAGGCGATCAGCTTTTCAGCGTGTCCGCGGCGTTGAAGCCACCGGCCAACCAGAACCACGAAGATGGCACCGGTGATCGCGGCGGCGTAATGCAGCCACGGGTTGTTTGCCTGGACGTCGGCGAGGATGGTGTCGCTGACGATCGTCTCGCCGCCGACCCAGCCGATCAGCGCTGCGCCGAGCATGACGATGATGGGAAAACGTTCCATGAGCTTGATCATGAGCGTACTGCCAAAAATCACCAGCGGAATACTGATTGCCAGTCCGAGGATCAGCAACACCATGCTGCCCTGGGCCGCTGCCGCGACGGCAATGACGTTGTCCAGGCTCATGACGAGGTCGGCCAGCAAAATGGTTCTTACCGCCGCAAACATGCTGCCGTATTCCTTGTCCTCGCCGCCATCGTCTTCCTCTTCGCCGAGCAACTGGGTGCCGATCCACAACAGCAACGCGCCGCCGACGATCTGCAGATAAGGCAGCGCCAGCAACTTGGCCGCGACGACCGTGAGAATAATGCGCAGAACCACTGCGGCCCCGGAACCGAACAGCACGGCCGTGCGCTGCTGCTGGGGTGGAAGCGAACGCGCCGCCATCGCGATGACGACGGCGTTGTCGCCCGAGAGAATGATGTTGATCCAGACGATCTTGACAAGACCGATCCAGAAGTCCGCGGTTTGCAAAAGTTCCATGTCTCAAGCCACGTGTTATTGATTGAAAAAGCGCCCGCAACCTGAATTGCGGGCGCTTTTTCTTGTGTGGTTCACACCGCTAGGCGCGATTATCAGATAAGTGCCTTCAGGCGCTTGGCGAGCTCAGAGAAGTTGCGCGTCACGGTGAATCCGCATTCTTCCATGATGGCCAGCTTGGCGTCCGCTGTATCAGCGCCGCCGGAAATCAGCGCGCCTGCATGACCCATGCGCTTGCCGGGAGGGGCAGTCACGCCGGCAATGAAGCCGACGATCGGCTTCTTCATGTTGTCCTTGCACCAGCGTGCCGCGTCGGCTTCGTCGGGGCCGCCGATTTCGCCGATCATGATGACGGCGTCGGTGTCGGGATCGTCGTTGAAGGCCTTCATCACGTCGATGTGCTTGAGCCCGTTGATCGGGTCGCCACCGATGCCGACAGCGCTCGACTGGCCAAGACCGATTTCGGTCAATTGCGCCACGGCTTCATAGGTGAGCGTGCCCGAGCGGCTGACCACCCCGATACGGCCCTTCCGATGAATGTGGCCGGGCATGATGCCGATCTTGATTTCGTCGGGCGTGATCAGGCCGGGGCAGTTCGGGCCGAGCAGCAGCGTCTTCTTGCCGCCGGCGGCTTCCTTGGCCCTCATCTTGTTGCGCACTTCGAGCATGTCGCGAACGGGAATGCCTTCGGTGATGCAGATCGCCATGTCCAGGTCGGCCTCGACGGCTTCCCAGATCGCGGCGGCAGCGCCAGCCGGCGGCACGTAGATCACGGACACGGTCGCGCCGGTTTGCGTGGCGGCTTCCTTGACGGAGCCGAAGATCGGGATGTTGAAGATCGACTCGCCGGCCTTCTTCGGATTCACGCCGGCCACGAAGCAGTTCTTGCCGTTCGCGTATTCCTGGCACTTTTCAGTGTGGAACTGACCGGTCTTGCCGGTGATACCTTGCGTGATGACTTTGGTGTCTTTGTTGATGTAGATCGACATGACGTTTCCTTAGGCTTTCTTGACTGCTGCCACGACCTTCTGGGCCGCTTCCGCCATGGTGTCGGCGCTGATGATCGGCAGGCCGGAATCGGCCAGCAGCTTCTTGCCTTCGACTTCGTTGGTGCCCTTCATGCGCACCACCAGCGGCACCTGCAGGTTCACGGCCTTGCAGGCTGCGATGACGCCGGTTGCGATGGTGTCGCACTTCATGATGCCGCCGAAGATGTTGACGAGGATGGCCTCGACGTTCTTGTTCTTCAGCATGATCTTGAAGGCTTCGGTCACCTTCTCGGGTGTGGCGCCGCCGCCGACGTCCAGGAAGTTGGCCGGTTCGCCACCGAAGAGCTTGATGGTGTCCATGGTTGCCATGGCAAGGCCGGCGCCGTTCACGAGGCAGCCGATGTTGCCGTCGAGGCTGATGTAGGCGAGATCGAACTTGCTGGCTTCGACTTCGGCTGCGTCTTCCTCGTCGAGGTCGCGCAGCGCCACGATTTCGGGATGGCGGAACAGCGCGTTGCTGTCGAAGTTGAACTTGGCGTCGAGCGCGACGACGTTGCCCTTGCTGTCACGGTTGAGCGGGTTGATCTCGACCAGCGAGGCGTCCGTTTCCATGTAGCAGGTGTAGAGCTTCTTGAGGACGTCCACGGCTTGGGCCGTAGAGTCTGCCGGCATGCCGATGGCATCGGATATCTTCTTGGCTTGCGCGTCGCCGAGGCCGGTGAGCGGGTCGACGAATTCGGTGACGATCTTCTCGGGCGTGGAGTGGGCCACTTCCTCGATGTCCATGCCGCCCTCGCTGGAAGCGATGATCGCGACCTTTTGCGTCGCGCGATCGGTCACGACCGAGACGTAGTATTCCTTCTGGATGTCCGCGCCGTCTTCGATGTAGAGGCGGCGCACCTTCTGGCCTTCAGGACCGGTCTGGTGTGTCTTGAGCTGCATGCCGAGGATGTCGCCGGCCAGCTTCTTGACGTCTTCGATCGATTTGGCGACCTTGACGCCGCCGCCCTTGCCGCGGCCGCCCGCGTGGATTTGGGCTTTGACGACCCAGACGGGGCCGCCGAGCTTCTGAGCGGCTTCGACCGCCTCCTGCACTGTGTACGCCGGAATGCCACGGGGCACAGGCACGCCGAACTTGGCAAGAATTTCCTTGCCTTGGTACTCGTGAATCTTCATGAGGGTGTCTCTCGGAACGGGGTTTGGAGATCGGGAGAAATTGTGGCTGTTGTCCGCGGGCCACGGCGCCTGGCGGCGGGGGCGGCGAACAGCAGAGGACTGTATCATGGTGCGCCGCACCAAGGGCCGCCCCTTGCGCTGTGGTCAATACGTAGTTACTCCAGAGACGTCAGAGCTTTTTCGAGGCCCTCCCATGCCCAAGGTCTTCATTGATGGCGAAGCCGGCACGACCGGCCTGCAGATCCGCGAGCGGCTCCAGTCGATGCCGCACATCGAACTCGTGAGCATCGCCCCTGAGCTCCGAAAAGACGTCGCCGCAAAGCGTGAGCTGATGGCAGGCGTCGATCTCGTGGTGCTCTGCCTGCACGACGACGCCGCACGTGAATCAGTGGCCTTGATCGATCAACTCGAAGGCCGCCGTCCCAAGATCATCGACGCCTCTACCGCGCACCGTACGGCGGAAGGCTGGGTGTTCGGATTTCCAGAGCTGGTGGCCGGCCAGAAGGACGCCGTCGCCAAGGCCGAGCGCGTCGCCAATCCGGGCTGCTACGCGACGGGCGCCATCGCGATCGTTCGCCCGCTGGTGGACGCCGGACTGCTTCCACCCGGGTTCCCGATCGCCCTGCCCTCGGTCAGCGGCTATTCCGGCGGCGGTCGGACCATGATCGAAGCGTACGAAGCAGGCGCCGCGCCGGCTTTCGAAACCTATGCGCTCGGACTCAAGCACAAGCATATCCCCGAGATCATGAAATACACCGGCCTGACCCGCCGGCCCGTGTTCATTCCCGCAGTGGGCAACTTCAAGCAAGGCATGCTGGTCCAGTTGCCGCTGCACCTCGATGACCTGCCCGGCCGCCCGAAGGCGAGCGACCTGCACGACGCTCTCGCCTCGCACTACGCCAAGAGCAACACGCCGGAGCAGTTCGTGAAGGTGTTGCCGCCGAGCTCGGATGGCAAGCTCGATCCGCTGGCCCTCAATGACACCAATCAGCTCGAGATCCGCGTGTTCCCGAATGAAGACCATCGGCACGCCGTCGTCATCGCCCGGCTCGACAACCTGGGCAAGGGCGCTAGCGGTGCGGCGGTCCAGAACCTGAAGCTGATGCTGGGGATCTGAACCGATCCTGGCTTTGCAGCCTCCCGGCGCGGCGGCTCACTCGTCCGGGTCGTAGCGCAACACCCTGGAGACCACGGCGCCGGAGAATCCGCGCGCCAGCAAGAATCGCGTCTGCTTCGCGCGTTGCGTTGCGTCCTGCGGGAGCGCATCGAAGCGGCGTCGCCAGACTTCGCGGGCGCGGTCCAGCTCGCTGCCCTGCAGGCTCGCGACAGCCTCCGCGACTGCTTCGGGTGCGATGCCCTTGTGAAGCAATTCCTGGCGCACTCGGGCAGCGCCATGCCTTGCGGCACGCTGATGCAGAACCGACTGCACCACCCTCGCCTCGCTGATGAAATCCTTGGCGGTCAGCTCGTCGAGCGCGAGTGACAGCTCGCCCGGCTGCTCTTCGTACTTGGCGAGCTTGCGTTCGAGCTCCGCGCGTGAATGCTCACGTTGGCTCAACAGGCGAAGCGCGCGGCCCTTGAGGGATGGTGCGGCAAAGGCCATGGCATGAATGATCGCTGCGGTTCATAACCGCGCCCGCCGCGTCGGGCGAGCGCTGCTGCGGAGGAGCCGCCCTACTTCCCTGCCTTCTCGGCTTTCTCGGCCTTCTCTGCTTTTTCGGGCTTCTCAGCCTTTTCCGCCGACGCGTCGGGTGTCTCGGCCAGAAGCAGCGGAATGCCGAGCGATTCGCGCACCTTGTTCTCGATCTCGCGCGACAGCTCGCGGTTTTCGCGCAGGAACTCACGCGCGTTGTCGCGGCCTTGCCCGATCTTTTCGCCGTTGTAGGCGTACCAGGCGCCTGACTTGTCGACGATCTTGGCGGTCACGCCCATGTCGATGATCTCGCCTTCGCGGCTGATGCCTTCGCCGAACAGGATGTCGAACTCCGCGGTCTTGAAGGGCGGCGAGACCTTGTTCTTGACCACCTTGACCTTGGTTTCGTTGCCGATCGCCTCGTCGCCCTTCTTGATGGTTCCGATGCGGCGGATATCGAGGCGCACGGAGGCGTAGAACTTCAGGGCGTTGCCGCCGGTGGTGGTTTCGGGCGATCCGAACATCACGCCGATCTTCATGCGGATCTGGTTGATGAAGATGACCATGCAGTTGGTCTTCTTGATGGTGGCCGTGAGCTTGCGCAGCGCCTGGCTCATGAGGCGAGCCTGCAGGCCAGGCAGGGAGTCGCCCATTTCACCTTCGATTTCGGCCTTGGGCGTGAGCGCGGCGACCGAGTCGACCACGATCAGGTCGACCGCGCCGGAGCGCACCAGTGAATCGACGATTTCGAGAGCTTGCTCGCCGGTGTCGGGCTGGCTGATGAGCAGGTCGGACAGGTTCACGCCGAGCTTCTGGGCGTATTGCACGTCAAGTGCGTGCTCGGCATCGACAAAGGCGCAGGTGCCGGCCTGGCGCTGCATTTCGGCGATGACCTGGAGCGTGAGCGTGGTCTTGCCCGAGGATTCCGGACCGTAGATCTCGATCACCCGGCCGCGCGGCAGGCCGCCGACGCCAAGCGCGATGTCCAGACCCAGCGAGCCGGTGGAGACCACCTGGATGTCTTCGAGCGCTTCGCCCTCGCCCAGACGCATGATCGTGCCCTTGCCGAACTGCTTTTCGATTTGGGCCAGCGCGGCCTGCAGAGCCTTGGCTTTTTCGCTGTTGGGGGCCGAAATACTTGTGCCCTTGACGATTGCGTCCATGTAAAAACTCCTTGAATATCAACGGGTTGTGTTGGATTCATCCACTCTGCTTTTAATCACAGGCTGGATGCTTGAACAGTAGTGTAGAGGTTGATTCGCGGTCGATCTCGTGTTTTTTGGTCAGTTTGGTTTACTATCGTCCGGCATGAATGACATGATTTTTCCCATCGACCACGATGCCTGGCGGCAAACCCACCTGGGCCGGCTTCTGGGCCACGCCATGCGCCGCTTCGATGAACGCGTTCTCGCATTGATGGCCCACGACGCGGACGTGCCGCTGGCGCTTTCCAATCTCGCGGCACGGGCGCAGGTGAGCGCGGCCCATATCCACATCACGCGGCATCTGGCGCGCGAAGGCTCGCGCCTCACGGAGCTCGCCGAGCGAGCAGGAATGACCAAGCAGGCCATGGGCACGCTGGTCGACCAATGCGAGGCGTGGGGCCTCGTGACCCGCAGCGCGGATCCACTCGACGCACGCGCGCGCCGCGTGATGTTCACCTCGGATGGGCTGGCATGGCTCCAGGCATTTCGAAACGCGGTCGCACAGGCCGAAGCAGAGTTCCGGGCGAGCGTCGGCGATGACGTCGCCACCGTGGTAACCATCGGACTCGAAGCCTATGCCGCGTCCTAGAATTCCCGATAGGGCGGCGGCCGGTGCAAGCTGCGATGTCTGGAGGCTGGGATGCGAATACTGATTGCGGAAGATGACCAGGTGCTGGCCGATGCGCTGCTGCGAAGCCTGCGAACTTCCGGCTCGGCGGTCGATCATGTGGCGACCGGCTCGCAGGCCGACGCCGCATTGATGACGAACAGCGAGTTCGATCTACTCATTCTCGATCTCGGCCTGCCCAATATGCATGGCCTGGAGATTCTCAAGCGACTTCGCGCACGCGGCTCGCAACTGCCGGTACTGGTGCTGACCGCAGCCGACAGCGTCGAGGAAAGAGTCAAGGGCCTCGACTACGGCGCGGACGACTACATGGCCAAGCCCTTTTCGCTGCAGGAACTGGAAGCACGCGTGCGTGCGCTCACGCGCCGCGGCATGGGCGGCACGAGCAACGCCATCAAGCACGGTCCGCTGGTCTACGACCAGGCCGGCCGCGTTGCGACCATCGACGGCAAGATGATCGAACTGTCGGCGCGCGAACTGGGCCTTCTCGAAGTGCTGCTCCAGCGCGCCGGGCGGCTGGTGAGCAAGGATCAACTGGTCGAACGCCTGTGCGAATGGGGCGAGGAAGTCAGCCTCAACGCGATCGAGGTCTATATCCACCGCTTGCGCAAGAAAATCGAGAAGGGCCCGGTGCGTATCGCCACCGTCCGCGGCCTCGGCTACTGCCTCGAAAAAATCCCCTCCTGATGCCCCATGGCGCCCTGACGTCAATGGCCTGCGCAGCCAGGCCCATTGGTGAAACACCGCGGAACCGGCTCCGCCGGGCCGCTGGTGTTGCCCCCGGCAGGGGGTGGGCGGCCACACGAAGTGGGCAAGCCTGGGGGCGAGCGTGAAGCTCTTCCAGCGCGCGCAGCGCTCTCTCTTCGGCGAGATCCTCGACTGGATGCTCACGCCGCTCCTGCTGCTGGTGCCGGTCAGCATCGGGGTCACCTGGCTGGTTGCGCAGGGCATTGCCAACGCGCCCTTCGACCGCGCACTCGAATCCAATATCCAGACGCTGGCGCGCATGGTCGAGGTCGATCAAGGGCGCGTCAAGTTCGTGCTGCCGCAGCCGGCACGCGAGATCCTGGGTGGTGATGACGTCGACCGCGTCTATTACCAGTTGCTCGATGCGCACGGCACGCTGCTGAGCGGCGATCCGGACGTGCCCTTTCCGTCCAGCGACGATCCGCCAACACCCGGCGCGGTGTACCTGAGCAGCAGCGACATCCATGGGCGACAGGTTCGGGTGGCCTCGCTCTGGATAGCCGGCAGCAGCCCCGACACACCGGTGGCGTTGCTTCAGATGGCCGAGACGCGCGAGAAGCAGTCGGTGCTCGCCACAGAAATCATCAAGGGCGTACTGTTGCCGCAGTTCGCGATCCTTCCGCTGGCGGTGCTTCTGATCTGGTTGGCGCTCGTGCGCGGCATCAAACCGCTGTCGGTGGTCGAGGCGCGCATTCGCGAGCGCCGGCCTGGAGACCTGAGTCCGTTGGACGAATCCTCGGTGCCGCTCGAAGTCGTGCCGTTGGTCCTGTCGGTGAACGATCTCCTGAGCAAGCTCAACGATTCGATCGGCACGCAAAAGCGCTTTCTTGCCGATGCAGCTCACCAGCTGAAGACGCCCCTCGCAGGACTTCGCATGCAGGCCGATCTTGCACAGCGCGAAGGCGCCAATGCGGACGAACTGAAGCAGTCGCTCAAGCAAATCGGCCGTGCCAGCGTGCGTGCGACGCACACGGTCAATCAGCTCCTGTCGCTCGCGCGCGCGGAAAGCAGCGGCGCCAACATCGGCCGCCAGCCCTGCGACCTCGCACGGCTCACCATCGAGGTCGTGCGCGAGGCCGTACCCCGGGCGATCGACAAGCGCATCGACCTCGGCTATGAGGGCGCCGAGCCGGGCGCACCGGGGGTGGGGATCGACGGCAATCCGACCCTGCTCAAGGAACTGATCCGAAACCTGCTCGACAACGCCATCAACTACACGCCCTCGGCGCCCGAGCGCCCAGGGGTGATCACTGCGCGAGTGCTGGCGGATCCTTTCGGCCGGATCGTCGTCGTGCAAGTCGAGGACAACGGCCCGGGCATTGCGGAGAGCGAGCGCGAGCTGGTGTTCGAGCCCTTCTACCGTGTGCTCGGCAACGAGGCGGACGGCTCAGGACTTGGTCTGCCCATCGTGCGGGAGATTGCACGCCAGCACTTTGCGACGGTGCGACTGGAAGACGCGCATCCGGGACAGCATCCACCAGGCACGCTCGTCAGCCTGCGTTTCGACGGAAACGAAAGTGAACGGCACGCCGTTCGCTTGAGCAGCTAAAGGGCTGTGCTCGCGGCGTTCTTGCGAATTTCGAGCAATTGCGGTCGCACTTGCTGCTGCAGACGCTGAGGTTCGCGCTCATCGAAGCGCGCCGGCTTGGCACCGAAGACAGCAAGCCCACCGTGCGACCACGCGTAGTAGCCCAAGTTGGCCAATAGCAACGCCACCACCAAGAGGCGCACTTTCATCGGGACGGACGAGCAGGCCGCACGCTGACTTCAGCGCTGGTGATGGTCTTCATGCCGTCGGCTGTCCGCACCAACAGCTCACCGCCCCAGCCGACGCCTTCGCACTGGCCCTCGGTGCCGTCGCTCAGGCACACATCGCGGCCACGAAGAATGTCGCGCGCTGCGAACCGCGACGCAAAAGGCACGAAGCCTCGTTCGTCGAATTCGCGGACGCTGTGCACCAGCGGCACCACGATCTCGCGAAGCACCTCTCCGGCTTTGGCAAGCGGCTGCCACTCCTGGAGCCAGGCTGGTGCGGTGCTGAATCCGGCCGCCTCGCGCGGACCGATGTTGATCCCGATGCCGATCACCAGATAGCGCTCGGCCGCGTCGGGAGTGAGCAACGCGGTTTCGATGAGGATGCCGCCGAGCTTGCGGTCGCCGACCCATAGGTCGTTGGGCCATTTCAGCGCGAGCCCCGCCGCATTTGAAGGGTCCAGGCTTTCGGCAACGCTCACGCCAACGGCAAGCGACAGGCCCGACCAGTCTCGCGGTGCCAAGGGCAGCCCGAGCGAGAAGGTCAGTGATGCAGGCTCGCCCGTGCTTTGCGCGCTTTGCCAGTTGCGGCCCAAACGCCCCCGGCCGGCAGTCTGCCGTTCGGCCACCAGAAGCATGGGAGACCGGCGTCCATCGCGCGCTCGGCGCATCAATTCGCTGCTGGTGGAGTCGATCTCGGCAACGACTTCCACCTTCAGGCCCGGCAGCGACTCTGCCAGTGCGTGCGCGATCTCGTCTTCGAACCAGCGTGCAGCCATGTTCAGCCCTTGTTGGACTTGGCCTTTTGCTTCTTCGGATCCTTGCGCGCCTTGCCCTTCCCTGGCTTCTCGGGTTTGTCCTTCTTCTTCGCGGCGCTTTTTGTCTTGGCGTCCTTGACGTTCTTCGCGTTCTTGGCGTTCTTCGCGTTCTTCTTGGCGCCCTTGTCCTTCTTCTTGCCCTTGCCACCGCCTTTCGGCGCCAGCAGAGTGCCTCGGCAATTCTCCGAGCCGCACCAGCACGGGAAGTCCGCCTTCAGCTTTTCTGTATAGGGTTCGTCGATGACAAGGCCGTAGTCGTAGCTCAGTTCTTCGCCGGCGGCGATATTGCGCAGCGCCTTGATGAAGACACGGCCGTCCTGTTCGTCGGCCTCGCAGCTTGGGTCGCAGGAGTGATTGATCCAGCGCGCCGCATTGCCCTTGACGCCGCCATCTATCACATGGCCGTCATCGATATGAAAGTAGAACGTGTGATGGGGCTGGGCCGGGTCATGCGGATGGCGGCGCAGCGCTTCCTTCCACGTGATGACTTCGCCCTTGTATTCGATGAGCGTCTCGCCCTCCGCGATATCCTGCACGGCGAAGACGCCGTTGCCATGGACGGCCGAGCGCCGAGTCTGAATGCGACGGCCGCTGGAAACAGGGGACTTGGAAGGCATCGGCGAAGTCTGATAGTTTGAATATGTACGCATGCGCGTGCGCGTGCGCACGCGAGAAGCGCCAGATTGTAAGGATGACTTGTCAATGAAGACTTTGGTGATTGCAGAGAAGCCGTCGGTGGCCCAGGACATCGTGCGCGCGCTCACGCCCGTGGCCGGCAAATTCGACAAGCACGAGGAGCACTTCGAAAACGAAAAGTATGTCGTGACGAGTGCGGTGGGCCACCTGGTCGAAATCCAGGCGCCCGAGGAGTTCGACGTCAAGCGCGGCAAATGGAGCTTCGCGAACCTGCCGGTGATTCCGCCACGGTTCGACCTGAAGCCGGTCGACAAGACCAAGACCCGCCTCAATGCGGTGGTCAAGCAGGCCAAGCGCAAGGACGTGACCCAGCTTGTGAACGCTTGCGACGCGGGCCGCGAGGGTGAGTTGATCTTCCGGCTGATCGAACAATATGCCGGCGGCAAAGCAACGCTCGGCAAACCCGTGAAGCGGCTCTGGCTGCAGTCGATGACGCCGCAAGCCATTCGGGAGGGCTTCGACCAGCTGCGCACCGAGCAGCAGATGCGGGGCCTGGCCGACGCCGCGCGTTCACGGTCCGAGGCTGATTGGCTGGTCGGCATCAACGGCACCCGTGCCATGACGGCGTTCAATTCGCGCGATGGTGGTTTCTTTCTCACCACCGTGGGCCGCGTGCAGACCCCAACGCTTTCGGTGGTGGTCGAGCGCGAAGAAAAGATCCGCAAGTTCGTCAGCCGCGACTATTGGGAAGTGCATGGCAGCTTCCTGGCCGAAGCCGGCGAATACCCCGGCAAGTGGTTCGATCCTGCCTGGAGGAAACCGCCGCCCGGCCCTGATGGCGTGGCCGACCCTGAACAACGTGCCGACCGTGTGTGGAACGAGCGCGATGCCCGTGAAATTGCCGAAGCCGCACGCGGCAAGGTCGCGAGCGTCACCGAGGAAAGCAAGCCGACCACCCAGGCGTCGCCGCTGCTGTTCGACCTGACATCGCTGCAGCGCGAGGCCAACGGCCGCTTCGGCTTCAGCGCCAAGACGACGCTGGCGCTGGCGCAAAGCCTCTACGAGCGTCACAAGGCGCTGACCTATCCGCGTACCGATTCGCGCGCGCTGCCCGAGGACTACCTGCCTGTCGTGAAGCAAACCATGGGCATGCTCGCCAACAGCGGCATGCGGCACTTGGCGCCCTTTGCACAGCAGGCGATCGACGGCAGCTACGTCAAGCCTTCCAAGCGCATCTTCGACAACGCCAAGGTCAGCGATCACTTCGCGATCATCCCGACCTTGCAAGCGCCTAGCGGCCTCTCGGATGCCGAGCAGAAGCTCTATGACTTCGTCGTTCGACGGTTTCTTTCGGTCTTCTTCCCGAGTGCCGAATACCAGGTGACGACACGCATCAGCACTGTCGAGCATGCGGGCAAGAAGTATCCGTTTCGCACGGACGGCAAGGTGCTCGTCAAGCCGGGTTGGCTCGCGATCTATGGCAAGGAAGCCCAGGACGACGAGAAGGAAGACGACAAGGACGGCAAGCGCCTGGTGCCGGTCAAGCCTGGCGAAATGGTCAAGGTCCAATCCGCTGAACCCAAAGGCCTGAAGACGCGGCCGCCCGCGCGCTATTCGGAAGCCACGCTGCTCGGCGCCATGGAAGGCGCAGGCAAGACCATCGACGACGACGAACTGCGCGAGGCGATGCAGGAAAAAGGCCTTGGCACGCCAGCGACTCGCGCGGCCATCATCGAAGGCTTGCTGGCCGAAAAGTACATGTACCGCGAAGGCCGCGAGCTGATTCCGACCGCCAAGGCGTTCCAGCTCATGACGCTGCTGCGCGGCCTCGGCGTCGAGGAACTCTCCAAGGCAGAGCTCACCGGCGAGTGGGAATACAAGCTTGCGCAGATGGAGCACGGCAAGCTCAGCCGGGAAGCCTTCATGCGCGAAATCGCCGAGATGACGGAGCACATCGTCAAGAAGGCCAAGGAATACGACCGCGACACCGTGCCGGGGGACTACGCCACGCTTTCGACGCCCTGCCCCAACTGCGGCGGCGTGGTGAAAGAAAACTACCGCCGCTACACATGCACCGGCAAGCCTGGCCAGGAACCTTGCGGCTTCTCGTTCGGCAAGTCGCCTGCCGGGCGAACCTTTGAGGTCCAGGAAGCCGAGCAGTTGCTGCGCGAAAAGCACATCGGCCCGCTGGAAGGCTTCCGCTCGAAGGCGGGTTGGCCTTTCACGTCGGAGATCATCCTCAAGTTCGACGAGGAAGCGAAGAACTGGAAGCTCGAGTTCGATTTCGGTGACGACAAGAACGCCGAGACGGGCGAGATCGTCGATTTCAGCGGCCAGGAGTCACTGGGCGCCTGCCCGAAATGCGGCGCACGCGTGTTCGAACACGGCAGCAACTACGTTTGCGAAAAGTCGGTGCCGACCAACCAACAACCCACGCCGACGTGCGATTTCAAGACCGGCAAGATCATTCTTCAGCAGCCCGTGGAACGAGCGCAGGTTGAGAAGCTGCTCGCCACCGGCAAGACCGACCTGCTCGACAAGTTCGTGTCGATGCGCACGCGCCGCGCGTTCAAGGCTTTCCTGGCCTGGAACAAGGAAGAGGGCAAGGTGACTTTCGAGTTCGAGCCGCGCACCAGCAAGTTCCCGCCGCGCAAGACTTTCACCAAGGCAGCGCCCGCCGCCAAGAAGACTGCCGCGCCTGCGAAGACCGCGGCAAAGAAGGTTGCAGCCAAGAAAGCCGCCGCCCCCAAGGCGCCGCGCAAGCCCGGCGCGGGACTCAAGCCGAGCGACGCTTTGGCCGCGGTGATCGGTGGGGAACCCGTGGCCCGGACCGAAGTCATCAAGAAGCTATGGGACTACATCAAGGCCAACGGCCTGCAGGATTCGACGAACAAGCGCGCGATCAACGCCGACGCAAAGCTCAAGCCCGTGTTCGGCAAGGATCAGGTCACGATGTTCGAACTGGCCGGCATCGTCGGCAAGCATCTGAGTTGAAAACGGAGATCCGCATGAAGCGAATTTTTGCCGCGCTGCTTGCAACCAGCGTCGTATGCCTGCTCACTGCCTGCGCAGGGACGGGCGGCGGCGCCAGTGCCGGCGGTTCCAGCAGCGGCGTCACGGTATTCGGTACCGTCGACGCGGGCGTCAGCAGCTACAAGAACCAAAGCCGCTAGCGCATCAGCAGTGCCTGGCGCAGCAGGCGCGCCGCGCGGTTGCGGATGCGGCCGGGGGCAGTGCGCAGCGGCCCCTTGGGGCTGACCTTGGCCGTGGCGCAAGCCCACAGGAAATCCTCCAGGATGGCGGTGTCGTTGAGCGTGTCTGTGGCGCCGTACTTGTGAAACTCGGGATGCCATTGGGTCGCCGCAATGTAGCTGCGCCCCCGGTCCGGCCGGCGCCGGATGGCTTCGGCCACGTGATCGGGAATGCTCCATGCATCGACTTCGAACCCAGGCGCGAGGTCCTTTACGCCTTGGTGATGGATGCTGTTGACGCGAGTCGTTTCCATTCCCGGATAAAGCATCGACAGGCGTGATCCGGGCGTGAGGCGGATTTCGTGAAAATTCTGGTCGTAGGCCACCGGATCACGATGCCGCTGCGCGTTGGGGTGCTGCGCCTCGATGTCCTGGTAGAGCGTGCCTCCGAAGGCCACATTGATCAGTTGCAGCCCCCGGCAGACGCCGAAGATCGGCTTGCCAGCTTGCTCGAAAGCCTCCACCAGCGCCAGATCGTAGAGGTCCCGGATGCGGTCACCGTTCCATGCGTCCTTGAGCGGCACTTCACCGTAGCTTCCGGGCCAGACGTCGGAGCCGCCATGCATGACGACGCCATCGAGCCATTCGGCGTAGTGCGACAGCTTGGTGTCGCCGCGCGCCGTTTCGCCGGTCGGGCATGGAACCATCACCACCATCGCGCCGGCGGACATCAGCCAGTGCGCAATTGACTGCTCCACATATTGCAGCGTCTTGTTCGTGAACAAGGAGCGCTCGGGGTCGGCGTGGGAGAAGCAGGCGGACAGGCCGATCTTGAGGCGCCCGGAAACCGTTTGTGACATCGCTCTTCGGGCTGCCGCGTATGCCGCGTCGCCCCCAGGTAGACAGAAAAACCATTGTGAAACCTTCCACCGCCCAGCGCACACGCGAACCCCCTATCGAGCGTGTCGGACGGTGCCTTGCGTTGCGTGGACGCAAAACAAGTGCATCATTTGCACCGATCGAACCTAGGAGACCACCGATGAAGACCATCAAGGGGCCGGCGATTTTTCTGGCTCAGTTCGCCGGGGACACTGCGCCATTCAATTCGCTCGAAGCTATTGCAGGCTGGGCCGCGAATCTTGGCTACAAGGGCGTCCAGATCCCCAGTTGGGACGTCCGCATCTTCGATCTCAAGAAAGCGGCGGAAAGCAAGACTTACTGCGATGAGGTGAAGGGCACGCTGGCAAGCCACGGGCTCGAGGTCACGGAGCTTTCAACCCATCTTCAGGGACAGTTGATCGCGGTGCATCCGGCCTACGACGCCGGGTTCGATGGTTTCGCCGCGCCGGAGGTCCGCAACGATCCGGTCAAGCGCCAGAAATGGGCGGTCGAGCAACTCCACTATGCCGCCCAGGCATCGGCCAACCTAGGCTTGACGGCTCACGCGACCTTCTCGGGGGCACTGGCATGGCCTTATCTCTATTCATGGCCGCCTCGCCCGGCCGGCCTGATCGAGGAGGCCTTCGACGAACTCGCCCGGCGCTGGAAACCGATCCTCGACCGCTTCGACGATGTGGGGGTCGACGTCTGCTACGAGATCCATCCCGGCGAAGACCTGCACGACGGCGTGACCTACGAGATGTTCCTCGAGCGTGTGAACAACCATCCGCGCGCCTGCCTGCTCTATGACCCGAGCCATTTCGTCCTCCAACAACTGGACTACCTCGCGTACATTGACCACTACCACGACCGGATCAAGATCTTTCACGTGAAGGATGCGGAGTTCAATCCGACGGGCAAGCAGGGTGTCTACGGCGGCTTCCAGTCGTGGATCAACAGGGCCGGGCGCTTTCGCTCACTGGGTGACGGGCAGGTGGATTTCGGCTCGATCTTCTCCAAGATGGCTGCCTACGACTTTCCGGGATGGGCGGTGCTGGAATGGGAATGCTGTCTGAAGCATCCCGAAGACGGTGCCCGGGAAGGCGCGGAATTCATCGCTCAGCACATCATCCGGGTGGCCGATCGTGCGTTCGATGACTTCGCAGCAGGCGGTATCGACAAGGCCGCCAACAAGAAAATCCTGGGAATCAACTGAGCCGACGAAAGCGCCGGCTATATGCCTTGAGGTTTGCGGAGGGTCCGCATGCGATCCACCGCATGCACCGTGATCTTCCGTACTTCCGATCCTTGTTGCACGGTGAGCTCGACATCGCCTTCGGCGCCCGGCCGCTTCCAGAGCTGCTTGTAGAAGGCTTCCAGCGTACTGACCTGAACGCCGTCGATTTCCAGCACCACGTCGCCGGGCTGCACGCCTGCCTCGAGCGCGGGGCCGGAGCGATCCACACGCACGATTTGCACATGCCCCCCGCGCTCCGACGAGGACACGCCCAACCATGGCCTGGTGCTCGCGCGCGTGGTGCCGGTCGCTTTCATCTCCGACAACACAGGCCGCAGCAGCTCCACCGGGACGAACATGTTTCCCGGCAAGGCCTCGTCCGGCCCGCCGGCTTCCAGGACGAACAGACTTCCGATACCGAGCAGCTCTCCGTTGCTGTTGAAGAGCGATGCCCCGCTGTGGTTTGGCACCGGCGGACTGGTGAATATCGCGGCGTCAATGTAGTACTCCCAGTAGCCCGAGAACGGACGTGTACCGGTCAGACGCGTGAATCCCACCTCTGTGCCGCTGCTGCCGCCGGTGGCGACGAGGAGCGGCTGCCCCAACTTGAGCGAGGCAATGCCGGCAAGCGGCACAGGCTCGATGCCGCGCAGTGGCACCAGCGGCCGGATCAGGCCGAATCCGGTCGCGAGGTCATACGCCACTTGTCGCGCCGGCAAGACGTGATCGTCCTGCGTGACGACTTCGATCGTTTCAGCTTCGAGCAACAAATAGCCGATCGTGAGGATCAGTCCGTCGGATCCGATGACGACGCCGGACCCCGAGCGCCGCTGGCCAAGGCTGTCGGCCGAAGTGGCACCCTCCGTTGCGGTGACGTTGACCAGGACAACCGCGTCGCCAGCGCGCTTGAGCGCACGAATCTGCGCGTTCATCGCGGCCTTGTCGGGGACTGATGTTGCCGCGATCGCTGCCGGGCAGAAGAAGATCAAACCGACCGCGAGCATGCAGCCATACCATCGAACGAGCGAAGATCGGGTGCCTGATCGCTGAACTTGCATGGCCGCGCTCCTCGGACGTTGTACTTGCCATCGTGCGTCGCAAGCGCGTCACACGCAAGTCGTGTCACAAGATTGAAATAGCAACTGTTGTGCCAGTCGGATAGAATGCCGGGTTCGTTTCGATACCACGACGAAGCATTTCGTCAAACTCGCCGGCTGGCCTGGAATCCCCAGGCCCTTTTAAAAGCAAGCCGGCTCTTACAGTGTGTTGGTGCGCCAGACCGGGCGCCCATGATTGCCACCACTGCCTTCGTACTTGTTGAAGCGAATAGCGCGCTGTCCGCCCCGGTGGGCGCCATCCGGCCCGGCCTGCGCTCGTTTTTTCAAATATTTTTCAGCGTAGCGCGAAATCGTGTTGCGCAAGGCTTTCGATGGACATCATTCAACACAGCATCGCGGTGGGCAAGTACCTAGTCTCGCCGCTCATCAAGGATCTGGACGACGGGCGCTTTGCGGCGTCTGTATCGATCCGCTCAGGCCGCGGCAGCGGCATGCATGACCGGGTCATGCGCTTCACCCCACGTTTTGCCAGCCGCGCCGCAGCGGTGCGCTACGCCGTCGACGAAGGCTTGGGCTGGGTGCGCGAACGCAGCGCCCCACCTGTGCATTGCGCCGCTTGAACCGGCCGACCATTTTCCTGTCCAATTACGACAAACATATTCAATCAAAGGTAATTCATGCCCAAGGAAGAACTGATCGAAATGAACGGCGCAGTCACGGAAGTGCTGCCTGACTCGCGCTACCGCGTGACCCTCGACAACGGCCACCAGCTGATCGCTTACAGCGGCGGCAAGATGCGCAAGCATCACATCCGCATCCTGGCCGGCGACAAGGTGTCGCTGGAGCTGTCGCCCTATGACCTGACCAAGGGCCGCATCACGTTCCGCCATCTCGAGCGCCGTGGTCCGCCGCCGGTCAATTCCGGCAACAACTCGCAGCGTCGCTGATCCTCTCCGTGACCGGTCCGGCCACCGATTTCGCCACGCTGCCGCTTTCGCCAGAAACGCTGGCGAACCTGACGCAGCTCGGGTACTTGCAGATGACGCCGATCCAGGCGGCAAGCCTGCCAGTGGCCCTCCTGGGCAAGGACCTGATCGCGCAAGCCAAGACCGGTAGCGGTAAAACGGCTGCCTTTGCACTGGCGCTGTTGGCCAATCTCAATCCGAGGCGCTTCGCGGTCCAGGCGATGGTTCTGTGCCCGACACGCGAATTGGCAGACCAGGTGACGACGGAAGTACGCCGCCTCGCCAGGGCCGCCGAAAACATCAAGGTGATCACCCTGTGCGGCGGCGTCGCACTGCGCGGGCAACTCGCCAGCCTCGAACACGGTGCACACATCGTGGTCGGCACCCCCGGCCGCATCATGGACCACCTCGATCGCGGCAGCCTGAACCTCGAAGCGCTCAACACGCTGGTGCTCGATGAAGCGGACCGCATGCTCGACATGGGCTTCTTCGACGACATCGCCAAGGTCGCACGGCTCTGCCCGAAGGAACGACAAACCCTGCTGTTCTCGGCGACCTACCCCGAAGGTATCGCCAAGCTCAGCGCGCAGTTCATGAAGACGCCGCAGCAGATCACGGTCGAGGCCCAGCACGACGGCGCCAAGATCCGCCAGCGCTGGTACCAGGTCAAGGATAGCGAGCGGCTGCATGCCGTGAGCTTGTTGCTTAACCACTTTCGTCCTTCCAGCACGCTCGCCTTCTGCAACACCAAGCAGCAGTGCCGCGATCTGGTTCAGGTGCTGCAAAGCCAGGGCTTCAGCGCCTTGGCATTGTTCGGCGAGCTGGAGCAGCGCGAGCGAGACCAGGTGCTGGTGCAGTTTGCCAACCGCAGCTGTTCCGTTCTGGTCGCCACCGACGTCGCGGCGCGCGGTCTCGACATTGCACAACTCGAAGCAGTGATCAATGTCGACGTGACCCCCGATCCCGAGATCCACATTCACCGCATCGGCCGCACGGGCCGCGGCGACGCGGAAGGTCTGGCGCTCAGCCTTGCCAGCATGGACGAGATGGGCAGCGTCGGAAAGATCGAGCAGTTGCAAGGCCGCGAATCCGAATGGCATCCCCTTTCCGAGCTCACTGCCGGCCCGTCCGGCGACGCTGATCCCCTGCGGGCCCCGATGGCCACGCTGCAGATCATCGGTGGGCGCAAGGAAAAAATACGCGCCGGCGACGTCCTGGGCGCCCTGACCGGCGAAGCCGGCTTCACGCGCGAACAGGTCGGCAAGATCAACGTCAACGAGTTCTCCACTTACGTGGCGGTCGACCGGCGCATTGCCCGCGAAGCCGTGCACAAGCTTTCCACTGGCCGCGTCAAGGGCAAGACCGTCAAAGTGCGGCTGCTCGACGATGTGGCTTAATTACGTCCTTCGATTTTTTTCACCAGAGCTTTCCATGCCCAACAAAATCCGCACCGAGGCAGACCGCATTGCCACCCCCAAGCCCGTTCCGATGCCCGGCTACAGCCTTCCCAAGATGGGTGGCGGCCAGAAGGTAAGCCTGGAGCGCGGCACCGCCACTCGCAGCAAGAAGAACCCCGGCAAGCGCGCCAAGAAGGGCGGCTGATCGGTCGGGGGCCCGTTGCGCCAGTCGCACCGTCTGGCGCAGCAATCTCCTGAAACGCGCCTACGGGCGCGTTTTTCATTGGATTTCCCGCACCCCTTCCGACATGTCTGACGACTACCAGATCGACATCCCGCCTTCGTTCTTCGCCGTCTACACCGATTATCGGCAGCGGCTCAGCGAACCGATTGCCATCGTTCGTTCACGCTACGAGGTGTGCGAGGACCTTGCCAATCATCTGGTGCAGCACGCGCAAATCTTGCACCACGTCGAAGTGCCGTCCGAAGAAGAGATCCTGTTGCGGATTCATGCGGGCCTGAGTTCGCCCGACGCGGGTGTGTCATCGGCCGAAGCTCTTTGGATCGTGCGGCGCTTGGCCGAATTGCTTGGGTGGCACTCTCCGGCATGGGACCCGTCCGAGCCCTGAGCTGAGCGCCGTCAGGCGGCCCGGCGCTTCGACCCGGCCGCGCTCTTTGCCTTCACCGAGGGTTTGTCGGCCATTGGCGGGAAGGGCGGCAAGGGCCGGCTCGCGACCTCCTTTGCTTCGGCCAGCTCCATGCCCAATCCCCGCAACACACAGTTCGCCACATCACGTCCGTGATTCGCGGGCGCGGCGCCATAGATGACCGTGCGCATCGCCTGCTGGACGCTGCCGTTGATCATGTCCATCGCGGCTGTCTCGCTGGGCACGCGGAAAGCCTTCTGCCTGACGCCGAGGCGCAGGTCGGCCAGCGCGTAGTCACGCACCTCGGCGAGAAGCTGCGGCGCCGCGGCCGCGATCTCCAGCATCATCAGTGCCCATTGCGGGCTCTCTTCCGCCAGCCAGATGTAGCGCCGAACGCCAATGGCCATGCGCTGGGCGCCTTCCTGAATGCTTTGCTGACTGTCCGTGATCCGGCGGCAAAGCGTGTCCGCGAGAAGCAGCGCCACTGCGCTGGCCACCTCGTCCTTGGTCTTGAAGTGGTTGTAGACGGTGCCGGTCGCCATACCGGCGACCGCCGCGATCTCCTGAATGGTGGCTTCGACATAGCCGCGCGCGCCGAAAACCTTGATTGCAGCCTGCACGAGCTGCACGCGGGTGCGCTCGCGCTTGAGCAGCCCGGGCTGCGCGCGCCACACACTTTCGGCCAGTGCATCTGGCAAAAGCGATATTGACGCTCCGCCGAAATTTACGCCATCATCCATTTTTGAACACGCAATCCAAATTTAAACCATACATCAACGAACGGGAGTTTGCCATGTCTCACAAAAAGTTGGGCGCCGGAGCGGGCGCCCGCAAGGTCGCGAATCCGCCACGGCTGCCGAAGGACCTGGCATGACGGCCCCGACGGGCCGGACCGGCAAACGGTGGCTGAAGCGGATCGCTCTGGCGCTGGTGATCATGGTCGCGCTCATTGCAGCGGCGCTCTTCGCCGGCGATCAGCTGGCGCGCTACAAGATGCAGCGCAAGGTCGACGTCGTCGTGCAGGGCGTCGCGTTCCGCGACGATGCAGCCGCTATCGAACGGGGGCGCTATCTATTCGCATCCCGAGGATGCGTCGACTGCCACGGTGCCAAGGCAAATGGCGCTGTGTTCCTCGACGATGGCAAAGGCATGCGAATCGCCGGCCCGAACATCAGCCCCGGCCCCGGGAGCGTCGTGGCAGGCTACAAGCCGGAAGATTGGGAGCGCTCCATCCGGCATGGCGTCAATCCGGTGGGGAGGGCGCTGATGGTGATGCCGAGCGAAGACTACAACCGGCTGACCGACGACGATCTCGCCTCACTCGTCGCCTACCTCCGGCACACCGAGCCCGCCACGGGCGGTGGTGCGGTGGTCGAACTGCCTTTGCCGGTTCGCGCCTTCTACGGCTTCGGCGTGGTCAAGGACGCAGCAGCCAAGATTGATCATTCACGGCCGCCCGAGCAGCCGGTGCCTGACGGGGTGACAGTCGTCCACGGCGCCTACGTGGCGAACATGTGCCTCGGCTGCCATGGCGCCAAGCTCAACGGCGGCAAGATCCCGGGCGGCCCGCCCGACTGGCCCGCAGCAGCCAACCTGACGCCCGGCGAAGGTTCGGCCATGGCCCGCTACGCTGACGTAGAGACTTTTGCGCGTCTCTTCAAGACGGGCAATCGCCCCGATGGCACGGCGGTCAAGGTGATGCCCTTCGGCTCACTGCGCGAGATGAGCGAGATGGACGTGCAAGCGTTGCATCTGTACCTCAAGACTTTGCCGCCGACGCCGCACGGCTGATGACGCGAAGCGCGGCTTTGCCTACGATGGAGCCAACGCCCCACGGAGTCCCGACATGAGCAACGAGCTGCGCAACAAACTGCACGAACTGCAAGAGCTTTCGAACAACGCTGCCGACCCGCAGACGCGGGCAATCATCGAGGCGATACGGCTACAGACCGCGATCCTCAACGAGCGCCTCTTCAGGATCGAGCTTCAACTGACGGAAATGTCGAAGCGGTCAGATCCCGCCTGAGGCGGGCGCCCGTCGAAGGCGGGCAGCACAATCAGCCGCGATGCTCGGCGTTGCGCTTGCGGGTCGCAGCTGCCTTCTTGGCTGACGCCGAGCGTTCAGCAGCCGAGCGCGAGGCCGACGCCGCTCCACCTTTGTGGCCGCCCTTGTGCGCAGGCGCGTGGTTCTCCGCCTTGCCGCGGCCCGAGCCGCTCTTCTTGCCGCCGCCGGTTTCGGCATTGACTGTCGCCCAGGCGCGCCGCTCCGCTTCCTGCTTGGCCACGCCGCGATGCTCGTAGCCGCTTTCAATGTGCTCGGCCTGGCGTTTCTGCTTGCCGGTGTAGGACGATTTATCACCCCTTGGCATGCTGTGCTCCTAGTGCGTTGGGACGTCACATATCTCCCGCGACGCATGCGGCACGCGGGTAGGAATTCGCGGGCGATGTGCGTCAGCCGTCACTTTCATTGATGATCGCTGCGCCATTGGAAGTCTTCAGCATGGCCGTTGGGACGCTTCCTACATTTCGCGGATCAGGCTACCTTTAGGCTTCAGATCCAATCCAACAAAGTCCGGAAGGAGACCGTGTGAAACGCCAGAACATTGCAGCCGCGGCGGGCCTGTCCGTGCTGGCCGGCTTCATCGCGGCCACGGGCGGCTATGCCGCACTTCGCATCCGCCAGGCCGGCCGCAAGGCGCGCAGGGGCCATCCCTTCGAGCGCGTGGCACGTCCAGAGGGTGCCCGCCTGTTGATCGTCGGCGACAGCGCTGCCAAGGGCTCCGGCGCGAGCGCCCCTGAATACAGCCTCGCCGGCCTGCTGTCTCGCGCCAACCCGACACTCACGGTCGTCAACAAAGGAGCGCACGGCGCGCGCTTCGAAGACTTTGCCCGACAGCTCGAAGGAGACGAGCGCTTCGACGCGGTGCTGGTGCTCGGCGGCAGCAACGACCTCTTTCATGGCACCAGCGGCGGCGCGCTGCGCGACAGCGTCCGCCAGATCGCCCAGCGAGCTCGCATCCGCTCGGACCTCGTCATCTTCATGCCGCCCGGCAACGTCGGGAACACGCGATTTCTTCTTCCGCCCTGGAACTGGTGGATGCGCTTCCGCTCGCGCCAGCTCCATGCCATCGTCTCGGAGGTCGCGCAAGCCAATGGCGCGCAGTACGTTTCGCTCTACCAGGAGCGGGAGGACGATCCCTTCGCGCGGCATCCCGCCCGGCTGGTCGCGCCCGATGGCCTTCATCCCAGCGATGCGGGTTATGAGCTGTGGCAGCGCGAGCTCGAAGCCCAGGCGCAGCTTTCTGCCAGGCTGAGAAAGATAGGGCGCAGTGCCAGCGTGCGAGGACAGAGCTTCTGAGGCCCTGAGGCGATCGCGCTTCAACGCCTGGCAGCGAACATCGGCTGCACATGCCACCATGCCGGCAGCAGTTGCCGGATCTCGGGGCGCGCGAAACGGTCGTCGAGCAGGTAGAGCACGCCGGCGTCGGTCTCGGTTCGGATGACCCGGCCCGCCGCCTGCACGACCTTTTGCAGGCCGGGGTAGACATAGGTGTATTCGTAGCCATCGCCGAAGAGCGTGTCCAGCCGCTCGCGCATGACTTCATTCGGTTCGTTGTGCTGCGGCAGGCCAAGGCTTGCGACAAAGGCACCCACGAGCCGATCGCCCGGCAGGTCGATGCCCTCGCCGAACGCACCTCCAAGCACCGCGAAACCGACGCCTCGCCCGCCCGCTGCGAAGCGGGCCAAGAAGGCATCGCGGTCGGCTTCTCGCATGCCGCGCGACTGCGCCCACGCAGAAATTCCGGGGTGGCGCTCTCCAAAAGCCGCCGATGCGGCCGCCAGATAGTCGAAGCTGCTGAAGAACGCGAGATAGTTGCCCGGTTGCTCGGCAAACTGGCCGGCGATGACGTCGGTGAGCGCCGCCAGTGAACGGTCGCGATCCCGGAATCGTGTCGATACGTCCATCGCCACGCGCACCTTCAGTTGTTCGCTGCGAAAAGGCGAACCCACGTCCAGTGTCGCCGTGTCGTCGGGAAGGCCGAGCGTGTCGCGGTAGAAGGCGAACGGCGCCAGGGTGCCCGAGAAGCACACCGCCGAATCGCAGTCCGCGAAGCGACTCGCCAGGAAAGGCGCCGGCACGAGGTTGCGGATGACAAGGCTTCGCGTACCGTCGTCGGCGAGGGTGCATTCGAACACCGAATGCTTGCCGAAGGAATCGGCCAAGCGGGCGAAGCGGAGGAGGTCGAAGAAGCACTCCTGCAGCGGCCCGTTCGCATCATCCGGCCGTGCCGTGAAATGCTCGGCGATCGTGCCGACCGCATCCTGCAGCGCACGCGTGAATCGTTCCGGTATCTCGTCGCGTGGCTCATAGGCTGCGCTCTGGTCTCTTTGCAGCAACTGCCATTCGCGGTGCAGCTGCCCGAGCGCCTTCTTGATCAATGGCGGTGCCTTGCCACGCACGGCATCCATTGCCGCTGCTTCAAGCTGCGCGGAATACATGCCGCGCCCACGGTCCAGCAGGTTGTGCGCCTCGTCCACCAGCAGCGCGACGCGCCAGTCTTCCTCCTTCATCAGCCCAAAGAGGAAGGCGTTGCCGTCGAAGTAATAGTTGTAGTCGCCGACGATCACGTCGCTCCAGCGCGCCAGTTCCTGCGCGAGGAAATAAGGGCAAACCTCGTGCGCCAGGGCAATGCGTCGCAGCGTCGGCCGGTCGAGCCACGCGGCGCGTGCTGCCTCGCTGCGCGCCGCTGGGAGCCGGTCGTAGAAGCCGCGCGCCAGTGGGCAGGCTTCGCCATTGCAGGCCCGCCCCGGGTACTCGCAGGCCTTCTCGCGCGCTGTGAGTTCGAGCACGCGCAGCGCGGCTCGATCGCCATCCAGCGTACGCAGGGCATTCAGCGCGACGGAGCGGCCGGAGGTCTTTGCGGTGAGGAAGTAGATCTTGTCCAGCTTCTGCGCAGGCCGTGCCTTGAGCAATGGGAAGAGGGTGGCGACGGTCTTGCCGATGCCCGTGGGTGCCTGCGCGAGAAGACAGCGCCCGCCGGCGGCAGCGCGATAGACGGCCTGTGCCAGATCGCGTTGTCCGGCACGAAATTCGCCGTGCGGAAAGTTCAGCGCGCCCAGCGCCTTGTCGAGTTGCGCCCGATGATCCGCCTCCTGCTGGGCCCACGTGATGAAACTGCCGCAGAGCATCTCGAAGTGATCGCGCAGGGCTTCGCGCGTGCACGTCTCTTCGAGCACGACTTCCTCTTCCGTGCCGAGGTCGAGATAGACGAGCGCAACTTCCATTCGCTCCAGCGCATCGCGCTCGCAAAGCATCCAGGCGTAGGTTCGGGCCTGTGCCCAGTGCAGCGCGCGATGGTTGGCCTTGACGGCTGCGAAGTCTCCGCGGAAAGTCTTGATCTCTTCGACCCGTGCGCGATGAGGGTCGTAGCCATCGGCGCGTCCGCGCACCTGCAGCCGATCGTGGTGCGATGCGAGCGCAATCTCGCTTTCATAGCTGGGGCCGCGACGCCCCTGCACCAAGCGATGGCCGGCCTGTCCCTCCTGCGCGCTCGGCGCCGGCACGAAGCGCAGATCGAGATCGCCAGCCTTCGCCGCGAACGCGCAGAGCGTTTTCACGGACACTGTGAACGCTGGCGGTGAATCGAATACGGCGGCCATGAGGCTGATGAATGGGGCGGACGAAGCACTGGATGAACATACACATGTTAGCGGCGCCGGAGATAAGACAAACTCGGAAAGGCCAAGCGAATTCCACCAGCCCAAGGAAACAAAGATGTCCGCCGCCATGTTTGCCGCCCTGGGCTTCACCGTGGCACTGCTCGTGACCACGGCCTACTTCATCATGGGCTCCATCCCGCTCCTGATCCTGAAGCACGACAGTCCGCTCGATGCCCGTTTCGTGCGCGGGTTCTTCAATATCTACTACGTGGCGGCCTTCGTGAGTGCCGCCGCAACGGCCGTCAGCTATGCGCTCGCGGGCCGCTTCGGCGTTGCCTTGGGTGCAGCAGCGCTGGCATTGCTTGCCATGGTCTTGCGCAAGAAGGTCATTCCCAGGATGGACTCACTCGGCGCGGAGATCGAGTCGAACTACATGGATGCCATCCCGGGCTTTCGCCGGACTCACATCACGGCCATCCTGATCAATGTCGGCCAGCTCGCGCTGATTGTCTGGAGTCTCATCGCCTTCGGCCGATAGCCTGGAGCGAAAGGGCGGTCGCGCCGGTCACCAGATCGAAACCACGGCCAGCGCCACCGAAGCCGCCGCCATCGCCCCCGTGGCGAGCCACCCGAGCACCTTCCATTTTCGCGGCAGCACCATCTCGCTCATCACCTTGGGACTCGAAGCCGCGATCATCACGGCCGCCATCACAGGCACGGAGATGACGGCGTTGATTACCGCGGCCCAGTAGAGCGCGGAGATCGGGTTGACGCCGGATAGGCTGAACGCAACGCCGACGGCCATGGCCGCGGCGAGGATGCCGTAGAAGCTGCGGCCTTGCGCCAGCGTCAGGTCCAGGCCTTTGCGCACGTGGAAATAGCTCGCCACGGCTTCTGCCGCCGAGCCTGCGAGCACGGGCAGCGCCAGCATTCCGGTTCCGATGATGCCGACGGCGAACAGCAAGAACGCGGCATCGCCGGCCACCGGGCGCAGCGCAGCGGCGGCCTGCGCAGTGGATTCGATCTGCGTCTGGCCGGTCGCATGCAAAGTCGCGGCCGCCGCCGTGATCACGAAGAATGCAATGAGGTTCGAGAAGCCCATGCCCACGGCGGTGTCGATACGCAGGCGCCGCAATTGACGCCGCGCCTGCTCCGGGGCAACGCGCAGCGGCTGATCTGCCGGGACGCGCTTGATGTCCTGCACTTCCTGCGAGGCTTGCCAGAAGAAGAGGTAAGGGCTGATGCTGGTCCCGAGAATGGCGACGACGGTCGTCACGTACTCGCGGCCCCAGTGGAAGGAGGGTGCGAAAACGCCTCTCATCGCAGCACCCCAGTCCACGTCGACCACGAACACGACGCCCACATACGCGAAGAGCGACAACGTGAGCCACTTGAGCACACGCACATAGCGGTCGTAGGTCATGAAGACCTGAAGCAGCAGCGACAGGACCGCAAAGCCCCCCGCGTACCAGGCCGCCGGCCCGTGCAGGACCATTGCGGCCGAGGTGCCCATGGCGCTCAGGTCGGCGCCCAGATTGATCACATTGGCGGTCAGCAGCAGCAACACCAGCGAGGCGACCATCCAGCGCGGACAGAAGCGCGCGAATGTCTCGGTCAGGTTCTTGCCAGTGACGCGCCCGATGCGCGCGCTTGCAAGCTGGATCCCCATCATCAGCGGAAACGTGATCAGCAAGGTCCAGCCGAGGCCGTAGCCGAACTGCGCGCCAGCCTGCGAGAAGGTGGCGATGCCGCTGGGATCGTCGTCCGCTGCGCCCGTGATCAGCCCGGGGCCGAGCTTGGACCACCAGCGCTTGCCGGTCGGCGCCAGGTCGGCGGTCGCAAGATTGGATGGGGTGCTCATGAGGATCGAGGATTCCGAGAGTCGCAGCCGCCGACATTGGCGTGAGGTCTTCCCGGCGCGAATAGGTGCCCGCCCTGGCGTGCTGTGGGACGTCGTCGACTTCTGCGCAGGGGACGCGGTCTTGGATGACAAGGCGGGCCTCCAGGCGTCCCTACGTTGAGGCCATTCTTTGCAGGAGCACTCATCCATGACCTCGAACCAGGACCCCTCGAATTCGGACGCCGACAACGGCGACGTCGCCGTCCAGCACCGCAAAGTGCAGCGCGAGCAGGACGCCAAGGACCGCGCGACCGAATCCGCCTCGGAAGGCAAAGGGCCGGTGCAAGCCGGCCATGTGCCAGAGCCCGAGAACCCCATGCCCGCCCAACACCTCGACAAGCCCGGCCTGGAGGCAGAGATGGACCTTCAGCCGCGATTCAAGGCGAGCGGCTATCTCGGCAGCGGCAAGCTCAACGGAATGGTCGCACTGGTCACCGGCGGCGACTCGGGCATTGGCCGCGCGGTGGCGTTGCTCTATGCGCGGGAGGGCGCGGACGTGGCCATCGTCTACCTGAAGGACGAGCAGGTCGACGCCGACGAGACGCGCCGCTGCGTCGAAGCCGAAGGCCGCCACTGCGTGTTGATTCCTGGCGACGTCCGCGATCCACAGTTCTGCGAGCAGGCGGTCAAGCAAACGCTGGAGGCCTTCGGCAAGCTCGACATCCTCGTCAACAATGCGGCGTTCCAGCTCCACGCATCCTCGATCGAAGACATCACGGACGAGCGCCTGGACCTCACCTTGCGCACGAACGTGTTCGGCTATTTCCAGATGGCACGCGCGGCGGTTCCGCACCTGCCCAAAGGGGGTTCGATCATCAACACCGGATCCGTGACCGGCTTCGAGGGAAGCGCGCACTTGATCGACTACTCGACGACCAAGGGCGCCATCCACGCATTCACCAAATCATTGGCGAGCAACCTGCTGGACAAGGGCATTCGCGTCAACGCGGTGGCGCCGGGCCCGGTGTGGACACCGCTGAATCCTGCGGACAGCTCGGCCGATCAGGTCAAGGATTTCGGCAAGAACACCGACATGAAGCGCCCAGCCCAGCCTGAAGAGCTGGCTCCGGCCTATGTGTTCCTCGCTGCGCCGTCTTGCGCAAGCTACATCACGGGAATCGTCCTGCCGATCACGGGCAGCATCGGGGCGTTGTAGTGCGGCTGCGGAGTTGGGGTGCGGGTGCGGGTGCGGGGGTGAAATCGTAGACTCCGGATCTATCCGGAGGCCGATCCCGGCCCAGTACACGCATTCCGCACACACTCCGCAAGACCGTCCAATGAAAGTCACAGCCAACACCGTCGTCACCCTTCGCTACAAAGTCTCCGATGCCGCCACCCAGAAACTCGTGGACGAAGGTCGCGAGCCCATGGTCTATCTGCATGGTGGCTACGACAACACCTTCCCGAAGATCGAAGCTGCGCTGGAAGGCAAAGAGCCCGGCTTCCAGGCCACGCTCAACCTGCAGCCCGACGATGCTTTCGGAGCGCGTGATGAATCATTGGTGCGAACCATTCCCAAAAGCGAGTTCCCGCCCGGCGTGAAGGTGGGGGGCCAACTCGAAGGGCGCAACGACAAGGGCGAGCCCCAGGTCTTCAGCGTGATGAAGATCAAGGGGCCGCAGGTGATCCTCGATGGCAATCACCCGCTCGCAGGCAAGTCGCTCAAGTTCAGCCTGACGGTGACCGATGTTCGCGCGGCGACCGAAGAAGAGATCACGCATCGTCATGCGCATGGCGAGCACGGGCACCATCACTGAAACGCCACAACAGAGCCAAAAGCCGCGGCGACGCTATCAGGCCGAGAAGACGCCCCGCTCGTAGGCCGCGGAGTAGGTCGACCAGTCCTGTTGAACCTGCGCGGCGCATTCGATGGATGCATCGAGCACACGAGCTTTCCACTTGCTGCGCTGGCCGAAGTCGATCAGCTCGTCGGCGATGGCCGAACCCTGGCGCCCGGCGCTTCGCAACTGCGCCCACGCCACCAGCTTTCCCATCACGGCGATGACGCCTTCAAGATCGCTCGCGTCTCGCGCGGACCTGCCGCCCAACATCACCCGATCCTCGGCCGGCTGAAGGGCGCGCAAGACATAAGGCGAGCCGCCCAGCATCACGGGCTGCAGGAAGGCCATGGACACAGCCTGCAGGCGGCGCTGCAATGCGACGACCCGATGGGCTTCGGACTGCCATTTGGGTTGCGGCACCTTCAGCTGCGGCACCAGCGACGATGGAAGCGCCTCTTTCAGATCCAGCACGTAGTTGCCGTCGGGCGAACCCTTGCCCGCCACCAGAATGACGTAGCGGTCGACGCCGAGACTGCCGGTGCCCGCGATTCGCCGTGCCACGTCCAGCACTTCGTAAAACTTGGGATTTGCCTGAAGTGCGGCGTATTCATCGACGACGCCGATCACGAGGGCGCGTTGCTGGTCTGACGCAGCGAGTGCCTTCTTGCCGTCCGTTCGCAACAACCGTCGATGGCCGTTGAGGTCCGTGCGGCTCGCCAGAAACGCTGAACGCTGTCTCTCCCGGAGCGCGTCGAGCAGCACTCGCACCAGGCCCTGCGCGGTGTCGCGCTCCACCCAATAGGCTTTGCCCGCGCAGAGCGCAGTCGCATAGGCCTGGATGAAGGTCTCGCAGAGCTTGTGCGCTTTACCGGGCCGGACCGAAATGCTTTCGGCGCCGACCTGCAGACTCGTCAGAAACCGGACGAGGTCCCAGCTCGCCGGCGCCAACGCGGCCTCGTCGAAATCGTTGATGTCGAAATAGACGAGGCGGTTGTCGCCCTTGAAGCTGCCGAAGTTCTCCAGGTGCAGATCGCCGCAGACCCACGTCAGTGGCGCCGAGCGCAGCACGCCAGCGGGAGAAAGCCGTTCGTAGAACAGATGGCAGGTTCCGCGCAGGAAAACGAATGGACTCTCGCGCATCCTGGCGTACTTCAGCTGCAAGCGCTCCGGGTCGCGGCCCTTGTTGAAGGTTGCAATCTCGCGAACGACGTCCATCGCAGCACGATACGCGAATCAGGGCAAGCGGTGGCTTCTCGCGTCAGCAGGCATTCAGGCTTGCTGAGGCACATTCGGCGCCATGCCATTCCCCTCCCGAAGAAGCAAACGTCTGAAGACCCTCAAGAGCGCAAAGCCGTTGTCCGCAGCACTCATCCTGCAGCATGCCGCCTCCGCGGCGGTTGCCGTGGCACTGCTTGCCGCGGCGCATTCCATCAACATGATGATGGTTCACTGACAGGGCCGACCGGGCCACTGTTGCGCTCGTCGCTCGACTGCGTTGCGCGCGCCGGCCTTCTGCAGCGGCCCAATGGCCTCATATTCCGCTGATCGCCCGAGTCGCATCGACCGGGGAACTCAAAGGAATCGAGCGCCATGACCACTGCCAGCCCCATCGTCCAGATCAAAGCCCTCGGGTTTCCGTGGGAGACGATCGACCCGTTCCTCTTCTGCGTCTATCACGACGATGCCTATCCGCGCGCGAATGCGCAGATGGGCCCCGACACTGTGTTGGCCGGCCGCAACCTGGGGCAGGACTTCAGCCGCAAGGACGGCTGGAGCATGTATCACGGCACGACGGTTCCCGGCTTCCCGGGACATCCACACCGCGGCTTCGAAACCGTGACGATCGTGCGCAAGGGCCTGATCGATCATTCGGATTCGCTCGGCGCAACGGCCCGCTTCGGCGGCGGCGACGTGCAATGGCTTGCCGCAGGCAAGGGCATCGTGCATTCGGAGATGTTCCCCCTGCTAGACACGACCGCACCCAACCCGTTGGAGCTGTTCCAGATCTGGCTCAACCTGCCCGCTGCCAGCAAGATGGCCGAGCCGCACTTCACGATGTTCTGGTCCGAGGAGATTCCCAGCTTCACGGCAACTGACGCCGATGGCCTGAAGACTGAGATCGCCAGCATCGCGGGGCGGATCGGTCCCGTCGCCGGGCAACCCGGCGAGGGCAGCCCGCTCGCGCCTCCGCCGGACTCGTGGGCATCGAAGCCGGAGGCTGATCTCGCCATCTGGACGATCCGCATGGAGCCCGGCGCGCGCTGGACACTGCCGGCAGCGGCGGGTGAAGGCACGCGCCGCAGTCTCTACTTTTTCAAGGGCCGCTCGGTGTCGATCGCCGGTCAGAACGTCGACAGCCATGCGGCCATCGAACTGCGCGCTGATGCTGCCGTGGATCTGCTCAACGGCGACGCGCCGAGCGAATTCCTGGTGCTGCAGGGCAGGCCTATCGGCGAGCCTGTCGCGCAGTACGGCCCGTTCGTCATGAACACGCAGGCCGAAATCGCGCAGGCGATGTCGGACTATCGCCGCACGCAGTTCGGCGGTTGGCCGTGGCCTGACGACGCGCCGGTGCATGGGCGCGACCCTTCGCGCTTTGCGCGGCACCCCGGCGGCCGGGAAGAACGGCCGCTGGACCGCGCGGAGAGCTGAGCGCCTTCAGCGCCCTCAATTCCCTCGCTGCAAGGCCATCTCACGGATCAACGCCCACACGCGCTGAGCCAGCGGGGCTGGCGCTCGATTCCGGCGGTGCACGAGCATGATCGCGCGCTTCACCTTGGGCAGCAGCGGCCGCACGGCCAGCGTCCGCAACCCCTTGGGCGGCATCGCGAGCGCCGGCATCACGCTGATGCCGATTCCCTGCTCGACCATCCGGAAAGCCGTGGTGGGATGACCCACCTGCTGCCGGACATCGCAGCGCACGCCATGCGAGGCGAGGGCCTGATCGATCAGGCGCCGGCTGCCTGAGGCATGGTCGAGCAACACAAGCGGCTCGCCTTCGAGCATCAACCAGCGCACCGACGTCTTCGCCGAAAGGCGGTGGGTCGGGGGCATGACGAGGCAGAAGGGGTCTTCGAGAATCGCCTCGCAATGCAGGTCGTCCGCCGCCGTCGGCTCGACCACTACGCCGAAGTCGACCTCGCCGGCGCGCACGCTGTCGAGCACGTCCTGCTGAATTCGGTCGAGCAAAACGAGTTCAATGTCGGGATCGCGCCGCGCGCACTCGGCGATGCAAGCCGGCATTAGGTTCGCGGACAACGTCGGACTGCTCGCGACCCTGACCTTTCCGCGTCTGGCACCGGCCATGCCATGCACTTCCGCCAGTGTCTGGTCGAGCTCATCGAGCACCCGATCGAGCCGCAGCGCCAAGGACTGGCCGGCTTCGGTCAGCACGACCTCGCGCGTGGTGCGATCGAGCAGCTTCAGGCCGAGCTGCGCCTCGAGCTCAACGATGGAGCGGCTGACCGCCGGTTGCGTGAGCCCGACCTGATCGCCCGCACGGCTGAAGTTGCGCCCCTCGGCAACCGCCTGGAAAACGCGGAGCTGTCGAAGCGTGACATTCATGCGGTGCAATCATATATCTATCAAATAAATCCATTTCACTTTTGAATGTGGAAAGCGTCCAATCTCGCCCCATGGCACGTTCACGCTACCTCCCCGACAACTTCACCCTGGCGCTGGTCGCCGTCGTCACGCTCGCCAGCCTTTGGCCCGCCAGCGGGGGGGCGGCGCATTTCTTCGAACGGCTCACTACCGTCGCGATCGGGCTGCTGTTCTTTTTGCACGGCGCCAAGCTCTCGCGCGAAGCGATCCTCGGAGGCATCACGCACTGGCGCCTGCACGTGCTGGTGTTCGCAGCCACCTTCGTCATGTTTCCGTTGCTGGGACTGGCACTCCAGCCGGTGCTGACGCCGCTGGTCACCCCGGAGCTCTACACGGGCGTGCTCTTTCTTTGCGTGCTGCCCGCCACCGTGCAGTCGGCAATCGCCTTTACCTCGATGGCGCGCGGCAACATCCCGGCCGCCGTTTGCAGCGCATCGGCATCGACGCTGCTCGGGGTCTTCGTGACACCGATCCTGGTCAACCTGATCGTCGTGCCTCACAACGGCTCCGGCGCTTCGCTAGACGCCATCGGGCGCATCCTGCTGCAACTGATGGTGCCTTTCGTCGCCGGGCACCTGCTGCGGCCATGGATCGGCGCCTGGATCAAGCATCGTGCATCAGTGCTCACGCTGGTCGACCGCGGCTCCATCCTTCTGGTCGTCTACACCGCGTTCAGTGCGGCCGTGATCGAGGGCCTGTGGAAGCAAGTGCCGATGAGCGCGCTGGCAGGACTGCTGGTCGTCTGCGCCGTGTTGTTGGCCCTGGCGCTCTGCATCACCACTTGGGCGGCCCGCAGCCTCGGCTTCGACAAGGCCGACGAAATCACGATCGTGTTCTGCGGCTCCAAGAAGAGCCTTGCGAGCGGCATTCCGATGGCGAAGGTGCTCTTCGCCTCACATGCAGTCGGCGCCATCGTGCTGCCGCTGATGCTTTTCCACCAGATGCAACTGATGGTCTGCGCTGTGCTGGCACAACGCTACGCCCGCCGGCAGGAAGCGGTCAAAGCAGCCCCTGCCAAGACGGCCTGAATACCGTTGGCCGCGGGCGCGAGTCAACGGGGAGCGTCGCCCTTGCGGTACTCGGCTGTCAGGTCGTCCAGGCGCTTCTTCAGGTCCGCATCCAGCTTGTAGTCCGCGGCGGCAAGCGTCGCATCCAGTTGTTCTGGTCGGCTGGCGCCCAGCAGCGGCGCGGTGATCAGCGGATTGGCCATCACCCATGACACGGCCAGGGTCGCGAGCGGTACGCCGGCTTCATCGGCCAGCTTGTGCAATTGCGCAACCGTGGCAAAGCTGCGCTCGTTCCAGTAGCGATCCTGGTACATCGAGCCGGCGGTTCCGAGCGTGAAGCGCGTGTTGTCTTCCGGTTTGGCGCCGGACTTGTACTTGCCCGTCAGCAGGCCGCCTGCCAATGGGTTGTACGGGATCACGCCCAAGCCTTCCTCGCCCGCCAGCGGGAGCAGTTCGCGCTCGATTTCGCGGAACAGCAAGCTGTAGCGCGGTTGCACCGACACCAGCTTCGTGAGCTTGTGCAGTTCACTGCGTCCGATGGCTCGGGCAAGCCGGTATGCCAGGAAGTTGGAAACCCCGATGTAGCGTGCTCGGCCCGAGCGCACGATCACGTCCAGCGCCTCCAGGCTTTCGTCGATCGGCGTCTCGCGGTCGTCCGAGTGCAATTGGTAAAGGTCAACATGATCCGTTTGCAGGCGCTTGAGCGATGCATCGATGGCATCGAGCAGGTGCTTGCGCGATGCGCCTTGGTCCCAGCTGTTCGGCCCGACCTTGCCGCAGGCTTTGGTCGCGATGATGAATCGGCTGCGTCCGCCGGCACCCTTTGCGTGCAGCCAGCGGCCGATGATTTCTTCGGTGCGCCCGGTGGTTTCGACATCGCCGCCGAGCGGGTACACATCGGCCGTATCAAGAAAATTGATGCCGCCTTCCGTCGCATGGTCGAGGATGCGGTGCGACACGGCTTCGTCGGTCTGCAGGCCGAAAGTCATGGTGCCGAGCGCGAGGCGCGACACAGTCAGGCCGGTGCGGCCAAGGCGGGTGGTAGGGATGCTCATGGAAAGACTCCGATCGCTGGGCTGATGGGATCATAGTCAAGCAGCCTGCGCTGCCATCTCAAGGAACCGCAAGGAAATATCGGACGTCAGCGCGCGCGTCACGGCTTGAGCTTCCGACGATGTCAACGTAGTCAGCAGCTCGACCTGGCCAGCCACATTGGTGCCCAAGGGAACTCCGTCCCGGAAAGCCACGCGCGCGCCCGAGACGCGCGGCACCTTCGGCCCTGGCAAGACCGTGCCGAGCAGATTGGCAGGATCGATCGCGGCGAGGCAAACCAGTGCCCCGTCCAGCGGCTGGCGCCGCACTTGCCGCATCAGGCCGATGGCCTCGGGCAGCGCGAATTGTTCTCCGGCAACGCCGGCGATGAAACGGCCTCCGCGAATCTCTCCGCGCGCTTCGAGGCGGCGATAGCAGCGCACGAGATCACGCCACGGCGGAAGCCACGACGCTTCGCGCTCCAGCACGCGCCAGCACACCACCCCGTAGCGGCGCAACAGGATGCGCGCGACCTGCTCGATGGCGTCCGGCGATGTGGAGGCGGCCGCGCCACCAGAGTCCGCCGCGCGTTGCCGCACCAGCGACCATCGACCTGCGTCCTCGATGCCGAACAGCGACGTGCGGCGGCGACGGCGCGCATGCGTCGACGAGCGCTTGGATGGCGGTATGAGCAACGCGCGCAACCCCGCAAAGCTGTCGCAATGCGCGCGACCGCGTACGACCAGTTCGCTCAATGCGTCTTCGAGTTCCGTGCCCAGCAGATGCGTGCCTTGGACGATTTCATCGAAGAAGGACGCGCCGCGCTCGGCGAGGAACGCCGCCACCCGCTGCGCGCGCGAGCCCAGCGCCGCATCGTCGACTGGCGCCGGTGCAAGGCCCGCCCAAAGAGAAGCCGTCTTGCGCGGCAGCAACAGCACGGGGGTTGCCCGCAGCGATGCGCCGCCGCCACCGGGCCGGCCATCCGCGGCGGGCGGACGCAGTCGCGTCCACAGCGTGCGCCCGGAAGTGCACAGGTCGTCGAGCCATGCAGCCGCGTAGTCCTTGACCCGCGCCGGCAGCAGCTCGGCCTCCCAACTGGCCGCCGGCGCCTCGTAGCCTTCGAGCTGCGTCAGGATGCCCGCCAATGCGTCGGGCCCGCTGACGCGGCTGGCGGGACCGACGTGCTGCCATTCAAAGAGGAAGCGCGCGAAGTCCCGCGGTTCGACAGGTTCGATCTCGCGCCGCAAACGCTTCAAGGTGTAGCGATGGATGCGCGCGAGCAGATGCCGCTCGCACCACTCGATCGATTCGGCCCCGGGCGTGAACCGGCCTTGGAGCACGTAGCCTTCGGCCTCCAAGGCAGACAGGGCTGCATCGACGGCGCCGCGCGGCAATTGCAACTGCGCTGCCAAATCGTCAGCATGCATCGGTCCGAGCGCCGTCAGGCGCGAACGCAGCAACTCGCGCAACGCCTCTTCGGAACTGCCGTGCGCGTGCGCGTACTCGGCGGGCGACTCGATCGCCGGGTGCAGCGCGGCATTGGGGTACAGCACCCCGACCTGCGCAAGACGCTCCGCCACGACCCACAGACCCGCGCCGGATTGCGCGCCTGCAGGCACCAACCGCGTGGCGCGTCCGACTTGCGCGAGTGCTTGCAGCCAAGTCGGCCACTCGGCGTTCGCCGATGCTTCCGCGTCTGTCGCAATGCCCAGGCCGCTCAACGCCTCATGCATCTCGTCGATGCCACGCACAGTGGGCCAGGCTTCTTCACGAACACTGTCGATGGCGTCGTGATCGAGCTGACCCATATCGTCCGCGCTTTCGGGATCGACATAGCGGCGACTCTGCACAGCCTGCGTGCGGCGTTCCTCGATGGGGGCGTCATCGAGGAATGCGTAGGGCCGCGCATTCAGCGCCTCAGCGGCAAGCGGCGAGGGCGCGGGAAGATCGCGCGCCACCACTTCGACTTCGCCCGATTCCATACGACTAAGCAACCGGAGCCAGCCCTCGGCATCCATCGCGTCATAGAGGCAGTCCTGCAGGGTCTGCGCGACCAGCGGATGGTCCGGGATCTCTCGCGCACCGGCGAGGTTTTCGGCGCAGGCCAGTTGGTCCGGAAACACGGAGGCAAGAAGATCCTCCGACTTCATGCGTTGCAACTGCGGCGCCACCTTGCGCCCGCCGACGAAGCGCGGCAGCGCTAGCGCCGTGGTGGCATTCCACCGCCAGCGCGCGCCAAAGAGCGGCGCATCCAGCAGCGCCTGCACCAGGACGTCGAGTGCCGATGCCGAATGCAGATAACGCGCAACCTCATCCAGCGCAAAGCTGTGGCTGGTCGCCAGCGACAGCACGATGCCATCCTCGGTCGCTGCGGCCTGCAATTCGAAATTGAACTTGCGGCAGAAGCGCTTGCGCAGCGCAAGTCCCCAGGCGCGGTTGATTCGGCTTCCGTGAGGCGAGTGAATCACCAGCTGCATGCCACCGGATTCGTCGAAGAAGCGCTCCATCACGATGCGCTCCTGCGTCGGCAATGCGCCCAGCGCCCGTTCAGCGCGCGCAAGGTAGTCGACGATCTGTCGCGCAGAGGCGGCATCGATGCCTGTCGTGCGAACGAGCCACTCCTGGGCCGCATCGACGCCGCGCGCCGCGAGCACCTCGGCGATTTCGCCGCGCAGCCGCGACACACCGAATGAGAGCTCATCCGTCCGCCCCGGCGCTTCGCCCAGCCAGAACGGGATATTCGGCGCGGCACCATGTGCATCCTCGACCCGGATCCGGCCGGGTTCGACGCGCAGGATTCGATAGCTCGCGTTGCCAAGCTGGAAGACGTCGCCCGCCAGGCTCTCGACCGCGAAGTCCTCATTGACCGTGCCGATCTTGTGCGCCTGCGGTTCCAGCATCACCGTGTAGTCGCCCGTCTCCGGAATGGTTCCGCCGGACGTCAGCGCAGTCAGGCGTGCACCCTTGCGCTGCCGCAGGCGATGATGAACGGCATCGCGATGCACATAGCTCGCGCGATGCCCCTGCCGTGTGGTGAAGCCTTCCGCCAGCATGCGGACCACCGACACATAGGCCTCACGCGTCAACTGTGCATAGGGCCACGCGCGACGGACGAGCGCGAAGAGTTCGTCTTCGTCCCATTCGCGGCTCGCGGTCTCGGCGACGATTTGCTGTGCCAGGACATCGAGGGGCGCCGGCAGCACGTGCAGCGCGTCCAGTTCGCCGCGGCGCACGCAGTCCAGCAGCGCCGCGCATTCGACCAGTTCATCGCACGATTGCGGAAAGAGCCGCGCCTTCGGCACACCGCCCACCGCATGGCCTGAGCGCCCTGCGCGCTGAAGGAAGGTGGCGATGGATCGCGGCGAACCCAGTTGGCAGACGAGATCGACATCGCCGATGTCCAGGCCGAGCTCTAGCGAGGCCGTGGCGACCAGCACCTTCAGGTCGCCGCGCTTCAGGCGCTGTTCGGCGTCCAGGCGCGTTTCCTTCGACAGGCTGCCATGGTGCGCGGCCACCACTTCCTTGCCCAGAATCTCCCCGAGGTGCCGCGCTGCGCGTTCGGCCATGCGGCGCGTGTTGACGAAGACCAGCGTCGTGCGATGCGCATGGACCAGCGCCGCGACCCGCGCATAGACCTGCTCCCATTGCTCGTTCGACATCACCGCTGCAAGCGGAGTAGGCGGGAGTTCCAGCGCCAGATCGCGCTGCTTGGCATAGCCGATGTCGACGATCTCGCAATCTGCCACGCCGTCCTTCACCGCGCCCGCACCGACGAGAAAGCGCGCAATCTCGTCGATCGGCTTCTGCGTCGCCGAGACGCCGATGCGCGTCAGCGGGCGTTCGCAGATCGCCTGCAGCCGTTCGAGCGACAGCGCCAGGTGGCTGCCGCGCTTGCTGGAGACCACCGCATGGATCTCATCGACGATCACCGTGCGAACGGTCGACAGCATCTTGCGGCCCGATGCCGATCCCAGCAGCACGTACAGCGACTCGGGCGTGCTGACCAGGATGTGCGGGGGCTTGCGGAGGCTCTCCTGACGCTCCTTAGCAGGCGTGTCGCCCGTACGGACCGCGGTGCGAATCTCGACGTCCGGCAACCCGAGGTTGGAGAGCTCGCGGCGGATGCCGGCGAGTGGCGCTTTCAGGTTGAGGCCGATGTCGTTGGATAGTGCCTTGAGCGGCGAAACATAGAGCACGACCGTTTCGTCGACCAGCCCCCCGGCATCGAGACCCTGCCGCACAAGCGCATCGAGTGCCGCGAGAAAAGCCGTCAGCGTCTTCCCCGAGCCTGTGGGTGCCGCGATCAGCGTGTGGCGGCCTGCGGCGATCGCCGGCCATGCAGCGGACTGGGCGTCCGTCGGGGCGGGGAATGTCGCGCGAAACCAGTTGGCGACGGCGGGGTGGAAGTCGTGGATCACCGAACGGAGTCAGATCAGGTCTGCGAGGCGGATATCAAGGCACCGCCTCCAGACTGGCACGATCACCGAACCGGCGCAAGTCCAAGGCGAGTGATCGGCGTTTGACGACAGGCGCCGATGGGGGTACGGTTGCCGCCGGCCTGCACGCGGGGGCCGGATCGAAGGAGACAAAGCGATGACGGATCTGTCCACTCACCCGACACAGATCGCCGGCGCCTGGCTGGCCGATTTCAGCTCCGCGCTCGAAAAACAGGACATCGACGCCGCGGTGGCGCTGTTCGAGCCTGATTCGTACTGGCGCGATCTCGTCGCTTTCACCTGGAACATTCGCACGCAAGAAGGCGCCGAGGCCATCCGCCAGATGCTGAAGGCGCGACTGGCCGACACGAAGCCCGTGGGCTTCGCCGTCGAAGGCGACGCGACAGAGGCCGACGGTGTGGTCGACGCGTGGTTCACCTTCGAGACCGCTGTGGCGCGCGGGCGCGGCCATCTGCGATTGCGCAATGGCAAGGCCTGGACGCTGCTGACGACCATGACCGAGCTCAAGGGCTTCGAGGAGCCCAAGGGCGAGCGCCGCATCAAGGGTGCCGAGCATGGGGCGAATCCGCAGCGCAAAAACTGGCAGGAGCGGCGCGACGAAGAATCGAAGACCCTCGGCTATTCGGAGCAGCCATATGTCGTGATCATCGGCGGCGGCCAGGGCGGCATCGCGCTCGGCGCGCGCCTGCGGCGCATGGGTGTGCCGACCATCATCGTCGAGAAGAACGCGCGGCCCGGCGATTCCTGGCGCAAGCGCTACAAGAGCCTGTGCCTGCACGACCCGGTCTGGTATGACCATCTGCCGTATCTGCCATTTCCGGAGCACTGGCCGGTCTTCTCGCCGAAGGACAAGATCGGCGACTGGCTCGAGATGTACACCAAGGTGATGGAGCTCAACTACTGGAGCTCCACGACGGCAAAGAAGGCGCGCTTCGACGAAGAGAAGAACGAGTGGGAAGTGACGGTCGAGCGCGACGGCAAGGAAATCACGTTGCGACCCAAGCAACTGGTGTTCGCGCTCGGCGTATCGGGCTATCCCAACGTGCCGAAGATCCCCGGCGCGGAAACCTTCGAGGGCGAACAGCACCACTCCAGCGCTCATCCGGGCCCTGAAGCCTGGCGCGGCAAGAAGTGCGTGGTGCTCGGGTCGAACAACTCGGCGCACGACATCTGCGCCGCGCTGTGGGAAAACGGCGCCGACGTCACGATGATCCAGCGCAGTTCGACGCATATCGCGCCATCCGATTCGCTGATGGAACTGGGGCTCGGCGCCCTGTATTCAGAGGCCGCCCTGAAGGCTGGTGTCACTACCGACAAGGCCGATCTGATCTTCGCGTCCATCCCCTACAAGATCCTGGCGCCGATGCAGGTGCCGATCTACGAAGAGATGAAGAAGCGGGATGCGGACCTGTACGCGCGCCTTGAAAAGGCCGGCTTCATGCTGGACTTCGGCCCCGACGGCTCCGGCCTTTTCATGAAGTACCTGCGGCGCGGTTCCGGCTACTACATCGACGTCGGCGCATCCGAGCTCGTCGCCAACGGCAGCATCAAGCTCAGAAGCGGCGTCACCATCGAGCGCATCAATCCGCGCTCCGTCACGCTCAGCGACGGCACCGAACTGCCGGCGGACCTCATCGTTTACGCAACTGGCTACGGTTCCATGAATGGCTGGCTCGCCGACCTGATCTCGCCCGAGATCGCCGACAAGGTCGGCAAAGTCTGGGGCCTCGGCTCCGACACTGCCAAGGACCCCGGCCCGTGGGAAGGCGAACTCCGCAACATGTGGAAGCCCACCCAAGTCCCGCAACTCTGGATCCACGGCGGCAACCTCCACCAGTCGCGCCACTATTCCCAGTTCCTTGCCCTGCAACTCAAAGCCCGCATGGAAGGACTCCCCACCCGCGTCTACGAGCTGGCCCCCACCCACCACACCCGATAAAGCCGCCCCAAAACGGGCGCGCCAGTTCCAGAAACACCGCGGAACCGGCTAAGCCGGCCCGCCGGTGTTGCCCCCGGCAGGGGGAAGGCGGCGACACGAAGTGCGCAAGCCTGGGGGCGAATCACATCAACGGTCCCCGTTCACTCATCAGCCGCATGGCCTCGTCGGCAACCGACTCTTGATCGACCGCGAGGAAGCGCATCCAGTAACCGGCGATATCGATGTTGTCGCCGTTCGCCAGAAGTTGCACATGGATACGCCTTCCATTCACGAAAGTACCGTTCTTGCTGCCCAGATCGCGGATGGTGATCAGCGGCCCCTCCGTCCTTAGCGCCGCATGAAACCGGCTCACGCGCATGGATGCGAGCACAACATGGTTGCGCTCGGCTCGACCGATGGCCAGAACGGGCTCGGCAACGGGGACCTGCGTGGTCTCGCCCTTGGGTGTCATCAGGATCAGCAGTGCCATCTGCGCGCGCTCCCGGGAGGTTTGCACAGTAGCGTTGCGACATTCGAAGTACAACGCTTGCGCCGTTACAACTCGGAGTGCGTCAGACCCAACGAGCCAGCCGTTGAAGCGCGCGGCTGGCGAAAAGCGCCCCTAAACTCCGCGCTCGAGCAAACCTGAAGATGGTCTTTGAATGCATATTCACTTAAGAAGAATCCAGGCGCACTCTCTCCATATCTGGGCTAAGTCGATGCATCCTGAAGAACGTTTGAGCCCCCCGCACGCCGAGGCTTTGGAAACCCTTGCGCGTGACCCCTTGTGAAAGGGGAGGCGCACCCGTCGAATCCTCGCGCCCGCCGCCTTTTGACCGCACAGGCTTTTGCAAGCCTCGCCCAATGGACTGACGTTTTCCTGATTTTTTCTGTCCCTGCTTTTCTGTGGAAATCCAGCCCGGGGGAGATGGCGCTTCTTGCGGCTCTTTTCGGTATTCCGAGTTTGGTTTTAGGGCCGTTCATTGGCGTCTTTTTAGATCGCGTCGACGCTCGAAAGGTTATCTATGTCGGCATCCTGACGCGATCAATATTGACGGGTGCGATCGCCTTTGCGCCCAATTATGGCTTTTTTGCCGTTCTGGTTTTCCTCAAGGGCTTCGCGAATGTTTGCTACTGGCCGGCAGCGGCTATCGTCACCAACCGCGTTGTAGGAAGCGCCGATCGCGTCAAATATTACAGCGGCCTTAGCGTGTTCGATCAGGGCGCCAAGATCATTACGCCGCTCGTTGCGGGCGTGCTTACGATGATTTTTGCATCACAGATGATTTTTATTTTCTCTGCATGCATGACGATAGTCGGCGCAATACTATTACCGAAGCTGTTGAGCAGCGCGAGTCTTGACTGGAGCTCGCCGGAATCCAAAGAGCGGGGCCCAAAAGGTAATGCAATGGGGTTTCGTCAGTTTTTCTTTCTTCCTCGCGATTTGATTGTCACCATCGCGCTGGGGGTTGGCATGTCGTTGGCACTGGCAGTTTACGATCCTCACCTGGCTCGTTTTCTTTCCGGTTCCGGCTTTGATGCTCGCGCCTTTTCGATCGTAGTGTCTGCCACAGGTGCGGGCGCTGTGATCGGTGCGATATTGGTTCGCTTTGTCTTTTCGAGGGCGGCCCCAGTGGCGCTGATGCAAAGCGGTATCGCGGCGTTTACTATTGCAGTAACTGGCGCTGCTGTCGTGTCGACCTTTTACATGGACTCGGCAACGATATCTGTCTTTGTATTGATCTGGCTCCTCAACGGCCTCGGCTACGAGTTGTTCCTGATCGGCAATGGAGTTAATTTGCAGAATACATGTCCCTTGCCAATGCTCGGGCGGATTAGCACATCCGCGCGCAGCTTGCAGATGCTGGTTGTGGTGAGTGGGCCAGCCCTCGGGGCGTGGCTTATAAATGCTCAGAGCCGATCTGCGCCCTTTGTCGTTGGAGCGGCAATTGCCTGGTTGCTGCTCGGGTTTTCTTTGTGCTGGCTAAGGGCAAATTTTTCACCCAGCTTCACCAAGACTGCTCAGTGAGTTCGCTCCGCGCGCTTGGCGACTCTCACTGGAGAAGTGAACAGGTCGTCAGTTGGCGCGACGCTACAGCCCCTTTTCAACCATATCTACAACCCGCCGGCCCAGCGCCTCGGCTTGGCCCGGCGGCATGCCTCTCAGAGGTCCATCGATGACGAGCAGCGCGAATCCGTGCACGGCCGACCAAGCCAGGAATTCCGCGCCCGGCCGGCTCTCGGGCGCCATTGCGCCGGCGGCAACCAAGCGGTCCAGCGCGGCGCCAAGGAGTTCGAATGGATTCAAGCCGCTTTGGCCGCTCTTGGCTTCGGAGGGCTGGTCATTCACATCGACAGGCGTTGCAAAGGCCATTCGGAACAAGCCGGTCTCCGCCTGCGCGAAGCGCAGATAGCCGGTGCCGACGGCGCGAAGGCTCGCACGAGCGAATTCCGCAGCATCCTGCGCAGGCGGGAGGGTCGCAAATTCAGCCTCCATCGCGCGCGCCACCGCGGACAGGGCCGCAGCCCGTACCGCTTGCAGCAGGGCTTGCCGGTTTGCGAAGTGCCGATACGCCGCATTGGGGGCCACGCCTGCGCGGCGCGTCGCCTCGCGCAACACCACCGCTTCCGGGCCGCCCGCACGCGCGAGTTCGATGCCCGCGTCGAGAAGCGCACGCCGAAGATCTCCGTGCCGATAAGTACTGCGTGGGGCAGGAGCCAGGGCAGCAGATGGGGTCATCGAGCGTTTCATGTGGACAGCGTTCATTGTGTTTGCTATTGTCTTGTGGACGTTGTACACAAAGCAAGTCACGTCGCTGCGGGTGCATCCGCATCCCGCCTCCAATCGCCCACCCGTGCATTCACCCACAGGAGAACCTCATGCAAGTTCAGCCCTATCTGATGTTTGATGGCCGCTGCGAAGAAGCGCTCGAGTTCTATCGCAAGGCGGTAGGCGCGCAGATCACCTCGCTGATGCGCTTCAAGGAGATGCCGGAACCCAATGCTGCAGAGATGTGCCCGCCCGGTTCGGCGGAGAAGGTGATGCACTCAAGCTTCACGATCGGCAAGACAACGCTCATGGCGTCAGACGGCAATAACACCGGCAAGCCAGTGTTCCAAGGGGTCTCGCTGTCGCTGATCGTGGACGACGAGGCGCAAGCCAATCGCTTGTTCTCCGCACTGGGAGATGGCGGCCAAGTGCAGATGCCACTTGGCAAGACCTTCTTCTCCCCGGCCTTCGGCATGGTGGCGGACCGGTTCGGCGTTTCCTGGATGGTGGTGGTGATGCAAGAAGGTTGAGCGGACCCGCAATCGTCAGGCGCTCCGGCTTCTACCAGCGCGGGTGATCTGAAGCACATGGGAGATCACGGCGTTGGCCCTGTTGAGGCCCAGCGACGCATGGAAGCGCATCAGCAAATCCCTGCGGACGGCGGACTCGAAGCCTTGCGGATCGAGCGAGTGTTCAGCCATCGCGTCATCCACGAGGCGGCTGATGGCGAGCGCATGGTCGATATAGCCGCGGCGCGCCGATGCATCGAGCCCCGCGGCGGCTTCATCGCCCAAGGCCATCAGGATGGCGCCGAAGAATGCCCTGGCCCGCGGGTTGGCTGACAACACGTCGGGCATGCCAGGGACTGCGCGAAGGTCGACGCTTCGCTCGAACTCGCGAAGCAGGGCGTATTGCTTTCGCGGGCTGTCGAAGAGCGCTTCTGCATCTTCGATTGCGCTCTTGAGCAAGCCGGACAACACCTTTTGCGCGTACGGATCTTCGACGAGTTCGTGCGCAATGGTGTTCTGAAGGCGCGTCCTGATCAACGCGGCTTCACGGCGCGTCCTTTGCTCAGGCCAAGCATCAGCCGCATCGCCGTGGGAAGACTGCCTCACTGCATAGACGGCATCAGGTTCGCGCACCGTGCTGCCTTCGATGCATGCGTCGACAAGCCTTTGGATCTGCTTGTCGTATTCGCTGTCCACGACGGTCTCCATGGCATCGCGTTGAGCGGTCTGCCGCGCATTTCGCAACAAGCGCAAGTCCTGCGTGTAGCGGGCAACCTGCTCTTCCGAAAACTGCGGGTCTTCGAAGAAGCTGCGCGAGGACAGCGCCGTCCTCAAGCATTGTCCGAAGGCATTGACGGCTGCGGAGAAGTCATCGCGAACTCCCGCGCTCAGCGCCTGCCGCAGTTGCTCGGGATCGTCGCGATCGGCGACCTCATCGAAGAACGACCACATCGACGCGTGCAACGACGGCAGTCGCTTGAATTCGGCATGCACCGGCGTGTATAGCCCGACGAGGTCCGTGGCGTCGAACCCACTCTGCGTGCGCTCCTCGAGGTCCTGGTAGTCGCTGATCGCCGTATCCAGCTGCTTGAGGACGCCGCGATAGTCGACCAACAGACCGTGTCGCTTGGCGTCGTGCAACCGATTCACGCGGGCCACTGCCTGGATGAGGCCATGACTCTGGAGCGGCTTGTCGATGTAGAGCACGGCATTGCGCGGCTCGTCGAACCCTGTGAGCAGCCGATCGACGACGATGAGTAGATCGGGTTCGGCGTCGGTGCCGAAGCCACGCAGCACCTGTCGCTCGTGTTCCGCCGGCTTGTGCGCACTTGCGAGCACGTTGTGGCGCCACCAATGCTGCACCTCTGCCAACCCATCATCGTCGGGATCGAAGTCGCCCTCGCGCGCGTCGGGCGGCGAGATGACGATGGCGCTGGTGACGAGCCCGGTCGCGTCGAGCGCCTTCTTGTAGCGGACTGCATCGCGCTTACTGGCGGTGGCGACCTGGCCTTTCAGCCCGGGCGCCAACTTCTTGAAGTTTTCGCTGAAATGGGTCGCGATGTCCCACGCAATCAGCTCGATGCGCCCGGCCGCGCCGTGGATGACTCCACGCGCCGCGCATGGCTTGCTCGCATCGATTCGCTGATTCGCGCCGCAGGTGGCACTGATCTTGTCGAACCAGCGGTCCACCGCCTTCGCGTCGATTTTGAGTTCGGGCACACGCTCTTCGTAGAGCAGCGGCGTGACGACGCCATCTTCGACCGCGCGGCGCATCGTGTAGGCGTGAATGATCGGCCCGAACTTCTTCGTCGTCTTCTCGTGCTTCAGCAGCGGTGTGCCGGTGAAGGCCACGAAGGCCGCACGGGGCAGAGCCCTGCGCATGCGTTCGTGCGTTTCGCCCCCATGACTGCGATGGCCTTCGTCGACCAGCACGATGATGTTTGCCGACTCGTTTCGGCATTCGGGCAAGCGCGACGCAATGTTGAACTTCTGAATCAGCGCGAAGGTGATCCGCTCGGCGCCGCTGCCAATGCGCCTTGCGAGATCCCGGCCCGTGACGGCCTTGCTGCGCTCGCCTTCCTTGTGCGCGCCGAAGGATGGACCGAAGGCATCGCTCGCCACGAAATTCCGCGCCAGCTGATGCTCCAGATCGACCCGATCAGTGACGACGAAGATGCGACAGTCCTTCAAGTTTTCGTTCAAGAGCAATGCCTTGGCCAAGAACACCATGGTGAGGCTCTTGCCCGACCCTGCGGTGTGCCAGACCACGCCGCCCTTGCGCGAACCATCGGCTCGCAAGGACGCGAGGCGCTTCAGCAGCGCACCCGCAGCGAAGAATTGCGGCGGGCGCGCCACGATCTTGCCCAGCTTGCGGTCGAACAATATGAATCCGCGCAGCACTTCGAGCAGTCTCGAAGGCGTGAGCAGGCTGACCAGCAGGCGGTCGGCCGCATCAGGCGACAGCGGCGAAGCCCATAGCGATTCGAGCCCGGTCCTCAGCGCGGAGGACTTTCCTTGCAAGAGCTGCCCGAGCGTCTCGGACGGCGGCGTCGCATTCTTCAGCGAGCGCACGTGCGCTTCGTCGAACTCTTCTTCCTTGTTCCATCTCGACCAGAATTTCGCAGGTGTGCGAGTGGTGCCATAGCAGGCATCGGTCGGGCCGATGGCGATCTGCAGTTGCGCGTATGCAAAGAGATGCGGCACTTCCTCGTCGCGCTGATTGCGCAGGTGCCGCTCGATGGCTTCACGCACCGTGGGGCGCCCGCACTCGATCACAACAAGCGGAATGCCGTTCACGTAGGCGACGACGTCGGGCGCGCGGTGGTTGCCGCTGCCCTGCGAAAGCACGCTCAGGTCCTCTGTCACGTCGAAGCGATTGGCGGCGGGGTCGTCCCAGTCGATGATCGCGATGGTCGGTTGATGCTTCTTGCCGTCGGGCATGAACTCGGTGACCGTGACGCCGTAGGCAAGCCTCGAATAGAGCCGCTGGTTGGCGGCGAGCAGTCCGTCTCCCAACCCGAGCGTGGCGAGTTCGCGCAGGATCTGATCGATGGCGCCAGCGGAGAGCGAGTGGTGAGCGCCCTTGTATTCAAACCGGCGCGTCTGGAGAAACTCGACAACCCAGCGCTTGACCAGAACTTCGCGCGCGCCGCCTCGCAGTTCGAGGCACGCCGCCGGATTCAGGTAGCGCCAGTCGAGATTGCACAGCATGCGCAACGCACTCAGGCGGGCGTCATCAGTCATACCCGAGCTCCTTCAGGTACCCGGCCATCTCCTCTTCAATGCCTGCGCACTCCTTCTTCAGTTCGATCCGCTCGCGCCGCAATGCGTCGAGGTCAACGTGGAGTGGAGCCTGCGTGCTGTCGACATAGCGGCCGACGTTGAGGTTGTAGTCCTGTTCGGCAATGGCGTCGGGAGCGACGAGGATGGCGTACTTGTCAGCAGACTCACGCCCGGCATAGGTCGCGAGGATCCGTTCAATGTCGGCCGCGCGCAGCAGGTTCTGGTTCTTGCCAGGCTGGAACTCGCGGCTGGCGTCGATGAAAAGGACTTTGTCGTCGGCCTTGTCCTTGCGCAGCACCAGCACTGCGGCAGGGATGCCGGTGCCATAGAAGAGCTTTTCAGGAATGCCGATGACCGCGTCGAGCAGGTTCTCCTCGATCAGCTTTCGACGGATCGCGCGCTCGGCGCCTCCGCGAAAAAGAACGCCATGCGGCATGACCACCGCCATGCGCCCGGTGCGCGGATTCAGGGTCTCGACCATGTGCAGGATGAAGGCGAAGTCGCCTTTGCCACGCGGAGGCAGCCCGCGGCGGTAGCGGCCGAAGCGATCGTTCTCGGCGCTCTCATGGCCCCACTTGTCGAGACTGAACGGTGGGTTGGCGACGACGACATCGAAGCGTCGCAGCCGCGTGTCGCCCACCACCAGCTTGGGATTGCGGAGCGTGTCGCCCCATTCGATGCGATGGTTGTCCTCGCCATGAAGGAACATGTTCATCTTGGCGAGCGCCCAGGTGCTGCCTATGGCCTCCTGCCCATAGAGCGCATAGCGCCGCATGCCGCTGCGTTCTCGGATGAGCCGGCCGCACCGAAGCAGCAGCGAACCGGATCCACATGCGGGGTCGCAGACTTCATCGCCGTCCCGCGGGTCCATCAAGCGCGCGAGGAGCTCCGAAACTTCCGGCGGCGTGTAGAACTCGCCGGCCTTCTTGCCGCTGGTCGAGGCAAATCGCTTGATGATGAATTCGTACGCGTTGCCGACCACGCCGAGCGTCCCGACCCTGCTGGGGCTCAGGTCGAGTTCGGGCCTGGCGAAAGCTTCGAGGAGCTGCCGCAGCATGTCGTTCTTCTGCTGCTCGTCCCCCAGCTTGCCCGCGTTGAAGCTGATGTCCTGAAAGATGTCGCGCAGCTTCGATAGGTTGGCGTCTTCGATCGCATGCAGCGCACGATCGATGCGCTCCCCATTGCCGGGCTGATAGCGCGCCGCGTGCAGCGCGTAGAAGCTGGCGTTCGGCGGAAGCACGAAGCGTTCGGTCTTGAGCAATTCGTCGATGAGCCCCGGTTCGGCATCGGCGTATTCCTTGAGGTACCCGTCGTAGTGCTCCTGCCAGACGTCCGACACGTACTTGAGAAACAGCAAGGTCAGGACGTAGTCCTTGTAGATGCCCGGGTCCACGATCCCTCGAAGGGTTTCGCAAGCGGTCCACACGGCGCCATTGATCGCATCCTGCTCGATGGTGGGTTGTTTCATGTTCTCCCTGTGGTTTTTGTCATGGGGTCGCTGCCAGTTCCTCGGCGATCGATTCGAAGAGGCGCTCGTGATTGCGGATGAGCAGGGCCTGCAGGTGTCGCTCACGGTGGGCCAGCCGCACCAGTTCGACGATGCGCTGCTGATCGGGCAGAGAAGGAATGCTGACGCGCATGGCTTCGAGCATCGGCCGGCGCACGCTCAGTTGGCTCGAACCCTCGGCCGCGCGCTGCAGCGCTCGCTGAAAAGGCGGCTGGTTGATCTGCCAGGCGAGAAAGGCCGCGATCGCGGGGCTCCCAGGCTTGAGGCGCAGATGAAAAAGATGAGGCCCGCAAACTGCATGCTCAGGCGGTTCATCAAGACAGGCGGCATAGAAGCGGCTGCCCCGCGCCACAAAGAGCAGATCGCCTGGGAGCAGCCAGTCGGCATCGCCGCGTCCCGTGAGCCGCGTCCGCACCACCGTCTGCCATCGGACCCCGGCGGCAGGATGCACGTCCTTCATCTGGACGGCGCGGACCGGGCCTCCAGGAATCTCCTCGATGGAGCCGCGAAAGGGATAGCCCGCCTTGATGGCAGTCAACTCCCCCAACGAAACACGAACTGCATCAATCGACATGATGCAAATCCTACAAGGTTCGATGACCGCGGCTCGCTAGACTTTCGGCACAAAACCAGTGCGTCGCCTTGCGATGCGAACAAATGGTCAAGGTCAGGGAGTGTTGGATGGGGTATGAGGTCGATTTCCTGCCTGTGAAGTCAGGCGGCGCAGCCATCAGCGTCCGCTGGGGCCAACCGGGCGATTACAAGGTGCTTGTCTACGACGCCGGCACGGCGCTCTCAGGCGCGCAGATGGTGGCTCACATCCAGAACCTGTACATGACGTCTCATGTGGACTACCTGGTGAGTTCGCATCCGGCGAGCGATCACATGGACGGCTTGCCGGTGGTTCTCGGCAAACTGACAGTCGGCGAGTTGTGGATGCAGCGGCCCTGGGCCTATTCGAGGCGGCTGCGGAGCGCCATGGGACCGGCGCGTGCCCTCGAGAGCCTGGCCAAATCGCGGGGTGTCCCTGTGTTCGAACCTTTTGCCGGCGCCAATGTCGGCCCCTTCGTCGTCCTGTCTCCCGGCCACGACTGGTATGTCGATGCATTGCTGCCGGCCTTTAATGCGAAGTTCGATGGGAAATTCGATGGCCCCGGCGAGGGCGCTTCGCAGCGGATCGCTCGGCTTCTCGAGTTTGTTCACCTGCTGGACCGCTGGACCCGACGCTACGCGCGCGAACGTCTGCGCGCTCATGCCACGACCACGGCAGAGAACGAATCAAGCGCGGTGCTCTATGGCGAGTTCGGTGGGCAGGGGGTTCTGCTCACGGGAAGGGCGGGCGTTCAGGCGCTCGACGCGGGAGCGACCTTTGCCGAGCGGCTGGGTGTCGATCTTCCGTCGCAGCTCTGCCTGCTGCAGGCACCCAATGCGGGGAACCTGAACCATGTGTCGACCCAGGTGCTCGATCGGATCGTCGGGCAGAGCACGCCTGCGGCGCAGCGCAAACACACCAAGTCGGCTTTCGTCTCCATCAGCATCGAAGCGCGGCAGCGCCTCAGCCGGATACTGACGGAGGCGTTGAGCCGGCGCGGCGCCCTCAGCTTCGCAACGCGGGGGGTGAGCCTTCATCATTGGCACGAGATGCCCGACCGCGGCTGGTACAGGACCCAACCCGACACGCTCCTGGAGATTTGAACGCCGGCTCATGTCGGCCGGCCTCCGATGCGACAGGCGGAAGGCGCCTGTTCCTCGTAAATTCCACGGTCCATCATCCAGGCAACCAAGGAGCATTCGCCCATGATTCACGTCGTCGCCGTCATCACCGCCAAACCCGGCCAACGCGCGCAGATCCTCGAGGCCTACCGCGCCAATCGGGCCGCGGTTCTCGCGGAAAAAGGCTGCATCGAATACACCGCGACCGCGGACGCCGCTGGCGTGCCGACCTCGCGCGCTTCATTCGGACCGGACACCTTCGTGGTGATCGAGAAGTGGGAAACGCTCGCGGACCTGCAGGCGCACGCGGCAGCGCCACACATGGCCGCCTATGGAGCGAAGGTGAAAGACTGGACGGAGAGCCGCTTGATCCATGTGCTTGAGCCGGTATAGCGCATCGATAGATCAGTTACCGATCGGTAATTTTTATTGACTTTGAGTGCGGCGTCGCGGCAGAATTACCGACAGGTAATTCGTGGGAGCAACAATGCCTGGAGCAAAGTCATCGTTACCGATCGGTAATTCACAAGACACGGATGCCGTCATCCGTTCTACTGCCGATCTCGGCGAACTGATTCGCCAGCGCCGCCGTTCTCTCAACCTCAAGCAGTTGGACATCGCTGGATTGGGCAATACAGGCAACCGTTTCATCGTGGATCTGGAGGGCGGCAAGCCAACGGTCCAACTGCAAAAAGCGCTGGATGTGCTTGACCTGCTGGGACTGGAAGTCGTGGTGCGGCCCCGAACCTCCGGTGGCATTTGATGGCCCGGCCGCACAGCCTGGACGTCTTCTTCGGCGAAGAGCACGTCGCCGTAGTCCACGACAGTTCCCCCATCGAATTCGAGTACACGCCTGAATGGCTCGCCCGCGCTGAGCGGCTGCAAGTCGCCGCCATAGACCTTTCTCCAGGGCATCAATCCTCGGCGGCCGTGCAGGCGTTCTTGGAAAACCTGCTGCCCGAAGGCGAACTGCGCGCCTATCTCTCAGAGCAGAAGAAGGCTTCCACGTTGTTCTCGCTGCTGCACGAAGTCGCGGGCGACACCGCCGGCGGGTTCGTCATTCTCCCGGGTGGGGAGCGACCCGAACCCCCTTCCTATGAGACAACGAGCTGGCAGGCCCTCGCGCTGATGCTGGGGCGCAAGTCAGCTGCCGCTATCGATATCAAAGGCAACCATGCCCGAGTGTCGCTGGCCGGCGCCCAAGACAAGGCTTCCATCGCATTGTTCGACGATGGATTGCCGCGACTTCCTCAGGGCACTTCTCCGTCCACGCACATTCTCAAGCCGGACATCCGCCGCATTGCCAAGATCTGGCATTCGGCGGCCAACGAAGCTGTGATGATGCGCACCTCGGCGTTGTGCGGGCTGCCGACAGCGCAAGTCTTCTATGAGCCGACCACCCAGGCTTGCGTTGTCAAGCGCTTCGACCGCCTCGACCGGGCGGACGGCACCCTGGGTCGCTTGTTGCAGTACGACTTGTGCCAATTGGCCGGCACAGTGTCGGAGAAAAAATACGAGATTGAAGGCGGCCCCGGTGCAGCACGTTGCGCAGAACTGATTCGCCGGTACAGCACGCAACCTGCGTCGGACTTGAAGAACTTCGTCGCCTGGCTGTTCTTCAACCTCTATGTCGGCAACAACGACAGCCACGCCAAGAACTTGTCGCTCTATCGGGTGCCTGGCGCTGGCATGAGGCTCACGCCGTTCTACGACTTGATGTGCACCCGCATCTATCCCGGACTGTCACCGCACTTCGCTTTCTCCATCGGCGGCGAGACGACGCCCGGTACGATGTCGCGAGCGAACATCATGGCGCTCGCCGAAGCATTCAATATGCGCTCGGGGTTCCTGTTCGCCATTGCCGAAGAACTCGCCAACAAGCTGCCTGACGCAACGGAAGCAGCCATCGAGTCCCTTGAGCCCGATTTATCCGCGGGTGCGAAAACGTTGGCCGTCCGGCTGCATCGATTCGTCGTCTCAACGACTCGCCAGCTCTCCAAGCGCTTTCTTAAGGCACCATGAAAAAACGCGCCCTCGGGCGCGTTGTCGGTGAGTGCTCGAAACCGCCTTACTTCGCCATCACGCGAACCATCTCCAGGCACTTGTTCGAGTAGCCCCACTCGTTGTCGTACCAGCTCACGAGCTTGACGAAGGTGCCGTCCAGGGCGATGCCAGCGTCGGCGTCGAAGATCGAGGTGCGCGGGTCGCCGCGGAAATCGGTGGCGACCACCTTGTCTTCCGTGTAGCCGAGGACGCCCTTGAGCGCGCCTTCGCTCTGGGCTTTCATTTCAGCGCAGATTTCCTCGTAGGTCGCCGCGTTGACCAGCTCGACAGTGAGGTCGACCACCGACACGTCGGAAGTCGGCACGCGGAAGCTCATGCCGGTGAGCTTCTTGTTGAGCTCGGGGATCACCACGCCGACGGCCTTGGCTGCACCGGTGCTCGACGGAATGATGTTCTCGAGAATACCCCGGCCGCCGCGCCAATCCTTGTTGCTCGGGCCGTCGACGGTCTTCTGCGTCGCGGTAGCTGCGTGCACGGTGGTCATCAGGCCGCGCTTGATGCCCCACTTGTCGTTCACGACCTTGGCAAGCGGCGCCAGGCAGTTTGTCGTGCAGCTGGCGTTGCTGATGATGGCCTCGCCCGCGTATTTCTTGTCGTTCACGCCGTAGACGAACATGGGTGTGTCGTCCTTGCTCGGCGCCGAGAGAAGAACCTTCTTCGCGCCGGCGTCGATGTGCTTCTGCGCCGTCTCCTTGGTGAGGAAGAGGCCGGTGGATTCGAGCACGACGTCGGCGCCGACGTCGCTCCACTTCAGTTGTGCCGGGTCGCGCTCCTGCGTCAGGCGAATCTTCTTGCCATTGACGATGAGCGTGTTGCCCTCGACGTTGATTTCGCCCTGGAAGCGGCCATGCACGGAGTCGTACTGCAGCATGTACGCCAGGTAGTCCGGCTCGAGCAGATCGTTGATCGCGACGATCTCGATGTCGTTCTTGAAGTTCTGCACCGCCGCGCGAAGCACGTTGCGACCGATGCGACCGAAGCCATTGATGCCGAGTTTGATAGCCATGTCATTTGCTCCTGGATGATGAAAACCGAAAGGGCGATCGATTTCAGCGCTTGAGCGCCGCTTCGACCGTGGCAGCCACGTTCTCTGCCGTGAACCCGAAATGCTTGAACAGCACGCCCGCAGGCGCCGATTCGCCGTAAGTGTCGATGCCGACCACCGCCGCGACGCCGTACTTCCACCACCCACCGGTGGCGCCCATTTCGACGGCGATGCGCAGGGTGCCGCTCGGCAGCACGCTGGTCTTGTAGGCGACGTCCTGGCGATCGAAGGTGGTGGTCGAAGGCATCGAAACCACGCGGACCGCGATTTTCCTTGCGGCAAGCAGCTCTTGCGCCTTGAGGGCCAATTGCACTTCGGAGCCCGTCGCGATGATCACGGCCTTCACGTTCTTGTTCTTGAGCCCGACTGCCGCCGGCTCAGACAGCACATACGCACCCTTGCTGATGTCGCTCAGATCCGACTTGGGCGAGTAGGGCAGGTTCTGGCGCGACAGCAGCAGTGCGGTCGGACGATTTGCGCTTTGCAGCGCCACGGCCCAGGCGACGGCAGTCTCGGCCGTGTCGCCGGGGCGCCAGACATCGAGGTTCGGGATCAGGCGAAGCGAGGCAGCGTGTTCGATCGACTGGTGTGTCGGGCCGTCTTCGCCGAGACCGATGGAGTCGTGCGTGAAGACATGAATCACGCGCTGCTTCATCAGCGCGGCCATGCGAATGGCATTGCGGCTGTAATCACTGAAAGTCAGGAAGGTGCCGCCGTAAGGGATGTAGCCCCCATGCAGCGCCAAGCCGTTCATGATGGCGGCCATGCCGAACTCGCGGACGCCGTAATTGATATGGCGGCCCGGCAGACCGTCAGGGAACTGCTCGTTGCCTTCGCTGCGGATCACGGCGCCATTGGCATCGAAGCGCAGGCTGGGCGTGCTCTTGGTGTTGGTGAGGTTCGAGCCGGTGAGATCGGCGCTGCCGCCGAGCAACTCGGGCAATGCGGCGGTGAAGGCTTCGAGAGCGAGTTGCGATGCTTTTCGCGACGCGACCGTCTCGGCCTTGGTGTGGGCGGCCACCACCGTATCGAAGGCGGTCTGATGGAAGTTCTTCGGCAGCTCTCCCTTCATACGGCGCGTGAACTCGTCCGCGAGATCGGGAAAGGACTGCGCATAGGCCGCGAATCTTTCATTCCATTCGGCCTCGGCCTTGGCGCCGGCTGCCTTGGCATCCCATTCCTCATAGACGGCCGCTGGCAGGTCGAAGGGCGCGTGGCTCCACTGGAGCGCGCTGCGCGTCAGTGCGATCTCGTCCGCACCGAGCGGCTCTCCGTGCGCCTTGGCCGTGTTGGCGCGATTGGGGCTTCCCTTGCCGATCTGCGTCTTGCAGATGATCAATGTGGGCCGATCGTCGTGCTTCTTCGCCTTTTCGATCGCCTTCGACACATCCTTGATGTCGTGCCCATCGATCGGCCCGATCACTCGCCAGCCGTAGGCTTTGAAACGCTCTTCGGTGTTGTCGACGAACCAGGGCTTGACCGGACCGTCGATCGAAATGCCGTTGTCGTCGTAGAGCGCAATCAGCTTGCCAAGCTTCCATGCACTGGCGAGGGCAGCGGCTTCGTGGCTGATGCCTTCCATCAGGCACCCGTCGCCAAGGAAAGCGTAGGTGTGATGATCGACGATGGTGTGGTCCTTGCGGTTGAATTCCGACGCAAGCAGCTTTTCGGCAAGCGCAAAACCCACGGCATTCGTAATGCCCTGGCCCAGCGGCCCGGTGGTGGTCTCGACGCCGGGGGTGATGCCCGTTTCAGGGTGGCCGGCGGTCTTGCTGTGCAACTGGCGGAAGTGCTTCAGCTCGTCGATCGGCAGGTCGTAACCCGTGAGGTGCAGCACCGCGTAGATGAGCATCGACGCATGGCCGTTCGACAGCACGAAGCGGTCGCGATCGAACCAGTGTGGATTGGTGGGGTTGTGCTTGAGATGCTCGCCCCATAGCGCGACAGCCATGTCGGCCATGCCCATTGGTGCGCCCGGATGCCCCGAGTTTGCGAGTTGTACGGCATCCATTGCCAGCGCGCGAATCGCGTTGGCCATCAAGGCTTGGTTGGCCATCTGTGGCTTCCTGGGAGCAAGTTAGGGGGAACCCGGCATTTTAGCGGCCGAGGTCGGTGCACTTCGAACGAAGCGCGGAGGGCTGCTAGAGTGCCGCCCATGCATGGACTGCACCTCACTGCCGATCTCCATCGATGCCGCTGCGAGACGCGCTGGCTTGTCGACGCCGATGCGCTCGGCACCGCCTGTGCCGAAGCGGCCGAATCCGCGGGGCTGCAGGTGGTTGGGCGGCTTTTTCATGCGTTTCCGGCGACACCGAAGGGCGAGGGCGGAGTGACTGCCACAGTGCTGCTCGCGGAGTCGCACCTGTGCGTGCACACATGGCCCGAGGAAGGCAGCGTCACGCTCGACGTCTACGTCTGCAACTTCGGCGCTGATCATTCGGCCAAGGCGCATGCGCTGATGGGTTCGCTGGAGGCACTCTTCCTGCCACTGCACGTCGAGCGGCATGCGCTGCAGCGCGGAGCGATCCGGGCGGAGGCCGCATGACGACTCCAGCCACTTCAGCGACTCCAGCAGTCAGCGCGATGATTCTTGCCGCAGGGCGCGGTGAGCGCATGCGGCCCTTGACCGACACCACGCCGAAGCCTCTGCTGGAGGTCGCAGGCAAGCCCCTCATGCAATGGCCCATGGAAGCGCTCGCAACGGGAGGATTCGGCCGACTCGTGATCAACACGGCATGGCTTGGCGATCAGATACAGGTGCGTTTTGGCCAGCGATTCGAAACGTCCACCATTGCCTATTCGCATGAAGGGCACGATTTCGGCGGCCCGCTCGAAACCGCAGGAGGCATCGTACGGGCCTTGCCTTTGCTCGGAGAAATTTTCTGGGTGGTTGCCGGAGATGTGTTCGCTCCGGACTTCGAGTTCACGCAAGCGGCGGTGGATCGTTTTGCGGCCAGCGGCCGGCTGGCGCATCTATGGCTGGTGCCCAATCCTGCGCACAACCCGAACGGCGATTTCGGCATCGCGCCGGACGGGAGCGCCCTGAGCGTATCGGCACAGAAGGACACCTTCTCCACGATTGCGTTGTACCGCGCCGAGTTGTTCGCCCCGCCTTATTGCGACATCCCAAGGGGCAATCCTGAGGGAATCAAGGCTGCGCTGGCGCCGCTCTTGCGCCATGCCATGAAGGACGGGCATGTCAGTGCCGAGCGCTACAGCGGGCGCTGGGCCGATGTCGGCACGCCCGAACGGCTTACTGAACTGAACACAAAAAAACGGCCCGCATGAGGCGGGCCGTTTGCTGCATGAAGTCTCGAATCCGCGTCAGGGGACGTTGACGGTCGACACCTGGAATGGCTTGCCAGGCACCGTCATGGCACCGCCGTATTCAGCGACGCTGCCATTGGTCGAATTGACCGAGCAGCCATTGGGCTTGGGACACGCACCGCCGTCCGAGAAGATCACCGGACCATAGCGGTAGTTGCGCACTGCCTTGCCAGCGTAGTCCGTCACGCTCACCACGTTGTTCGCGTTGGCGAAGTTGTCGGCATCTTCCACGGCAATCAGGTCCTTCAGCTCGTTGTGCTGGATGGTCCGCACGATGCCACCGCTGTTCCCGTCGGCAGCAAAACGCACCCAGGAGATCTTGTTGTCGCCGCGCGATCCCACAATCACCTGCTGGTTCAGGGGCTCTCCGCTCCAGTTGCTCGGCTCGCCTTTGGAGGTGGCCAGCGAAGTCGGGTTGCGGCCGATGCCGCTGACGGTGCCCACTTCAGCGATGGCGCTGGCTGCCGGCGAGCTGTCCGCGCCGCCCGGTGCATAGCCGTCCAGGCTGTAGATGTGCAACGTGCCGTCCTGAGTCGCAATCCATGCGCGCGGATTGCTGCTGAGGACCGTCGTCTTCACGGCCGTCGGGCGGCCGCCCAGCGACACGGTCTTCACCACCTTGGGCATCTGGGTCGCTGCATCCGAGATGAAGGGCCACTGGTTGGCGCCTTGCCCCAGGTTGCTGGTGGACCCGACGTTCGAGCTGAAATACACGCCGTTGATGTAGCTGAAGAGCGGCTTCAGGTCGATGAAGGCAGCCTTCTGCTCCGACTTGGAAACCACCACCGCCACACCGCCCTTTGCATACCTGCGGTAGTCGCTGCCGCCTTTGGCGAACTTCTGCCAGTTGCTGGTCAGGGGCGAATTGGCCGATCCCATGAAGCCGGCGCCGTTGGGAAGCACTGTGTCGAACTGGTCCATGCCGGTGGTCACCGAGATCTCGGTAGGCGCCGCCATGCCAGGAAGATCGACATAGCCCAGCACCTTCATGAAAGCGGTGTTGCCCATGTTGGGCAAGCCAGGGTAGGGACTCGTCCATTCGCCCCACCAGTCATGCCAAGCCGCGTATGAGACGCCGTTGACGGTGTGCGCCGCTCCATTCATGGCATCGCAGCCATCGCAAAGGCCCGCCAGCGCCACCACGGCAACCTGGCCCTTCAGCGCGACGGTGTCCCACACCGTGATCAGGGCGAACTCGTTGTTATTGGTCACCGCGACACCCGTCGGCACCTTGTTAGGCCCCAGCGTGGTCGTCGCGTTGTTGCTCGCCGTGTTGGTGCCGACACTGCCGATGACGCCGTTCTGGAAGGCGACCACGGCTTCCGCGCAGAAGCCCGTGCGGCCATAGCAGCGGCCCATTGCCACCGGATCGCCGCTCGTGATGCCCGCCGCCTTGTAGTTCATGACGTTCGGGGTGTCGATGCCTTGGCCTTTCTGATAGATCTGCCATGGGAGTTGCGGCAGTTGGGCGAAGACGTTGTAGACGTACGCCGAAGCCTGGAACAGGGCCACGCCGACGCGTTCGCTCGTATTGTCGGCCGCGAAGAGCATGTTGGCCTGGTTGGTGGAAAAAAGCCCCGGATCGCCGGAAACAGGCCCGCCCACCGACCAGTAGAACGGGACGTTCTGCGCGGGGTCGGTAAGCTTGGTGTCCGTGCGCTTGGCCAGGGCGGGACCGGTGTTGGCGGTTCCGCAAGACGCCGCGTCGGGACCGTAGCGGTACGCGATGCCGGCATCCTTGCTCAGTTGCTTGGCCATCGCCGTGTACTGCGCAGCCACGATGTTGGAAGATGCGTCCACGATGTCTTTACTTTCGGTCGAACAGAACGTGGTCGAAGCCGCGCTAGCGCCGAGTGCCGTGCCGCCAGGCGAGACTGTGGGGGCCGACGCATTGGCCGCGTCGGGTGTCACTGCCGCATTGACGGCAGTCGCGGCAATACCGCCCCCGCCGCCGCTTCCTCCTCCACCACAACCTGTGAGCACGCCAGCGCCTATCGCGAGCAGAATCGCGCTCTTATTTAGAACATTGAACAAAAAAACACCTCCGAAATAAGAAGTGGTGGTTTTTAGTGGGAGTAGTCCTACACGGCAATTCTTCTTGCAATTGCTTTCTTCGTGTTTTCCCTACCCCAGGGACTGCTTACAAACGTATCGGATAGTGACCTTATGACCCCAATTCATCAAGCCCCCCGACGTGTACATCTTTCTGCTTATATAGGTGCCGAAAGCATCGCCATCATCCCCACCGCGCCAGAGCGGCAGCGCAACCGAGACAGTGACTTTCTGTTTCGGCACGACAGCTATTTCTATTACCTGACGGGCTTCACGGAGCCGAACGCATGGCTGGTGCTGTCGGGTGATGGCCGGTGCACCTTGTTCTGCGCACCGAAGGATCTGGAGCGGGAAATCTGGGACGGCTACCGGCTCGGCCCCGAAGCCGCGCCGGCCGCACTGGGGGTCGACGAGGCTTACTCCATCGATGAACTGGACACCCGGATGCCGCGGCTGCTGGAGAACAAATCAGTCGTCTGGTATCCCTTCGCCACCCACAAGGGGCTGGAGACGCGGGTCGACGGATGGCTTTCTGCAGTACGCGCCCGCGTGCGCTTCGGCGCGCTCTGTCCTGAGGAACAGCGCGACCTGTGTGGCCCGCTGGATGAAATGCGGCTCGTCAAGGACGCGCATGAGCAGGACACGATGCGCCGGGCGGCGCAAATCAGCGCCAGGGCGCATGTCCGTGCGATGCAGTTATCGGCGCGAATGCTGCGTGAAGGCAAGGACGTCCGCGAATACCACCTGGACGCGGAGTTGCTGCACGAATTCCGCTTGGGCGGATCGCAATACCCGGCGTACAGCTCGATCGTGGCGGCGGGCGCGAACGCTTGCGTCCTGCACTACCGGGCCGACACCGCGCCGGTGCGGGACGGTGAACTGGTTCTCATCGACGCGGGCTGTGAGCTCGACGGCTATGCGAGCGACATCACGCGTACATTTCCGGCAAACGGCAAGTTCACCGGCCCGCAGCGCGCGCTGTACGACCTCGTCCTCGCGAGCCAGGACGCCGCCGTTGCGGCAACCCGCGCGGGCCAACGGTTCAACGATCCACACGAAGCCACCGTCAAGGTGCTTTCGCAAGGCATGCTCGACCTCGGGTTGCTCGACGCCAACAAGGTGGGCAGCCTGGATGACGTGATCGAAAACCGCGCCTACTTTCCCTTCTACATGCATCGCACAGGCCACTGGCTTGGCATGGACGTGCACGATTGCGGCAGCTATGTCGAACCCACGCAGATCGGTGAGGTGAGCGAGCGCCGGGATCCGCTGTCGAACGAGATCATCAAGAACCGGCCGAGTCGAATCCTGCACCCCGGCATGGTCCTGACGATCGAACCCGGCATCTACGTGCGCCCTGCGGAAGGCGTGCCGGAGCAATTCCACAACATTGGAATCCGCATCGAGGACGACGCGATCGTCACCGAGACCGGCTGCGAACTCATCTCTCGCGGCGTGCCCGTAGATGGCGACGAGATCGAAGCGCTGATGCGGGGCTGAAGGACGGACCTCAGGTCGCCGCAGCCGCCAGGTGGCCGCGCGTGAATGCTTCCTCGAAGATCGAGTAGCCGGACCAATCGCTGTGCGCAAAGGCCAGGCGTCCCGCCACGATTCGGTCGCGCGCGCCCAGTTGCTTCAGCATGCCCGGAGCGGGAATCGCCATGGCGTGGCCGTATCGGGAGATGTCGATTCGCGCTGCCAGTCCCGCAAGGTCGGGATGAGGGACCGATAGCTCCGCCAGCAGTTCGTCGCGCCAATCGGACCACGCGCGGTCCAGCAACAGGCGCCGACCGTCAGGCCCATCGAAACCGCTCGGCCCCAGCGGCCGATACCAGCTCAGCACCGTGGCGCGCGGCGTTGGGTCCAGAGTCTGGTGGCGCGCGTCCACGTAGCCGAGCCCGCGCGTTCCGAAGATCACATTGTCCCAACTCGGCGCCGCGCCCGGCCTGTCTGCCAGCGGCTCACGCACATGGACATTGGCAACCAGCCATGGCGCGTAGCCCAGAGCCGACGCCGCTCGACGCAATACTTCGGGCGGGTTCTCGACAAGGCGCACAGCGATGAATGCGGGGAGCGCAACGATGCAACGCTCTGCGTGCCAGCGCACCTGAGATCGGGTCGTGATATCGAAGGCGTCGACCTCGACACTCCCGCGGAGCTCCGCGATGCGGCTCACCGCATGCCCAGTCTTCAGCCGCTCGCCCAAAGGCTGGGCAAGTCGCCGCGTAAGCCAGCCATTGCCCTCCGGCCACGTCAGCACAGCATCGGGCTCCGCGCTGTCGTTGCCCGGCGCGTGAAAGCCGTGGCGGCTGGCAAAGTAATGAATCCCGGCCCAGGCCGACACGAAAGCCATGCCTGCGCCGTAGTCGTCTCGACAGCAGTAGTCCAGATACCAGCGGAGGTTCGGGTCAGTGAAGCCTTCGCGGTCGAGCCAAGCCTGAAAAGTTTGCCCGTCCAACTCGAGCAGCAGGGGCGCGCTTTCTGCCCGCAGGGTCGGGATCACGAACCGCGCTTCTCGACGCAACGCATCGACCCGACCGGCAAAACGGCGGTACTGCGCCGGCGTGCTCGCGGCGACGCCATCCATCGGCAGCAACCCGTCCTGCCAAGCGCCGCGAAAGAAGAGTCGCTCCTGAGGCGCGCTGCACAAATTGCGCTCGTCGTAACCCCAGCGGCCCGCCATGCGGCGCCGCAAGCCGAGTTCTTCGAGCAAGTCCTGAACCTCGTGCGCGTCTTCGCCGGGTAGGGGCAAATAGTGCGCGCCAAGCGGACAAGCGATGCCATCCACCGCGCCACCCCGGCTGTTGCCACCCACTGTGTCTTCGAGTTCGAGCAGCACGAAGTCATCGATGCCGTGGAGCCGCAGCGCACGCGCGGCGGCCAGGCCTGCGACACCGCCGCCCGCGATCACGACCCGGGTGCGACGCACGATGTCCGGAGCGTCACCACTTTTCAATGCACCATCGCGAAGTGCGTGCCCTCGTGCGACTTCGATGCCTGCAAAGCCGCCCTGGATTTCGTCTGACGGCTTGCACCCCGGCAGCATGGCCGCGCCTGCAACCGCGCCCAGAAACCCGCGGCGCCTCACCGCTTTCCCCATTCCTGCTCGTAGGTCGTGACCAGGACCTGATTCGAAAGCCGATTCACCTGCGTCGGCACGCTCGCCATGTCCAGCGGAAAGTCGAACAGCAACGGCAAGCTTTCCGTCGACAGAAATCGCAAGCCCGCGGGCAAGGTTTCGGGGAAGCGATAGGGCCGCCGACTGGCGATGATGTAGCCCCATTCGCCGAAGCTGGGCACGTGCGCGTGATAGGGCGTCGCATGAAGCCCGACCGATTCGATGGTCGTGGCGACCGTCCAGAAACTCTTGCGTGCAATCAACGGCGACGTGGTCTGGATCACTGCGTAGCCGCAGGCCGACAGGCGCTTGTCGAGCAACGCATAGAACGAGCTCGTGTAGAGCTTGCCGATGGCGAAATTCGTCGGGTCCGGAAAATCGATCACGATCACGTCAAAGGTCTCGCCCTGCTCCTGGAGCCATTGGAAGGCGTCGGTATTGACGATTCGTACTTTCGGCGATTTCAGCGAGCCACCGTTCAGCGCCGCCAGGGTCTCGTGCTCCGTAAAGAGCCGCGTCATGTTCGGATCGAGTTCGACGAGTGTGACGCTTTCGACGGAGGGATATCTGAGGATCTCGCGCACCGCCATTCCGTCGCCGCCGCCAAGCACCGCGACCCTCCGGGGCGCCCCGTGCGCGGCCATCACAGGATGGACCAAGGCCTCGTGGTATCGGTACTCGTCGCGCTCCGCGAACTGCAGGTTCCCGTTGAGGAACAGACGGTGCCCCGAAGCACCCCGTGTGACCACGATGTGCTGGTAGGGCGAGGTCGCGCTGAACACCACCCGGTCTTGATAGAACTTGTCCTCCGCGAGCGTCGTGATGCGCTCCGCGAAGATGAAGGCAGCCATGAGCGCCAGCAGCACCAGCAGGCAGGCCATTGCATGCGCCCTGACCCGTCGCAGTTCGCCTCTAAATAGCCAGAGCGCCCACACCGCAACGGCCGCGTTCATCAGCCCGAACAACAAGCCGGTGCGGATCATTCCCAATTGCGGCACCAGCAAAAGCGGAAACGCGATCGACACCGCAAGCGCGCCAAGGTAGTCGAAGGTCAAGACCTGCGAGACCAGTTCCTTCAGCAAGATATTGCGCCGCAGGATCCGCATGACCAGCGGAATCTCGAGCCCAACGAGCATGCCCACGGCCAGCACGAGCCCATACAACAGCAGCCGGAAAGCGCCTGGCATGTACGCGTTGGCCACGAAGAGAACGGCGGGCAAGGTGCCGCCGATCAAGGCCACGAGCAGTTCGATGCGCAGGAAATGCGCAGGCAGCTGCCGATCGAAATAGCGCGAGAGCCATGAGCCAAGACCCATCGCGAACAGGTAGGTGCCGATCACCGTGCTGAACTGCAGCACGGAATCTCCCAGCAGGTAAGAGCTCAACGCCGCCGCACTGAGTTCATAGACCAGCCCGCAGGCCGCGACCACGAACACGCTGGCGAGCAGCGCGACCTCGACAGGCTGCGGGCCGCTCTTCGCGGCCGCATGCGCCGGCACAGCGACCTCGCTCGGTCTCAATGGATCGCCGCTGCGACGATGATGCAAATCCCGAGGCTCATCGCCGCAACCACGAGACCCAGCGCCACGTTCTGCTTCTCGACAATCTCGAGCCAGAGGTCGTAAGGCGTCATCTTGTCGATGAGCAGAAAGAAAAACCAGAAGACCAATATGCCGATCACCGCATAGACGAGCGATCCGAGGATGACGTCGGGCTTCAACCATTCAAGTGTCATGAGAGGACCTCCGGAAAAAATTTGATTACTTGTGGCCGCCGCCACTCGAATAGCCGCCGTACGAGCCGCCTGCGCTGCGCGTGCCGCCCGTTCCGCCCGAACCGCTGCACGTGCTCAGGATGATCAGCAGGATGATGATCACCACGATGACCAGAATGATGGTGCCGCATCCGAGGCTCGATGCCGCGCTCACGGGCAACGCATCGTTGCGCTTGAACATGTCCTTGCGGCGATCGAGCTTGAAGGCGGCCGCCACTGAGGCGCTGTCGACCCTGCTGCCAGCCGACCACGTCAGCTCGTTGGCAGAACGCTCCATCGACAGCAACGAAGTGCCGGCGGCGAAGTCGCGGTTGAAAGTCTTCTGCCCGCGCTGGACCTGCCAGTAGAACTCGCCGGCGACGTAGCCCGTCTCGGCGTTGTAGGCATATTGCTGCAGGTAGACCTTGCCGAGGTAGGTTGCCCGCGACCCGTTTTCGGCCATCGTCGGCGCGCCGGTGGTCGGCTTGACAATGCTCCAGCCATCCTCCGCGTCGACGAGAAAGCTGAAGCCGCGCTTCTGGTTGAACAACAGGTATTCGCTCCAGCCGAAGTGCTCGTCATCGCCCGGCGCCACGCCCATGCGATGCTGGAAGCCGACCACCTGCCAATTCACGCCCTGCAATTGCCCGACGGCACCCAGCGGAATCAGCGGCTGGATGGGTTCGTCTTGCGACGCGTGCCGCAACTCCCCGCCAATGCCTTGCGACAGATCGATGATGCTGTTGCACGAAGGGCAGGTGACGCTCTTGCTGTCGGCCAGGTTGAGTGTGACCGGCGAGCCGCAGTTCGGGCAGTTGAAGCTGCGGCCCCTCTCCTCCTTGGCCGATTCATCACGCAATCCCGTGAGCTGGAGGTCCTCCAGACGCACCGCACGCCCGAGATACGCGCCAGGCGGATTCGTGTCGTAGTCGAGGCTGAGCACCTCTCCCTGGTCGTTGCGCAGTTCGACGGCCGGAAATCGGCGGCCGAGTTCGGGCAACCTCGGCAACTCGCCCTGCGCGGAGATCAGCGCAACCTGTTCGTTTGACGTGACCGTGTAGCTCTGTCCGTTGAACGCTGTCGTTGCGCCGACTCGCAAGTCCTCCGCAGGCGGAGCAGGGCGTTGCAGGGCGATCGGCAGCGTGAAGACGTAAGCGCCGTTGTCTTCGCTCAGGATGCCGGTGCGGTCGGCATCGAGCGCGGCAATCCATTCGGTCCAACGTGCGCTGTCATAGCTGTACTGAAGGCGACCGACCAGCGTGAACGGTCGATCCGCGAAGCGGCCGGCCGCAAAGAGTTGCAGCGGGCTGAAGTCATCGAACAGCTCCGCCATCTTGCCGATGCGCGCGAGCGTCTCGCCCTGCCGCACCACGGTGCTCTGGCAGTAGGGGCACACAGCATGGGTCGACTGCGCCGATCGAAATTCGACCGGCGCGCCGCAGCCCGGGCACGGCGCGCGATAGAGCCGCTGCTGAAACGAATCGGTGGCCAACGCGCGCGGATCAGACCAGCTTCTTCAGAAGCTCCGCCTTCTTGGCGTCGAATTCTTCCTGGGTGAGGATTCCCTTGGCCTTGAGTTCACCGAGCTTTTCAAGGGTCGCCATCACGTCGGCTGGATTGACAACGGCGACGACGGGCGACTGCTGCTGACCGGCCGCCGCGGGAGCAGCAGGGTTTTGCTGACCCAGCCCCTGCGCAAGGTTCTGCGCGAGCACCTGGCCCAGCGCAACGCCGGCGCCCAATCCCATGGCATCGCCCGCAATGCCACCGCCAGTGCCGGCCCCTTCGGCAAACTTCGGAATGGCCTGCGCCGTCTGGTACTGCATGAACTTGCCCATGTCGTTGCCGACCATGCCCATGCCGATCTTCTGGTCGAGGATCTTTTGGAGTTCTTCGGGCAACGAGACGTTCTGCACCGTGATGGTCTCGAGCTTGATGCCGATTTTTGCGAACTCCGGCACGAGCTGGGTCGCGAGCGCTTGGGCGAACTGGATCTGGTTGGCTGCAAGATCGAGAAATGGCACGCCGCTCGAAGCGATGGCGTTGCTGATGTTCTGAAGCACCAGCCCGCGCAACTGACCGTCGAGCTCCGCCACCGTGTAGAGGTCGCGGGTGCCCGAGATCTCTGTGTGGAACAGCTTGGCGTCGCCAATGCGAAAGCTGAAGTTGCCGAATGCCCGCAAGCGAACCGCACCGAAATCCTTGTCACGAACGGTGATCGGCTGCGGCGTGCCCCACTTCTGATCGACCTGCTGTCGCGTGCTGAAGAAGTAGACATCGCTCTTGAAGGGCGACTCGAACAGCTTGTCCCAGTTCCGGAGGTATGTGAGCACGGGCAGCGTCTGCGTCGTGAGCTTGTACATGCCTGGCCCGAAGACATCGGCCACCTGGCCCTCGTTCACGAACACCGCCACCTGCGACTCCCGCACCGTCAGCGATGCGCCGTTCTGGATTTCCAGGTCCTGCATCGGAAAGCGCCAGGCCAGCGTTCCATCGCTGGTCTCGGTCCACTGAATGATGTCGATGAACTGCTTCTTGATGAAATCCATCAGCGCCATGGTCGTTCCTCGCTACGGGGTTGCTGTGCCGGGCATATTGCCACAGCGCCCGTCGAACAACCCTGGGGACAGTTCCGGCACAACCCATCAGTTATCCACAGGCGAGAGGCTCTCGTCAAAGTTGTTCGCCTTCGCGCGACAGCACGAAAGCGCAGCTGCCCACAGCTGGCCGGCTTCGGCAAGTGCTTGCTGCGCAACGAGAAAGTGCCACTGTCCACAGCGGAGCCGGTCCCTTACTACTACTACTAATCTAAATAGGAAGAATAAGTAGAAGAAGTAGGAACAGACGGCGCCGGGCCGCAGAGGCCCCCGATCCGCGTCGGCCGCGCCAAAGTCGAGGTCTACAATCGGCGCCCTTTTGCAAGAAGCGTCACTGGAGGCACGGCCCAATGTCCGATCCGACTTCACCGATCCCCACGCCCGAGGACAAACGTGCCGAACTGCGCCGCGCAGCCCTCGAATATCACGAGCATCCCGTCCCCGGAAAGATCTCGATCGCCGCGACCAAGCAGATGGTCAATCAGCGCGATTTGGCGCTCGCCTATTCGCCCGGCGTTGCGGCCCCGTGTGAGGAAATCGTCAAGGACCCCGTCAACGCATTCAAGTACACCGCGCGTGGCAACCTCGTTGCGGTGATCACCAATGGAACGGCCGTTCTCGGTCTCGGCGACATCGGCCCTCTGGCTTCCAAGCCCGTCATGGAGGGCAAGGGCGTTCTGTTCAAGAAGTTTGCCGGCGTCGACGTGTTCGACATCGAAATCGACGAGAAGGACCCGGCAAAGCTGGTCGAAGTCATTGCCGCCCTCGAGCCCACATTCGGGGCCATCAATCTCGAGGACATCAAAGCGCCGGATTGCTTCTACGTCGAACGCGAACTGCGCAAGCGCATGAAGATTCCGGTCTTCCACGACGACCAGCACGGCACCGCCATCACGGTTGCGGCAGCCATGCTGAACGGCCTCAAGGTGGTCGGCAAGGACATCTCCCAGGTCAAGCTCGTGACCTCGGGCGCAGGCGCTGCAGCCTTGGCCTGCCTGAACCTGCTGCTGAAAGTCGGCCTCAAGCGCGAGAACGTCTATGTCACCGATCTCGCGGGCGTCGTCTATGAAGGCCGCACCGAATTGATGGACGACGACAAGCGCCAGTACATGCAGAAGACAAAGGCGCGGACGTTGACCGAGGTCATCGAAGGCGCGGATGTTTTCCTTGGCTTGTCCGCCGGTGGCGTGCTCAAGCCCGCCATGGTGGCAAAGATGGCGGCGAAGCCCGTGATCTTCGCGCTGGCGAATCCGAATCCGGAAATCACGCCCGAGGATGCTCACGCCGTTCGCGACGACGTCGTGATGGCCACCGGCCGGACCGACTACCCGAACCAGGTCAACAACGTCCTTTGCTTTCCATACATCTTCCGCGGCGCCCTGGACTGCGGCGCGACCACCATCACGGACGAAATGGAAGTGGCGGCGGTCCATGCCATCGCTGAACTCGCGCAAGCAGAACAGAGCGAGCGGGTGGCGGCCGCATACGCGGGTGAGAAACTCAGCTTTGGCCCCGAATACCTGATTCCGAAGCCTTTCGATCCGCGGTTGATGATGAAGATCGCACCCGCCGTCGCCCAGGCGGCTGCCGAGAGCGGGGTGGCGCTGCGGCCCATCTCTGACCTCGATGGCTATCGGGACAAGCTGCAGACCTTCGTCTACACCTCAGGGTCGATGATGAAACCGATCTTCGATGCCGCCAAGCGCGCGCCGAAGAAGCGCGTGGCCTACTGCGAAGGCGAGGAAGAACGCGTGCTGCGCGCTGCGCAGATCGTGGTCGACGAAGGAATCGCGCGACCCACGCTCATCGGCCGTCCCGCAATCATTGCCCAACGCATCGAAAAATTCGGCCTTCGCCTGAAGGAAGATCTCGACTACGACATCGTGAACGTCGAACAGGACCATCGCTATCGCGACTTCTGGCAGACCTATCACCGGATGACCGAACGCAAGGGCACGACCGTCCAGACAGCAAAGATCGAGATGCGTCGCCGCCTGACCCTGATCGGCGCGATGTTGCTCCACAAGGGAGATGTCGACGGAATGATCTGCGGTACCTGGGGTACCACGACCATTCACCTGCATTACATCGACCAGGTGATCGGAAAGCGCCCGGGCGGTTGCGCGAGTACCAGTCAGAACGTGCCGATCTATGCCTGCATGAACGGCCTTCTGCTTCCCGACCGGCAGGTCTTCCTGGTCGACACGCACGTCAACTACGATCCGACGCCTGAGGAACTCGCCGAGATCACGACGATGGCCGCGGAAGAAATGATGCGGTTCGGCCTCAAGCCAAAGGCCGCCTTGCTGTCGCATTCCAATTTCGGCAGCAGCAATCTGCCAACGGCCCTCAAGATGCGTCAAACGCTCGATTTGCTCCGCACCCAAGCGCCGTGGCTCGAGGTCGACGGGGAAATGCATGGCGACGTGGCGTTGGACGGCAAGCAGCGTGCGGCGGTAATGCCCCATAGCGCATTGGCTGGCGATGCCAATTTGCTCGTGTTTCCCAACATCGATTCGGCCAACATTTCGTACAACCTGCTCAAAACGGCAGCAGGCGGCAATATCGCGATCGGCCCGGTTCTGCTGGGCGCAGCGAAGCCCGTCCATATTCTCACGGCGAGCGCCACTGTTCGTCGCATCGTGAATATGACGGCACTGACAGTCGCGGACGCCAACGCAGAGCGCTAGGCAGTGTGGCGACAGCGGTCGCTAACTTCAAACCCGCGCTCAAACCCTTGCGCCTGCTCAAAGATTGGGCAGGCGCTTGCTATTTGCGCGCCTCTGGTGCACACTTGCGGCCTTGAATTTGCGGGTTAACCCCAACCGGTTGACCCCCCAATTCGGCTCTCGCTCTTTTCTTTCTGGTGCCCCATGGCGGCTTACGCCTCGATCACGTCTCCGGTTTCCAAGTTTGCGCTTACCAGCTTGTTGTTGGTGGCTTTTGCAACTGGAGTTCAGGCACGTGAATGGTTCGGTACTGAAGCCGGTCAGCCCGTGCAGGAATCGATTGCGTTGGCCGAATTGCCTGTGCAAGGCCAGCGTACATATGAGGCCATTTTGAACGGTGGCCCTTTCCGGCATGAAAAAGACGGCGTGGTGTTCGGCAATCGCGAACGCCTGCTGCCGCAGGAGCGCCGAGGCCACTACCGAGAGTACACGGTCGATACGCCCGGCTCGCGCGATCGTGGTGCACGGCGCATCGTCTGCGGAGGCGAGCGTACGACGCCATCGGCCTGCTGGTACACGGCAGATCACTATGCGAGTTTTCGGCGGATCGAACCTTGAGCGACAAACAGAATTGGAAAGGCGCGAACGAGCGTCCTGACGAAATGATGAATACAACCATGGAAAGACCAGCGGAGATGACCCTATCCCTTCGTGGCGTGCGACCGAACATCGTGCAGTCGATTCGCGCATTTCGCGTGAACGACCTGCAAGAGGCAGCACATGCGGCCGGTCAGCACTTTCTATATGCCAACCTCGGCAACGCCCAGACCAAGCAGGATGTGCTGGATCTGATCGCTCAGCAATTCACCTTTCCGCAGCACTTCGGCAAGAACTTCGATGCGCTGTATGACTGCATGACGGACCCGTTGCACAAATCGGGCCCGCAGCCCGGTTTTGTGATCGTGCTCGAGCAGATCCCTGCGAACGCCAAGTTCGACAAGGAAGCGCGGGAGCAACTGCTGGACATCTTCCGTGACGCTGCCGATTACTGGGGAGACCGAAAGATACCCTTCCGGTGCTTCTATTCTTTTCTGTAGCCCGTTCTGCACAAACCAGCCAAGCAGAACGGGCGAACGAGGCTCAAATCGGCACCGCACCGGCCGCCGATATCGAAGTTCAGAATTCCGACCCAGCGGCAGAAAAAATGCCGACAGACAAATTGGTCGATGTTTCCCCGTTGGCGTTGCGCATGAGCAGCCCGTTCAACGCGGGATATTGGCTCGCTGCAGCGTAGGTGTTGCTCGCCCCCAGGCTTGCCCACTTCGTGTGGCCACCTACCCCCTACCGGGGGCAACACCAGCGGCCCGGCAGAGCCGGTTCCGCGGTGTTTCACTAACAAAGGCCCGTCAGTGACGGGCTTTTTTTCATTTTGGGAACTGCTGGGCCAGGGTTAGGTATTCGTGGACCGGGACTTCTTCGGCGCGGCGCTGGGTGTCGAAGGTGCCGGCGAAAGCCTTTTGATCCAGCCACTTGCCCAAGCTGTGGCGCAGCAGTTTGCGGCGTTGGCTGAAAGCGACCTGGACGATCTCGCCGAGCAGTTCCGTGTCAACCTTCGGCGGCTCCGCCAGCGGCACCATGCGGACCACGGCGCTATCGACACGGGGAGGGGGATCGAAGCTTTCCGGCGGCACGAAAAGAACGTTCTCCATCTCGTACCGCCACTGCAGCATGACGCTCAGACGGCCATAGTCCGAGGTTGCCGGTCGCGCAACCATGCGATCGATCACCTCTTTCTGCAGCATGAAGTGCTGGTCGGAGATCAACGGTGCGAAGCCGAGCAAGTGAAAGAGGATCGGTGTGGAGATGTTGTAGGGCAGGTTGCCTACGACGCGCAGGCCGGTGGAAGGCAGCGCCACGAGCCTGTCGGCAAGCGCGGCGAAATCAACCTTCAGGACGTCCGACTCAACCACATCCAATTGACCGTGGCTGCGCAGACGCTGCGCCAGATCGCGATCGAGTTCAATTACGGTCAATCGGCCAAGGCGCTCGACGAGTGGTTGCGTGAGCGCCGCGAGCCCTGGGCCGATTTCGACCATTGCATCGCCGGGCTTCGGGGCAATCTCACGAACAATCGCGTCGATGATGCCTTGGTCAGCAAGGAAATGCTGCCCGAAGCGCTTGCGAGGGATATGAACGCGGCTCACGAGGAAGCGCGCGAAACCTTGGGGCGACGCATCAGGTCTGCGGAGGGTCGCGGTATTCGACGTAGGCCCGCGCGCGCACTTCCTGGGCCCAAGTCTCGGTGGCTTGCTGGATCTTTTTCTCGCGCAGCACCGCGCGCGCTGCCTCACGCTGCTCGGTCTGGGTGAGCTTGGCTTCTCGGCGACCTTCCACCAAGATCAGGTGGACCCCGAAGCGAGACACCACCGGATCGCTGATCTGACCGGGAGCGAGGCCGTTCATTGCATCTTCGAACTCGGGCACGAACTGGCCCGGGCGCGCCCAGCCGAGGTCGCCGCCTTCCTTAGCGCTTGCGTCTTCCGAGTTGTCCTTGGCAAGGCTCGCGAAGTCCGCCGAACCCTTTTTCACGCGATCCTTGAACTCGGCGAGTTGCGCGACCGATTGAGCAGTGGTGCGCTTGGGATCGTTGCGCAGCAGGATATGACGCACGTGCGTCTGCGTGACGACCGCGTCAGTCGCGCCAGGCTGCGATTTGGACAGCAGCTTGAGCACATGGAAGCCTGCTGGCGACCGAACCGGGCCGGCGATTCCGTTGACCGGGGTCGACTGTGTAGCTTCGACGAAGAGTGGCGGATAACGCTCGGCACTGCGCACCCCGAGCGCGCCACCCGCAGCGCGGTCCGCGTCGGAATTTTCCTGAACGAGCTTTGCGAAATCCTCGCCGGCCCGCGCGCGCTGGGCGAGGCTCTGCGCGCGCTGCTGCAGCTTTGCGATGTCTGTCTCGCTCGCGTTCTCGGGCACGGCGACCAGCAGCTGCGCGATGTTGATGTTCGGCGCGATTGCCGCGTTGCCGCCGGCACGCTGTTCACGAATGAACTGGTCGACTTCGACGTCGCTGATCTTGACCTTGGCTTCGATCTCGCGATCGCGCAGGCGGGTCAGCATGAGCTGATCACGAAGCTCGCGCCGGAACTGCTCCTGCGAGAGTCCCTCGGCCGCCACCCGGCGGCGCAGCTCGACAAGGCTGATCTGGTTCTGCCGGGCCACCGCCTGTTCGGCCTGGTCGATTGCAAGGTCGTCCACCTTGATGCCGTTTTCCTGGGCCATCTGCAGCTGGGCGTGCTCGTTGATGAGCCGCTCCAGCACCAGACGCGTCAGCTCAGGCCGGGGCATGCGGTCGGCTTCGGGGTTCTCTCTCAGGATGCGCTGAACGCGCGCCTGCACCTCTGTGTTCGTGACGGGTTCGGAGTTGACCAGTGCGACGATGTACTCGGCCGAGCGCTGCACGTTGGGCGGCGCGGCCCTCGTGTCGGCCGGGACCGGAGGCGCGATGCGCGGCCCCGAGCGCATGATGTCGGTGATGCCTTGCGCGCCAGAAGCGGTGGCCAGGGTCGCCATGCAGGCAAGCGTAAGGATGGAGCGAATGTGTTTCATGGCGAAGCTCTATCTCAGTCGTAATTGGTGTAGCGGCTCGGCGCGGCGCCGGGTTGGCGTAGAGGGGTGTAGCGCTGGATGTTTTGCGTCAACGTGCGAAGCGGGCTCGTACCGATGCTGGCGAAGCCGACCAGCTCGAGCTGGAACATGATTCGCGTACTGGCTGTGACTTGCCCGGTGGTGATACGTTCAACAACCACGCGGCCGATCCAGCAGCAGCCGTCGTATTCAAAGCCGAGTACGCCGTCGGTGAGTTTGCTGTCTTGCAGACTGTAATTCAGACGGCCTACAGCGTACCAGCGCCCACCCCCCTGACCCCGCCCCGAGCCGAGGTCCTTGCCTTTGTCGCCCCAGAGATCGTTGATGGGCCACTGCCAGCCGACATCGATCGATTGGTTGCCGTCATTGTTGGAGACTCTGGTCCCGTCCGCGGCTGCGGCGTAGCTGCTTGCCTGGTAGCGATAGGCGGCGCTGATCGTGCGATAAGGTCCGGGACTATAGCGGGCGGTCAGCGCTGTGCGCTCGGAGTTGTGCTGGTCCGGGTTGTATTGAACAGTGCCGTCGAAGGTCCACTTGGGCGTCCAGTTGATCTGCGCGCCGAGCAAGAGGTCGCTGAAACGGTCTGTCACAGGAACTCCGCCCGGCAGCGTGACGAGTTCATCGGCAAAACGCAGCCGCTGCGCGATACCGAAGCGGGCAGCCTCGGCGCCCGTGTCCGGATCGATCAATCTCGAAGTCACGCCCAGCGTGAGCAGGTTGCTGTCGGATATCCGGTCATTGCCGGAGAAGGCGTTCTCGGTGTAAACCGTCGCAAAGTTGAAGTCGTTGGCCGCTGAATCGTAGTTGGGCAACTCGTTCTGGTTGCGAAACGGCGTATAGACGTAGAAGGCGCGAGGCTCGAGCGTCTGCCGGAACCCACGTCCGAAATAGTTCGCGTCCCGCTCGAAGATCATGCCGCTGTCGAGACTGAACGTCGGCACCGTCACGTTGGTTGAAGTCAATCCGTTGATCGGCGCGTCGAACTGATAGGCGCGGGCGTTCACCATCACCTTTGGAATGACGAACGTGCCCGGGGTCAGAAAAGGTCGGCTCAGCGAAAGCTGCGTGAAAGCGCGCTCCCCGTCGGGCTGCCCCTGCAAGATCGGATCGCCCTGGAAACGCGTGTAGTCGTTGTTGAACGAAAAGTCCAAACCGGCCGGGCCGTCGTACTTGTTGTAGTTGGCCGTGATCTGCGGCATGCGGTCGTACGGCGGAATGATCGGCGAAGGCGCGTATTGCAGCGTCTGGTAACTCAGCGCGCGGGCCATGCCGCTCCAGTCCCCTGAACCCCATCGCAGCGCGCCATCATTGGCAAGCAGCCGCGTCGTCAGGGACGGCGTCCGCGTGAAGTCGCGCCAGTAGTTGTCGTCGCTCACGCGATTGATGCTGAGGGAGCCGGTCAGATAGTCGAGGCCGAGCGGTTTGGGGTCGAAAGTCTGGTTGTGTTGGGTCCAGACGCCCCAGCGGTCTTGATCGCGAAGGCGGTCGTACGGCATGTAGTCCGCGCGAATCTCGCCCTGGTACGTGTTCTCAAGATATCGGAACTCGTTTCCGAGATTGATGCCGCGCTTGCTCATCAGCGTCGGATAGAACGTTGCATCGCGATTCGGGGCAATGTTCCAGTAGTAAGGCGTGGTCAGTTCGATGCCGTTGACACTGTCGATGCCGATCACTGGCGGCAGCAGACCCGTCTTGCGTGCGTTGCTCAGAGGAAAGCTGAGCGACGGGAACGGCGGCGTACTGATGCCCATGAAGGTGACCTGCGCGCTTGTCGCCACCCCGATGTTTTCTTCCGAGTCGGTGGTGATGGTCTTGGCGCGCAGGAGCCAGGCCGGCATCCAGCCCGGATAGTCCTCGGGACGACAGGTGGTGTAGGTCGCGATGCGTGCGACCGAGACATTGCTGTCAATGAAGTCGATTCGCTCCGCGTCTCCCCGCCCGCCATTGGCCAGGAAGGAGTAGCGGACCTTGTTGAAAAACCCTTCGAAGGATTCGAGCTTGAGTTCCAGTTCGGGGCCTTCGTAGACATTGCCGGCCTGGTTCACATGGACGTTACCGGTGGCGCGGGCGCGATCTTCGGGCTGGTAGTACTCCAGCCGGTCGGCGCGAATGAAGGTGTCGCCACGACGCAGCGTGGCGTTGCCTTCGACCACCGTCTCGAGGTCCGGCCTGCCGGAGATGCGATCTCCATCCACGAAGCTGGGCCGGTCGCCGCGCTGCGCGGGCGTGATCACTTCGGCAAGCTGCGGTGTGCGCTTGAGCACGAGCGGAGCATCCAGTTCCGTATCCTGCGCCCGCACGGCGTGCGCATGCAACAGTGCGAGCGTCAGTACCGCCAGCGGCAAGGGCGGGCGGCACCGGCGCCAGGCAGCTCGGTTCAGGTCAGGCATCGGTACGGAACAAATATCTTCTGAAGGGGAAGGGCGGCGCTGACGGCCGTCGAGTTGGGAGAGCCCGCGCAAGGCGGATTTGTAGAATCAATTATCCATGACAGCCTCTTCGTCCCCGGTCGACCGCGCCGCATCTCCCCTTCATTCCCCAGCGTGGACCGATCCGGCCCGCGCCCAGGCGTTCAACCGCTGGATGGATCGCGTTGCGCCGGCGCACCAATTGCAGCCGCAGACCGTGCGGCTCGCCTCGGCAGACGCCAGTTTCAGACGCTACTTCCGGGTCGACACGAGCGACGGCGCCAAGACCCGCATCATCATGGATGCACCGCCCGCCCAGGAGAACAGCGCCCCTTTCGTTCAGATCGCCAAGCTGATGAGCGACGCAGGCGTCACTGCGCCCACGGTGCTCGAGTGGGATCAGACCGACGGATTCTTGTTGCTCGATGACCTGGGTGCGCACACGATGCTCGACGTGATCGATCCCGCCGACTCTGGCGCGGCACGGCCTCTCTACGAGCAGGCGATCGATGCACTGATTCGCTGGCAACTGGCATCGAAGCCGAATGTCCTGCCTCCTTACGATCGCGCGCTGCTGGAGCGCGAGCTTGCGCTGTTTCCGCAGTGGTACATCGCCAGGCACCGAGGAATTCCGGTGGAGGGGCAGCTCAAGGAGCGTCTCGACCGCAGTTTTGCATTGATCGTCGAGAACAATCTCGCCGCGCCGTGCGTGTACGTGCATCGCGACTTCATGCCTCGCAACCTGATGGTCAAGGAGGGACAGGCGCTGGGCGTGCTGGACTTCCAGGACGCGGTTCATGGCCCGATCACCTATGACATCGCAAGCCTCATGCGCGATGCGTTTCTGAGTTGGGACGAAGAGTTCGTGATCGACGTCACCGTGCGCTATTGGGAGCGGGCCCGCAAGGCTGGTCTGCTGGTCGACGACGATTTCGGTGCGTTTTATAGGGGCGTCGAATGGATGGGTCTGCAGCGCCACCTGAAAGTCGCGGGCATCTTCGCGCGGCTCACGGTTCGTGACGGCAAGCCCAAGTACCTGGCCGATACGCCGCGGTTCATCGCCTATATCCGCGCGACCGCCAGTCGCTATCGCGAACTCACACCGTTGCTGCGCGTGATCGACGAAGTCGAAGGCACTCAGCCGTTGAGCGGCTTCGCCTACGGACGCATGTGACGGCGCGATTTCACTGCGCTGTGGCGCTGGTCGAGAACAGCTCGCTCACGCTGCCGCCCGGTGCTGCGCGCCACGTGCAGGTGCTTCGCATGCAACCCGGCGATGCGCTGACCCTCTTCGATGGCAGCGGCGGCGAATTCGCGGCGACCGTCGACCGCATGGGGCGGAGCGACGTCGATGTCACCGTCGGCGCGCGCAAGCCCATCGAGCGCGAGGCTGCGCGAGCGGTGCACCTGGCCGTCGGAATGCCGGCCAACGAACGGATGGATTGGCTGGTCGAGAAAGCGACCGAACTCGGCGTCGCGAGCATTCAGCCGCTCGTGACGGCACATGGGGTGCTCCGGTTGTCAGGCGAAAGGGCCGACAAGAAGCGCCTGCATTGGGAAGCCATCGCAATTTCGGCCTGCGAGCAATGCGGACGCAACCGTGTTCCGGTGATTCATCCGGTTCGGCCGCTGGCAGGGTGGCTCGCGGCATCGGCGGACGATTCGGAACGGTTCATCTTGAGCCTCACCGAAGGAGCTTGGTCGGCGCCCGAAGCGGCGGCCAGCATTCAGCGTTCGGTTTGGGTCCTGAGCGGCCCGGAAGGCGGCCTCAGTGCTTCAGAAGAAAAAGAAGCGCTGGTCCGCGGCTTTGCCCCGCTGACGCTGGGACCGCGTGTCTTGCGCGCTGAAACAGCCGCGCTCGCTGCGCTGGTGTTGCTCACCGATTCGCAATGAAAGATCAAAGAATGATGTCATCTCGCCTCATTTCCTTGCCCTCGCGGGCTTTGCTGCCGTCGCGCATGGCGCCCATCGTGCTTGCCGCAGCATGCATCGGCGGCGGCGCGCACGCACAAGTCTCCGCTGTGGCGCCGACGCCGTCGCAGGTTCGGCCCGCAGTCGACGAGGCGTATACACAGCTCCTGACCGCACCGGCCGTCAAGCAGTTGCTCGACGCCGTCAAGGCTGACCATGAGCGATCGGTCGAGGACCTGAAGGCGCTCACCGAGATCGAGGCGCCGCCGTTCAAGGAGCAGAAGCGGGCCGAAGCGTTTCTCGCTCGGATCAAGGCGCTCGGCCTTGCGGACGCCAGGATCGACGCCGAGGGCAACGTGATCGGCGTGCGCAAAGGTACCGGCAACGGGCCGACACTGCTGATCTCGGCGCATCTCGATACGGTCTTTCCCGCAGGCACGGACGTCAAGGTCAAGGAGCGGGATGGAAAGCTCCATGCGCCTGGCATCTCGGACGACACACGGGGCCTTTCCGTGTTGCTCTCCTGGCTCAAGGTGCTGAACGATCACAAGGTGCAGACGGTCGGCGACCTGATGTTCGTGGGCAACGTCGGCGAAGAAGAACTCGGCAACTTGCGCGGCATGAAGGCCATTTTTCGCGATCACCCGGAGATCGACGGCATGGTCGGCCTGGAGCCCGCGCCGGACGGAACCGTTCTCGTGCTCGGTACCGCCAGCCACCGCTATGAAGTGAACTTCAAGGGCCCGGGCGGCCACAGCTACGCGGCGTTTGGCCAGGTTCCGAGCGCCATCCACGGGATGGGTCGCGCCATCGCAAAGATCGCCGACATCAAGACGCCGAGCTTTCCCAAGACGACGTTCACCGTCGGCACCGTCGGCGGTGGAACGTCCGTCAACACCATCGCGCCGGATGCGCGAATGGCGGTGGACATCCGCTCGGACGAAATGGGCGCCTTGCTGGACACTGAAAAGAAGGTGCTGTCCGCAATCGACGAGGCCGTAGCGGAAGAAAACAAGCGCTGGAATGTCACGACCCTCAGTGCATCGACCAAGCTTATCGGCGATCGGCCAGGCGGACGCACAGGGTCGGATTCTGTGGTCGTCGAGGCGGCGGTCCGCTCCAACGCCGCTTTCGGCCACAAGACGCTCCTCACCGGCGCCAGCACGGATGCCAACGTGCCGATGTCGCTGGGGATCCCGGCGATCATCATCGGTAGCGGAGGCAAGACCGGCGGCTTTCATGCGCTGTCTGAATGGATCGACGTGACAGATGGTTGGCAGGGCGCGCAGAATGCGCTCGCGACCGTGCTTGGGCTGGTCGGCGTGCAGGGTGTGAGCGAGCCGCTGCTGGCCAAGCGGACACCGCGCCCCAAGTAACGCCGCGTTCCACATCCTTCATTGCTTCAGGAGCCCATCATGGGATTGCTCGATTCGGTACTCGGTCAGGTGCTCGGCGGCGCGCAGGCGCAACCTCAGGAAGGCGGTCCCGGCGGGCTCAGCGGCCTCGAGGGGCTCGGCAATCTGGGCGGCATTGCCGGCGCCCTTGGCGGGCTGCTCGCCAACAACAGTGAAACTGGTGGCCTCGGCGGGTTGGTGTCCAAATTCGATCAGGCCGGGATGGGTGACGTCATCGGCTCGTGGATCGGAAAGGGCGAGAACGCGCCCATCTCCGGAGGCCAATTGCAGGATGTGCTGGGCAGTGACGCGATCTCCGGCATCGCGCAAAAGCTCGGGATGAACAGCGCAACCTTGCTGCCATTGCTCGCAACGCTGCTGCCCACCTTGATCGATCACCTGACGCCGAAGGGGCAGGTGCCTGCCGAAGGCCTCGGCAATCACGATGATCTGCTGTCATCCCTGAGCGGCTTGCTTCAAAAGGGCTGACGACCGCAGTCCTTCGTTCATGCCATGAATCGCAATCTCTGGCTGCTGACCATTTGCCAAGGCTTGTTCCTGACGAACAACGTCACGTTCATCGCAATCAATGGTCTCGTCGGATTGGCACTCGCGCCGCATGGCTGGATGGCAACGCTGCCCGTGATGGGCTACGTGGTGGGCGGCGCGCTCGCGACCGGCTTGGTGGCGCGCACCCAGCGCCGTCTCGGTCGTCGACGTTCATTCCAGATCGGCATTGCAGTGGCGCTGTTCTCGGCGCTGCTGTGCGCGCAAGCTGCTGTCTGGAAGGACTTCTGGCTCCTCTGCTTTGCGACGCTGGTCGCTGGCTACTACAACGCCAACGCCAGCCTCTACCGATTTGCCGCCGCGGAACTCGCCGCTCCCGAATGGCGCGAGAAGGCGGTGTCGCTGGTGATGGCTGGTGGTCTGATCGGTGCTGTCGCGGGGCCGAATCTCGCCGCGGTCACGCGCAATTGGTTCGAAGTGCCGTTCGCTGGTGCGTACCTCGCCCTGGCGGTGATCGCGCTGGCGTCGATGGCGATGATGCAATTCATCGACTTTCCCGCGCCACCGGCCAAGAACGCATCCGCAGGCGGGCGATCGCTTTCCGAGATCGCACGTCAGCCGGTATTCATCGTTGCCGCTGTCTCGGGCGCGCTGGGATTCGGTGTCATGAATCTGCTGATGGCCGCGACGCCGATCGCCATGCAGGTGTGCAGTCTTCCATTTGAAGATGTAGCGCTGGTCCTTGAATGGCACGTGATCGGGATGTTTGCGCCGGGCTTCTTCACCGGTCACCTGATCCGCCGGTTCGGCGCGCTGCCGGTCATGGGTGTCGGATTGCTGCTCAACCTGGGGTGCATCGCCGTCGCGCTGTCTGGCGTGGACTTGCATCGGTTCGTGATTGCGTTGTTCATGCTGGGAGTGGGCTGGAACTTTCTCTTCACCGGCAGCACGACTTTGTCGCTGACCGCGTACACGGCCGAGGAAAGGGACCGGGCGCAAGGCGCGCTGAACTTCTGTGTCTTCGGGACCCTGGCAATCAGCTCTTTCGCGTCAGGCGTACTGGTCACGACACAGGGATGGCGCTTGCTTAACTTCGGCTCGTTGGTGCCAGTGGTGCTGACCGGCCTTGCGCTCTTGTGGCTTGCGCGGCGGCGCGCCGCGTCCGCCCCGGCAGCCGCCTAGAGATTCGGAAAGCGTTCGTCCAACCAGCGCTCGAGCCTGTCGAAGACGGGCGCTGCGTCGAGTTCGTTGAAGATCTCGTGGAAGTGGCTGGTGTAGCACGTGGTGCTCACAAGCTCCGACGGCGCCGCACTTTCGAATGCGCGGCTGCCCTCGGGAGAAACAAGGCGATCATCCCCGGCGTAGATGAGCAGCGTCGGCACGCGCCAAGCGGCAGCAGCCGACTGCACCGTGGTGCCCTCATCCGCCAAAAAGCTCGCCAGCCGCGCGCCGATGCGATCGTGACACAGCGGGTCGGCTCGATACGCTTCTGCCACCGCGGGATCGTGCGACAGATACTTGAGGTCGAGTCCATTGCTCACGCGCAATTCGGGCGCGAGCCGCGACAGCATTGCGATCAGGAGCTTCTGGAATCGGCTGAGACCGGGATCGAGTGCTGGCGACGAAAGCACCAGTGCATCTACCGTGCGCACATCGCGCGCGACGAAGCTTGCAGCCACCAGCCCACCCAGGCTGTGGCCAAGCAGAACCACCGGGAGCCCCGGGTGCCGGCGCCTGGCATCGTCGACCACGAGCGCGAGATCTTCGGTAAGGCGGTTGGACGTCGGCAAACCGCCGCGCGCGCCGGTGGAAGCGCCATGGCCATACTGATCGAGGGCGAGCACTTCGAAGCCCCACCCATTGAGTCGCTGTGCGACATGCGCAAGGCGGCCGGCGTGTTCGCCCAAGCCATGAACGATGACGACGACGGCTCTTGCAACGGTACGTCCTGGTGGCCAGACGTGCAGCGCCAATGTTTCGCCGTCGGGCGTTCGCAGCGCTTGATGCACCTGCGGCGCCGCTTGCGTCGGACGAGCGCTCAAGCAGCGACGGCGTTCGCCGCCGGCAAGGCCGCGATGACCTCCGCCACCGCCGCCGTCAGTTTCTTGGCATAGGGGACATGCAGGAACTCGTTGGGCCCGTGCGCATTGCTCTTGGGGCCCAGCACACCGCAGACCATCATTTGCGCCTTCGGGAAGCCAACACTCAACATGTTCATGAGCGGGATGGTGCCGCCTTGCCCGATGTAGCCGCAGCTCGCGCCGAAGTGCGCCTGTGACGCGGCATTCAGCGCATGCTCGAACCATGGCGCGGTGTCGGGGGCGTTCCATCCGGTCGCGCCGCCATGGCTCTCGAAGGTGACCTTGGCCTGGTAGGGTGCGTTGTCCTCGAGCAAAGACTTGAGCTGTTGCACTGCCTGACCCGCATCGACCAGCGGCGGCAGACGCAGCGACAGCTTGAATGCGGTATAGGGGCGCAGCACATTGCCGGCGTCCTTCAACGCCGGGAACCCTTCGGCGCCGGTGACGGAGAGCGTCGGCTTCCAGGTGCGATTCAGCAGCGCCTCCACCGGGTCTGTCGTGGTCGGCAGCGCAAACGCCGATGCGCCGCCGCAATCGTAGTGCGCCCACGGAAAACGCTTGTAGACTTCTTCGCCAAGGATCGCGGCCGTCGCCTTGGCCTGCGACAACCGTTCAGCCGGGACCGCGCAATGAAAACTCTCGGGCAGTAGACGGCCGGTCTTGCTGTCTTCGAGTCGGTCAAGGACCTGCCGCATGACGCGGAAGCTCGACGGCACCAATCCCGAAGCGTCGCCCGAGTGCACGCCTTCGGTCAGGATCTCGACCTTCAGCGTACCGCTCGCCATGCCGCGCAATGAGGTGGTGAGCCAAAGCTGATCGTAGTTGCCCGCGCCCGAATCGAGACAGATGACGAGCGACACGTCGCCCAATCTCGGCCGCAATGCATCGACATAGGGAAGCAGGTCGTATGAACCGGATTCCTCGCACGTTTCGATCAGACCCACGATGCGCGGATGTGCCGCGCCCTGGGCTTTCAGCGCCTGGATGGCCGCGACGCTCGCATAGACGGCATAGCCGTCGTCCGCGCCTCCGCGCCCGTACAGCAGGCCGTCTTCGTATTTGGGTGTCCAGGGGCCGAGGTCGTTGCGCCAGCCGGTGAATTCAGGCTGCTTGTCGAGGTGGCCGTACATCAGCACGGTTTCGGTCATGTCCGTACCGGTCGCCGGCAGCTCGAAGAAGAGCACCGGCGTGCGGCCTTCGAGCCGCACGATCTCCAGCTTCAGGCCATCGACCTTCTGAGCTTCGACCCAGGCAGCGGCGTTGCGCAGCACGGTTTCGAGGTAGCCATTCTGTGCCCACTCCTTGTCGAAGCCCGGGGACTTGGCCGGGATCGCGATGTAGTTGGTGAGTTGCTTGACGATGTCGTTGTCCCATTGGGACGAGACGTCGGACAGTGCGCGCCCGGCGTCGAGCAGGCCGGAGGGCATTTCGCGGTGGAGAGGGGCGTTCATGAAAGTACTCCGCGGGGTGAGGAGAACGATGTTAGTGGGTCTTGGCCGGTCGTGCGCAGATGGCAAGCACCCGCTGGATGGGATAAAAAGGCGTGCTTCGCCATTGCTTCCGAGGAATGCCATGCCTGCGCGCATCCAGCTTCGCCTTTGTCACTTGCCCGCCACTGCGGGAAAGGGCCCGAAATGAACGCCGCTGCTGAGCGAATCCGTGTCGGCATTGGAGGCTGGACCTTCGAGCCCTGGCGCAACAACTTCTATCCGGCGGGTCTTCCGCACGCGCAGGAACTGAACTACGCGAGTCGCCACGTCACCGCCATCGAGGTCAACGGCACCTACTACAGCACCTTCAAGCCGACGACTTTCAAGAAGTGGCACGACGAGACGCCGGACGATTTCGTGTTTTCGATGAAGGCTTCGCGCTTCTCGACCAATCGCAAGCAACTCGCCACGGCAGGTGAATCGATCAAGCGTTTCGTGGACAGCGGCATCGGCGAACTCGGCAGCAAGTTGGGGCCGATCGTGTGGCAATTCATGCCGACCAAACAGTTCGACCCGGAAGATCTCGCAGCGTTTTTGGAACTGCTGCCGAAGAAGGAAGGCAGCCGTGCGCTGCGTCACGTGCTGGACGTGCGCCATGACAGCTTTCGAACGCCCGAGTACCTTGCGCTCGTCCGAAAGCACAAGGTGGCGACCGTCTTCACGGATTCGCCGAAGTTTCCGTCGTTTGCCGACCTGACGGGCGACTTCGTCTACGCGCGCCTGATGAACAGCGACGCGAAGCTTGCGTCCGGATACGCACCGAAGGCGTTGGACGAATGGGCCGAGGCCGCGAAAACCTGGGCCGCGGGCGGAACATCCTCGTCATTGCCCCATGTTGAAGAAGACAAGTCAGGCGCCTCGAAAGCGCGTGACGTGTTTGTCTACTTCATCAACGGCGCAAAAGAAAAGGCACCGGCGGCCGCCGGTGCCTTGATCGAGCGACTGAGCTGACCCGTGATGCGCGTCAGGCAGCGGCGTGAAGAGCCGCCGCGGGCTTGCTGCTGCCGGCCGCCGCGGCGCCGAAGGTGATCTCGCCTGAAAGCTGGCCGCCTTCTTCGATGATGATCTTTCCGTAGCGGATCTTGCCGGTGACCTTGCCCGTGGAGTGAATCACGAGCTTCTCGCGAACCGTCAGATTGCCGTCGAAGAGACCGCGGATTTCGGCGATGTCGATTTCCGCCGAGCCTTTGAACGCTCCTTGTTCGGCGATCTGCATCACGCGCGAATCCATCGTGGCTTCAACAAGGCCTTCGACGACGAGCGTGTCGCAATCGGTGATCTCGACACCCTTCAGTTTGATGTTGGGACCCACGGTCAGCTTGCTGCCGCCCTCCTTGGGGGCGGCGACGCTGGCAACGGCGTTGGCGGCCTGCGTGGTGAGCGTCGAGGGACTGACGGGCGTACCGGAAAGATTAGTACCGGAACCCATCAGCGGCGCGGGGCGGGAGGTGACATTGTCGGCAGCGTCGCGATCACGCTTGCCGAAGAAGGGGGACTGTGTGGCCAATGGGTAGCTCCTCAAAATCGCCTATCGTAAGAACGCCGTCACCGAAGGCGGCACTTCATTGCGCAATAGGCGTAACTGAATAAGTCCAAAGCGTGATGCCTGCGAACTTTTGTGCTCGCGCGGCCGAGCATGTTCGGCCAATCACGCGCGAAGCCACGCAACTCGCCCTTGCGTCACGTCGTCCAGTCGTGCGATGAACGCATCCGCGGCCGATTGCGGGAGGGTGAACGAGAAACGCACTTGGCTGTCGTGATGCACCTCGTCGAGCGTCGCGCCCATTGCGGCGATCTCGCGGCGCAGCAGTCCTTCGAACGCATAGGCGACTGCGCAATTCAGAGTGCGCAAACGCACCAATGGAATGAGCGTCGCGCCAACGAGCGCTTGCGCAACGCTGTCGGTGTAGGCGCGCACCAGGCCGCCCGCACCGAGCTTTACGCCGCCGAAGTAGCGCACAACCGTGGCCAGCACGCTTTCGAGATCGTGATGGCGGAGCACTTCGAGCATGGGCCGTCCAGCAGTGCCGCTTGGCTCGCCGTCGTCGTTCGCCGCCGATTGGCCTCCGGCCATCAATGCCCAGCAGACATGAGCGGCTCCGGGATGTTCGGCGCGAAGCGCGGCCACCACGGCTTGCGCCGCTTCGCGATTGGCGACCGGCTGGACGCAGCCGATGAATCGGCTTTTCTTGATGATCAGCTCGCTGTGCGTCGGAGCAGCAAGTGTGAAGGACATGGGGGTCGGGCGCTCGCCGCCCATCTTCGCCGGGTATATTGGTATTGGGTATTGGCTATTCGCCGCGCTCGAATTTGAACACTGCCGTGCTGGCGCGCGCATTCGGAAGCCAGCGCACTTCGTGTCCCGCTTCGAGGCCGAAACAGTCGAGCACCCGCAAGCGGTTCTTGCGCGCGAGCACTCCGAAGTCCTTGAATGTCCCGACACGGATGTTGGGCGTGTCGTACCACTGGTAGGGCAACCGGCGCGTCACGGGCATGCGGCCACGCGCGATGCTGATGCGGTTGGGCCAATGCGCGAAATTCGGGAACGCGACAATGCCGATGCGCCCGACGCGGGCGGTTTCGCGCAGCATCACCTCGGCGTTGCGCAAGTGCTGCAGCGTGTCGATCTGCAGCACAACATCGAAAGACGCGTCGTCGAACATGGCCAGGCCTTCGTCGAGGTTGAGCTGGATCACGTCGACGCCGCGTCGCACGCATTGCAGCACGTTGCCATCGGCAATCTCGACGCCGTAGCCGCTGCATCCGCGCTCGCGCTGAAGAAGGTCGAGCAGCGATCCATCGCCGCAGCCCAGATCGAGCACGCGAGAGCCCTCCGGCACGAGTCGCGCAATGAGGCGTTGTGTGTCGAGATCGCTCATGCCGGTGCGACTTCCACGCGCTTGGGTGACAGGGTCTGCTCGCCAGCGATGCGCTCGAAGTACGAGCGCACGACGCTCATGTAGCGCACGTCGTCGAGGAGAAAGGCATCGTGCCCATGCGGCGCGTCGATTTCCGCATAGCTCACGTTGCGGCGGTTGTCGAGCAGCGCCTTGACGATCTCCCGGCTGCGAGCCGGAGCGAAGCGCCAATCGGTCGTGAAGCTGACCAACAGAAACTTGGCCGATGCTTTCGCCAGCGCGGCGCGAAGGTCTCCGCCGTGGGTTCGCGCGGGGTCGAAGTAGTCGAGCGCGCGCGTGATCAGCAGATAGGTGTTCGCGTCGAAGTACTCGCTGAACTTGTCGCCGTTGTAGCGCAGGTAGCTTTCGATCTGGAACTCGACCTCTTGTGTCGAATAGAGGAAGTCGGTGTTGACGGCGCTCCCTTCGACCGCACTGCGCAGGGCCCGACCGAATTTCTCGTTCATGAGGTCGTCGCTCTGGTAGGTGATATGGCCGACCATTCGCGCGATACGCAGGCCTCGTTTGGGGATGACACCGTGCTCGTAGAAGTGGCCGCCGTTGAAGTCGGGATCGGTCACGATCGCCCGGCGCGCCACTTCATTGAATGCAATGTTCTGTGCGGTGAGACTCGGAGCGCTCGCCACCACCACGGCATTTCGCACGCGCTCCGGGAATTGCAGAGCCCATGAGAGCGCCTGCATCCCGCCGAGGCTGCCTCCCATCACTGCAGCAAGCGTGTGAATGCCGAGCGCATCGAGCAACGCGGCCTGCGCATTGACCCAGTCTTCGACCGTGACCACCGGAAAGTCGGCTCCGTAGGCGCGGCCGGTTGCCGGATTGATGTGCATCGGCCCCGTCGAGCCGAAACACGAGCCGAGATTGTTGATGCCGATGACGAAAAACCGGTCGGTATCGACCGGCTTTCCGGGCCCGATCATGTTGTCCCACCAGCCTTCGGACTTGGCTTGGCCCGCGTACATGCCGGCGACATGGTGCGACGCATTGAGCGCATGACACACCAGCACCGCGTTGCTGCGGTCGGCGTTGAGTTCGCCGTAGGTTTCGAAAGCAAGTGTGTAGTCGGAGATCGAAGCGCCGCTGGTCAGGGCCAGCGGGCCGGCGAACTGCATGGATTGCGGAGTAACGACGAACGACATGAATGAAAAAGACCCGGCCTCGCCAAAAACGAGCCGGGTCGGCATCCGTCTTTAGCTGCATTTGTTAAGCGCCCGCAAGCTGGAGCAAATCGGCGCGTCGCGAAAGTATATGACGTTCTGTCTTTCAACCCCAGTCGATCAAAGCGACCACGCCCAGCGCCAGAAAGATGACGGCGGAGATGCCATGAACAAGCTTGATCGGCACGCGCTTGACGATGCGCTCCCCAAGCCACACGACCGGCGCATTCGCCAGCATCATCCCGAGCGTCGTGCCCAGAACGACCCACGCATAGGCATCCACATAACGCGCCGCGAGCATCACCGTTGCAATCTGCGTCTTGTCGCCCATTTCGGCGAGAAAGAAGGCGATGACGGTCGTGCCAAAAACGCCGAAGCGAGAAGACTTGGGAACCTCGTCGTCCTCGAGCTTGTCGGGGACGAGTATCCACAGCGCCATTGCGATGAACGAGCCACCGAGGATCCAGCGCAGGACGACCGGGCCCAGGAAGTGCGTCACCCAATTTCCGACGGCGCCCGCTAATGCGTGGTTGAGGACTGTGGCGGTGAGGATTCCGAGAACGATCGGCCAAGGCCTGCGGAATCTCGCGGCAAGCACGAGCGAGAGGAGTTGGGTCTTGTCGCCCATCTCGGCGAGAGCGACCACGCCGGTGGCAACGAAAAAAGCTTCCATGAATAAGGATCCCTCGGCCGAAGACGCAATTGACCGTACGACAACTCGGCCGAACCCGAAGTCGCACGGTCAAAGGTCTCGCCAGGCTGTCCGCTGCTTGCGCCATATCCCACTCGATGTAGGACAAGTCTGTTGACGCAAACCCTTCTCGCAATGGAAGGCGGCTACTCCCCGATGACTGCGGGGATTGTAGCGTGGCTTACCTCTTTCATGTAAGTTTGCACTAACATCAAATATATTTTGCGGGCGACATCGGTCCGGGCAAATTCCTACTTGCGCAACTTTTATTTCCCACATAATGCGCGAGCCTCCCTCTGAATTTCAGGTGGAGGTGATTGGGTGATCGGTCAGTTTCGCGCAACATTGGCGGATTCCGCCTTGCGGTGCTCTCGGGACTCCATCGCTTTTTTTACGTGTTTATTAGGAGTCCCTTGATGGGCAACAAACTGTACGTCGGTAATCTGCCTTACTCGGTGCGTGACGGCGATCTCGAGCAGGCTTTCGGCCAATTCGGTGCCGTCACCAGCGCCAAAGTCATGATGGAGCGCGATACCGGGCGCTCCAAGGGCTTCGGCTTTGTAGAGATGGGCAGTGATGCTGAAGCGCAAGCGGCAATCAACGGCATGAACGGCCAGCCCTTGGGCGGCCGCAGCGTTGTGGTCAACGAAGCTCGCCCGATGGAAGCTCGTCCGCCTCGCAGCGGTGGTGGCGGCTACGGCGGCGGCGGTGGTGGTTATGGCGGCGGTGGCGGCGGCTACGGTGGTGGCGGCGGCGGTGGTCGCAGCGGCGGCGGTGGTGGTTACGGCGGCGGCGGTGGCGGCTACGGTGGTGGTGGCAGCCGCAGCGGCGGTGGCGGCGGCGACGGCGGTTTCCGCAGCCCTTACGGTGCTGGCCCTCGTGGCGGCGGCGGTGGTGGTCGCGGCGGCTACGGCGGCGGCAACGGCGGCAACAGCGGCTACTGATTCCTTCCGACCGACGTCGAACAGCAAAAGGGCTCCTTTCAGGGAGCCTTTTTTGATGGCTACTCGCCAGCGCGCTTCTTGCGTCCGCGACCTTGCAGTGCGCGGTCGAACAACGCATTCGGAAGCAGGCGCAAGACCTTCGCGACCACGCCCATTTGCCAAGGGATCACCCGATAGCTGCTGCCCGACTCGATGACACGGAACGCCTTCTCGGCGAAATCGTTCGGCTGCATCAGGAATGGCATGCCGTAGCGATTGCCCTGCGTCAGCGGCGTGTCGACGTACCCAGGCAACACGGTCACTACCTTGACGCCACTGGCCCGCATTTCTCCCCTGAGACTTTCGCAATACGCCACGACACCGGCCTTGCTCGCGCAGTAGGCCCCATGCCCCGGCAGCCCACGTATCGCGGCGACGCTGCCGATGCCGACGAGACGACCGCTCCCCCTTGCCTGCATGGCGCGGAGGAAGGGATGAAAAGTCGCAGCGAGCCCGATGTTGTTGATCGCCAACGTTCGGGCGAGCACGTCAAGATCGTCGCGCTCGGCAGTGTCCATGCCCACGCTGATGCCTGCGTTGGCGATCACCGCGTCGGGAACGCCCTGGCGTTCCAGGCATGCGTTTCCGGCCGCGACAACGCTGTCGATGTCCGCCACGTCGGCGTTGTAGATCTGGCAGCGAGCAGGATCCATCTGCCGTTCCACCGCCCAGGCTTCGATCTCCGCCGTGCGGCGGGCCACGAGCGCGAGATCGTAGCCCGCCGCATAGAAGCGGGCTGCGAGTGCCTGTCCGATGCCGCTGGACGCGCCGGTGATGAAAGCAAGGGTCATGGCTTTCGCTTCGGAGCCGGYGCAGCCATCGCTGCCGACGGCACCAGAAGGCCATGAACGCGACCCTTGAGATTGGCAATACCCGTCAGGTTGTCGTAGTCCATCGAATCGGCGGTGAACGTGTCCGCCCCGCGGGTCAGGATGACCGGCTTGTCCGATTTGACGCGCTCGGTGTCGGTGAAGGCATGCAGGAAATCGCCGCGAAACTCCAGCCGCGGCAGCGGAGCGCCTTTCGGCGTCGTCGCGGCATCGCGAATCACGATGGCATTGTCGAAAAGCTGGATCTCCGTGCCGTCGCCATTCGACAAACCGCGGTTCGCCGACCCGTGCATGACCAGGCCCTGGTCCGAGATGGAACGAAAGCGCACCTCGTCGACCTCGAGCGTGTCAGTGTCCGGATAGTGGCGTCCTTCCTTACCGAAAAGCTCCGTGCGCAAATCGCCGTTCGGTTGAAAGCTCTTGACCACGAAGTCGCGCATGAAGAAGTCGGGGTCGTGCGCCGGCGCTTCCTTGGCGGTGGGTTCGAGCAGCCTCGGCGCATTGCGAACGAGCCAATAGGTTCCCAGCGCGAGGGTGGCAGTCAGGATGAGCGGCAGATAAATCGTGACGCGATCGAATCCGTCGCGCAGGAAACTCCAGGCCGACTTCATGCGGGCAGGCCCCGCGCACCGTCCAGCAGCCGGCGGTAATGTCCGCCAGCCGTCAGGAGCAAGTCGCAGAACTCTCGAGCCGCGCCTTCGCCGCCGCGTGCGTTCGTCACGTGATGGGCAATCGCTCGCACCTCCGTATGGGCGTTCGCGGGTGCGGCCGCGAAGGCTGCGCGCGCAAGCACAGGCAAGTCGGGCCAGTCGTCGCCTATTGCGGCGGCATGTTGCCAGTCGGTTCCGAGGAGCGCGAGCATCGCCTCGGCGGCTGGCAGCTTGTCCTCGGTGCCGTAGCGCACATGCTGGATTCCCAACGCCTCGAGACGCACGCGGAGCGGTTTCGAATCACGCCCGGTGATGACCGCTGGCGTAATGCCCGCCATGCGCAGCAGCTTGAGGCCGTATCCGTCGAGGATGCTGAAACGCTTGAGCGTTTCGCCGTGCTCGCTGAAGTAGACGCCGCCGTCGGTCAGCACGCCATCGACGTCAAAAAACGCGACGCGAATGTCCTGAGCTGCCAAAAGCGTTTCCGGCCGGAATTCAATGGCCATCAAATGACTTTCGCGCGCATGAGATCGTTGATGCTGAGTGCTCCGATCAGGACGCCGGACGCATCCACCACCAGCACGCTGGTGATGCGATGTTGTTCCATGAGGTCGGCCGCTTCAGCAGCCAGCGCATCGGCGCGCAGCGTGCGCGGCCCGACGTGCATGACGTCGCCGGCAGTGAGCGCGCGCAAGTCGGCGCCGGTTTCGACCTGCCGGCGCAGGTCACCGTCGGTAAAGATGCCGATCGCCCGTCCTGTGGGGTCGACCACCGCGGTCGCGCCGAGTCCCTTGGCGCTCATCTCGCGCATCAGGTCACTCAGGCTGGCTGAAGGCGCGACGCGCGGCACGTCGTCGCCCGAGCGCATGACATCGCTGACGTGAGTCAGGAGCTTTCTGCCGAGTGCGCCGCCAGGGTGCGAACGCGCGAAATCATCGGTGCCGAAGCCACGCGCATCGAGCAGGGCGACGGCGAGTGCATCACCCAGCGCCATTTGCGCGGTGGTACTGGCCGTCGGCGCGAGGTTGAGAGGGCAGGCTTCTTTCTCGACGCTGCTGTCGAGCACGATGTCAGCGTGGCGCCCCAAGGTGGAGTCTCGGCGCCCGGTCATGCCGATCAATGGCACGCCTTGCCGCTTGACCACGGGAAGGATGACGGTGAGCTCTTCGACTTCGCCGCTATTGGAGATGGCGAGCACGAGGTCGACCGCCTTGATCATGCCGAGGTCGCCGTGGCTTGCTTCGGCGGGATGCACGAACATGGCCGGAGTGCCCGTCGAAGCGAGCGTGGCAGCGATCTTGCGGCCGACATGGCCGCTCTTGCCCATGCCCATGACGACCACGCGCCCGCGGACATCGAGAATTTTTTGGACCGCCTCGACGAAGCTCGGCCCGACACGCTCCTTCAGTCCGAGGACAGCAGCCGCTTCGATGTCGAAAGTGGTGCGAGCTCGCGCGAGCATGGCTTCAGGGTCGGCAGTCAGGGGCGAGTCGGGGCGAAAGCTCATCGCGGGATTTTATCGGGCGACGCCGGCGCGCCGGAATGCGCGCCGCTGAACCCTCGCACATTCAGTAGCATCAAGCCATGACCTCATTCGACCTGACGCTGATGTACTTGCTGGCCGCGGTCATCGGCGTGGTCGCGTGCCGCTCTCTCAAACTGCCGCCCATGCTTGGCTACCTGGCTTCCGGCGTCTTGATAGGCCCACATGCCTTCGCACTGGCCCAGAACTCCGAAGGCATCCAGCACCTGGGCGAATTCGGCGTCGTCTTCCTGATGTTCGTCATCGGGCTGGAATTCAGCCTCCCCAAGCTCCGCGCGATGCGCAGACACGTGTTTGGGCTCGGTCTTCTGCAGGTGATGTTGACCATCGCTATGGCGACCGCGGGCGCCTTGCTGATCGCCACGGTGCTGCCGCCGCAATGGCGTCTCGATTGGCAGACTGCCCTTGTGCTGTCGGGTGCGCTCACCATGAGCAGCACCGCGATCGTCGTGAAGCTGATGGCTGAACGCCTCGAGCTCGACAGTGAGCACGGCAAGCGCGTCATGGGCGTGCTGCTGTTTCAGGATCTCGCCGTCGTGCCGCTGCTGGTGCTGATTCCGGCTCTGGGCGCACCTCCGGAAGCGCTTCTCAAGGCGCTCGGTCTCGCGTCGATCAAGGCAATCTTCCTGATCGCCGTTCTCCTGTACGGCGGACCGCGCGTGATGCGGTGGTGGCTGACTTTGGTCGCACGGCGGCGCAGCGAAGAGCTGTTCATGCTCAACCTTCTTCTGGTCACCCTCGGACTGGCTTGGCTCACGCAACTGGCTGGCCTGAGCCTGGCTCTGGGAGCCTTCGTCGCAGGCATGCTTGTTTCCGAGACCGAGTTCAAACACCAGGTCGAGACAGACATCCGCCCGTTTCACGACGTACTGCTGGGCTTGTTCTTCATCACGGTCGGGATGTCGCTCGATTGGCATGTCGTCGTTCAGAGGTGGGTATTCGTTGCGGCGCTGCTGCTGATTCCGCTGGCCTTCAAGCTGGCGCTGGTGACGGCGCTCGCGCGCATGCTGGGTGCGACAAGCGGCGTCTCATTGCGCACTGGCTTGTATCTGGCCCAGGCAGGCGAGTTCGGATTCGTGCTCCTGGCGCTGGCACAGGGCCGAGGACTGCTGCCGGAATGGCTCGTCAATCCCGTCCTTGCATCGATGGTGCTGTCGATGCTCTCCACGCCTTTCATCATCATGTACAGCAATCGCATCGTGCGAAAGCTGGTTGCGAGCGACTGGCTCCAGCAATCGTTGCAGATGACAAGCATCGCCCGCAAGACGATCAACACCGCCCAACACGTGATCATCTGCGGGTACGGCCGCTGCGGGCAGAACCTCGCGCGCATGCTGGAGCGCGAAGGCATTCCTTATCTGGCGCTCGATCTCGATCCGGATCGAGTTCGCCAGGCCGCTGCGGCGGGGGACTCCGTCGTGTTTGGCGATGCGGCGCGGCTGCAGGCGCTCATGGCGGCAGGCCTGGCTCGTGCCAGCGCGGTGGTCGTGACCTACCAGGACGTCCCTGGTGCACTGAAGGTGTTGGCCAATACGCGCTCGCATGCACCGCAGGTGCCGGTGATCGTGCGTACACAGGACGATCGCGACCTCGAGAAGCTCCAGGCCGCCGGTGCGACCGAAGTCGTGCCCGAAGCCATCGAAGGATCCCTCATGCTCGCCAGCCACGCGCTCGCACTCGTCGGCGTGCCGATGCGTCGCGTGATCCGCGTGGTGCAGGATCAGCGAGATGCGCGCTACAACCTGCTGCGCGGGTACTTCCATGGCGCCGATGACGACAAGGCCGATGAGGTCGACCATGAGCGGCTCAACACCTTCACTCTTTCGGCGGGAGCGCGCGCCATCGGGCAACCGCTCGCGCGACTTGCGCTTGAAGCATTGGGCGTACGCGTCGCCAGCCTGCGCCGCCGGGACGGAAAGACGGCAGACGCTACGGAGGAAGCGGTGCTCGCGGATGGAGATACGCTGGTGCTGTCAGGCAAACCTGGCGCGCTGGCGATGGCGATCGAGAAGCTGCAGAAGGGGTGAAGCGGGGCCTTGCCCGTCAGTTGAGCAAGGACGGATTCCGCTTTTCTTCCTCGATCTGCTGCTGGCGTCGCACGGCTTCGCACTGAGCGTGCGCCCTGTAGTCGGCCTTGGCACACAGCGCTGCCATGCATCTTGCGCGTGCAAAGAAATTGAGGCCTTCGCAAGCGGACTGCGGACTGGGCGGAGCGGCGGGCGCTGGGGCCGGCTCGGGCGCGGCGACGGGGGATGGCGGAGGCGGAACTGCCGGCGCGGCAATGCGGACCGGTGCCGGCTTGCGCGCCTTGGCAGGCGTGGCGGCAGGCTTGATGGGCGCATCCTGCGGCGGGGGCGCGAGCTGCGGTTCTGCCTGGGGCGGTGGCGGCAGGTGCTCTGCCGCATCAGGAGCCGGCGCCGAAGCGATTGACTCTGAAACAGGAGGCGAAGGCGTCGGCTGGACGACCGGCATGCGATCCAGGACTTTCGCCGGTTCGTTGACGGTTCGCGAGTGGAGTGCATACCAGCCGCCGACCACGACGAGCATCGCAGCGATCAAGCCCCAAGAGGCGATTCGCCTTGACCCGCTCTCGCGCGAGCCCGTTTGGACCGTCTGGGGACTTGCTGCCGACGAGTTTGGACCCTTGGATTGCCATCCGCCCGGCGGAAGAGATGCGGACAACTCTCGCGACGGCGGTGAGTCTTCGACGCGCTCCAACTCGTGCCGCATGGGCACGCGCTGCGTAGCGGGCCAATCCTCTTCAGTGTTCTCTTCCGTATCGGGTCGGGCCTCAGTCGAATTGGCCGGCACAACGAGCCTGAGCCTATGGCCGCAACCCTTGCAGAACTTGGCACCGTCTCGGTTGGCCGTCCGGCAGTCCGCACATATCGGCGGCATAGTCAGGTCACCGCGACCCGTTTCGGCTTGTTCACCATCCGCTTGGCAATCACAGCGCCCAAAGCCAGCGTGAGTTCGAGCGCGAGATTCGGCTGGCGGTTGGACATTTCGGCAAATCGCAACGCCGTCAATCGCCAGACACGGGCCGCACCCGTCGCAACCACATTGGCCGAGCGCGGCAACCGCGAGAAGAATGCGCCCTCGCCGACGACGGAACCCGGATTCAGGATCGCGAGTTGCATCTGCCCCTTTTCGCCGATCAAATGAACGCTGAGTGCGCCCCGTTCAATAAAAAAGAGCGTCCGGTCGACGGCGCCTTGATCGATGAGCACTTGGCCTGCAGGCATGTCGTGGGGTTGTAGATACGAGGCGACCGTTTCCCATTGCTGGGCATTGAAAGCGGGCGCAAACGCGTCGTAACTGGTGTTCTGAGCGATCGCGCGGCAAAGATCTTGAATGCTGGATGACATCGTTGTGAGCCCCTGCTGTGCCTGCTGGAGTATCTGCGGAAGCTTAAATGCATAGTGACACTTGTCACAAGTGCTTGCATTCTCGGTCACTTACCAATACAGAACCGGGAAAAAATCACGCCCAGCAGGTCGTCGGCGCCAAATTCGCCGGTAATTTCGTTCAACGCGTTCTGCGCCAGGCGCAGTTCCTCGGCCAGAAGATCCAGGGACTGGGCTCGTGCTGCCAAGTGCTCTGCCGCCCAGTCGACATGCTGCTCGACGCGCGACAGTGCCTGTACATGGCGTGCCCTGGCCAGGTAGACCCCCTCGGGAACCGACTGCCACCCTGCGACTTCGAGCAGGCGGCCACGAAGCGCTTCGATCCCGAAGCCGGTCCGCGCGGACAGGTTGATGCCTGTGGATTCGGGCGCTGACGGCACTGCGTCCAGCTTGCTCCACACATCGATGACGGGGACGCCGATAGGTAGCTTGGTTGCCAGGGCGCCCGATATCGCCGAGTCCGCTTCCGCGTAGTCCGGCCACTGAGCGCGTGTGAGATCGTGCAGGAAGAGCACTGCGTCTGCGTCCTCGATCTGTCCCCAGGCACGCGCGATGCCGATTTGCTCCACTTCGTCGATGCTGTGGCGCAAGCCGGCCGTGTCCACCACGTGCAGCGGCACCCCGTGGATCTGGATCGTCTGCGAAACCACGTCGCGCGTCGTGCCGGCGACCGAACTGACGATGGCCAGTTCGGCACCGGCCAAAGCATTGAGCAATGAACTCTTGCCGGCGTTCGGTTGACCAGCGATCACGACCTTGATGCCTTCCCGCAACAGCGCGCCCTGCCGCGCACGTTGCTGAACAGACCCCAATTGCGATTTCAGCAAAGTCAGTTGGCCGGCGGCATCGGCTTCCTGCAGAAAATCGATTTCCTCGTCCGGAAAGTCCAGCGTCGCTTCGACCAGCATCCGCAGACGAACCAGGGCGTCGAGCAGTGTGTGGATTTCCTTCGAGAACTCCCCCGACAGCGACCGCCCTGCGCTGCGAGCCGCGGCTTCCGTGCTGGCATCGATCAGATCAGCAATGGCTTCCGCCTGGGCCAGATCGATCTTGCCGTTGAGAAAGGCGCGCTGGCTGAACTCACCGGGCTCGGCGACTCGCAGGCCACTGAGTCGAGGTTGGGCCGTCGCGGCATTGAGTTCAGCGGCAGCCTCAAGGCATCGCGCCAGCAACAGTTGCAGCACGACTGGTCCCCCATGTGCTTGCAGCTCAAGAACATCCTCGCCCGTGAACGAGTGGGGCGCAGGGAAATGGATTGCGAGTCCATGGTCGATGGGCTCTCCCGTGGCGTCCCGAAACGGGAGGTACGTGGCCTCTCGCGGCTTGAGACTTCGGCCGCAGATCGCTGCGATCAGAGGCGCCATCTGCACTCCGGACACTCGCACGATCCCGACGGCACCGCGGCCTGAGGCCGTAGCAATGGCAACGATCGGATCGGTGGGACGCGCAAGCATGGCGTGATTCTTTCAGCAAGAAGGGCCGCTTGCGCGGCCCTTCTTCGATGAGAGTGTGATCGCCCCTACTTCTTGGGGGTCTTGTTGCCAAGCACACCAAGGCGCTTGTTGATGAACCACTGCTGAGCAATCGACAGCACGTTGTTGGTGATCCAGTACAGCACCAGGCCAGCCGGGAAGAAGATGAACATCACGCTGAACGCCAGCGGCATGATCCACATCAGCTTGGCTTGCATCGGGTCCGGCGGCGTCGGATTGAGCCAAGTCTGGAACAGCGATGTCGCGGTCATGACGACCGGCAGGATGAACCATGGATCGGGCGCCGACAAGTCATGGATCCACAGAATCCACGGCGCGTGCCGCATTTCGACAGAGGACAGCAGCACCCAGTACAGCGCGATGAACACAGGGATCTGGATCACGATCGGGAAACAGCCGCCCATGGGGTTGACCTTTTCCTCACGATAGATCCGCATCATCTCCTGCTGCATTTCCTGCGGCTTGTCCTTCAGCCGCTCGCGCATCTCCATGATCTTGGGATTGATGGCCTTCATCTTCGCCATGCTCGCGTAGGCTTTCGCATTGAGCCAGAAGAATGCCGCCTTCAACAGAACGACCAGCGCGACGATCGACCAGCCCCAATTGCCGAGGATTCCGTGCAATTGATTGAGCAGCCAGTAAAGCGGCTTGGAGATGATTGCGAAGATGCCGTAGTCTTTGACCAGATCAAGGCCTGGCGCGAGCGCCTCCAGCTTCTTTTCTTCTTCTGGGCCTGCGAACAGGTTGCTGTCGACGGTCTGCGCAGCCCCCGGTGCAAGCTTGGGCAACTCCAGGACCATGGCTACGGAGAACAGGTTGTTGCCCAGATCCGCCACCCTGAACTCACGCTTGATCGCATCGCTACCCGGCACATTGAGAAGCCATGCGGACACAAAGTAGTGCTGGACCATTGCCACCCAGYCGTTGGTGGCGGGTGCGGGCAGCTCAATCTTGTTCTTCGTGATGTCGGTGAACGCGATCTTCTGGAACTTCTTCTGTTCGGTAAAGATGGCCGGGCCCGTGAAGGTGTTGGTGCCGAACATCGTGCCCGATGCGACCGTGCCATGCCGCACAAACTGCAGATACAGCTGTGCATCCCGCGGCTGGTCACTGACGTTGACGATTTGGTGTTTGACGTGGATGGAGTAGTCGCCACGTTGGAATACGTAGGTCTTGACGTATTTCAGGCCCCCTACCGGCTGAGACTCAAATACCACCTCCAGGCTGTTCTGGCCGTCAGCCAACTCGCGAGGACCGCTCCGCGCGGACATCAGACTCAAGTGATTCGGGAATCGATCGCCCGTATCCACCGGATTCAGAAGCCCTGTCTGCGCGACATAGCGCGTCGCCGGGGATCCGTTTTCCATCAACATCACGGGTCTGGATTCGCTCTGCGCCACGGGCAAACCGACCAGACGACGTGCCCATTCGACCAAACCGCCGTTGTTGGTCTGGTCGACGAATTTGAGCAGTTGCAGCTCGGACAGGGTCCCGCCCTCTCCGTCGATCACCGCTTTGAAAAGGTCTGTCGAGACAGTCACCTTTTCGCCAATCGGAGAAACCGCGCCCTGTGCGGGCACTGCGCTCGTAGAGCTACCGGCCGCGGCGGGCACACCATTGGCCGACGGCGCTGGGGTAGCCGGCGCATTGGCCGGTGCAGCTGTCTTCGTCGACGGAAGGAAGGTCGGCTTGTGGCCGTTGTAGACCTGCCATTGGTCCCATAGCAACACCAGGGAGAAACCAAAAATCACCCACAAGATGGTGCGGCGGATATCGTTCATGAAGAAGACTTCTTGTCGTCGGTAGAGAGAAAGGCGAACAGCGACTTCGATGGCGAAGTCGACTGTTGGGCCTTGGGGGGAACCGGGTCGTGGCCGCCTTGGCACCACGGCTGGCACCTGGCGATGCGACGCAGGGTGAGATAACTGCCAGTCGTTGCGCCGTGCTGCTCGAGCGCTTCGATGGCGTAGACGGAACAAGTGGGCTCGAACCGGCAGGCTTGCCCAAGCCAGGGACTCAGGAGCATGCGGTAGGCCTTGACCAGGCCAATCAACAGGCGCTTCATCATCCGCCAGCCGCAGCGGCTCGTGTCAACAATTGTTGAAGTTCGGCTCGCACGGCTGCCTTGAGCCGATCGGATGTCGCGCTCACGAAGGCCTTGCGATCGAATGCCGCACGGAGACGCACGACATGCGCCGAGCGCTGCAGCAAGCCTTCGGAGGCGGCGCCGCTCACGGTGTAGATCTGGCGCTTGATCGAATTGCGGGTCACTGCGCGGCGCGCCCAGCGTTTGGGGACCATGGCGCCGACCCACACATCGTGCGTGTCGAAGAGCGAAGTCGTGCCCGACTGCACGTCGAACGTGCAGCGGTGCAGTGCGAAGTGGGCAGTGCGCGCCACGGTAGCCCCTGCGAGTACAGCCTGGAACTGTGCGCGGGTCTTGAGCCGCTGCATGGAAGTCAACCGCAGGGCGCCGTCAGAGTATGTTGGCGCACACCGAATGACTGGCAACCGTGCCGATGCGTGCCGTCAGACGGCGAGGCGCTTGCGGCCCTTGGCGCGACGTGCGTTGATGACCGCGCGGCCGCCGCGAGTCTTCATGCGGACCAGGAAACCGTGGGTACGGGCGCGGCGGGTTTTGGATGCTTGATAAGTGCGTTTCATGATGGATTCCTGATGTGACCGGATGACCCGGCAGTCCCGGTATTTGCGCCCCGAGGCGTCAACCCCAAGTCGCCCCGAGCCGCTCCAAGCTGTCCAGAAGACAAAGCCTGGGGCCGACCTGAGCCCGAGATACCCCGAAACACACTAAAGGGTTTTCAGGGAAACCCGCGATTATCACAAAGATTTTGGCGGCAGACAATCCCGTGCCGCCATCCACATCGCCGCAAGAGGCTTCGAAATGGTGTGGATAAGTTTTTGACAAGTTAGAATCGGCGGCGCATCGCGGGTGCGACTATCCACAACACAAACACGAGAGATGGCTGAGGGACAAACCACTTTTCAGAGCACCCATGCCGAGTGACGGCGTTGGTGACAGCCTTTGGCAAGCCTGCGTCGATCAACTCGCGCAGGAACTGTCCGAACAGCAATTCAACACTTGGATCAAACCGCTCACCGCAAGGGTCGCAGACGACTTCTCGCGTGTCACTGTCTTTGTTGCCAACCGGTTCAAGCTGGACTGGATTCGGGCGCAGTATGCGGGCAAGATCGCTTCCATGGCCGAGAACCTTTATGGTCAGCCAGTTGTCATCGAGTTAGCGCTTGCTCCTCGAGAAATCGTTAACCGGCCGACGAGCTTGACGGTCGTGTCAGAGGTCGATGTTCCGCGAGACCTGCCGAGCGCAGGGGAAGATCTGGCAGCCGCCGCATTCAAGAACCGCCTGAACTCGGGTCTCACTTTCGAAACGCTCATCGAAGGTACTGCCAATCGAATGGCGCGCGCCGCGGCGATGCATGTCGCGAGTACTCCCGGCCATCTTTACAACCCGCTTTTCATTTATGGCGGCGTTGGTCTCGGCAAGACGCACTTGATGCATGCCGTCGGCAACCGGCTGTTGACCGACCGGCCGGATGCCAAAGTTCTCTACATCCACGCCGAGCAGTTCGTCTCAGATGTGGTCAAAGCCTATCAGCGCAAGACTTTTGACGAGTTCAAGGAGCGGTATCACTCTCTGGACCTGCTTTTGATCGACGACGTCCAGTTCTTCGCGAACAAGGATCGGACACAAGAAGAATTCTTCAATGCGTTCGAGGCCTTGCTCGCAAAGAAATCGCACATCGTCATGACGAGCGACACCTATCCCAAGGGGCTTGCGGATATCCACGAGCGACTGGTTTCCCGTTTCGATTCAGGGCTCACTGTCGCCATCGAGCCGCCCGAGCTCGAAATGCGCGTTGCGATCCTGATCAACAAGGCGCGCGCCGAAAGCACCGAAATGCCGGAGGAGGTGGCGTTCTTCGTGGCCAAGAACGTCCGTTCCAACGTCCGCGAACTGGAAGGCGCCTTGCGCAAGATCCTCGCTTACTCGCGCTTCAATCAAAAGGAAATCTCCATCGCATTGGCACGGGAAGCACTTCGCGACCTGCTGTCGATCCAGAACCGTCAGATTTCCGTCGAGAACATCCAGAAAACGGTGGCCGACTATTACAAGATCAAGGTCGCGGACATGTATTCGAAGAAGCGGCCGGCCTCGATCGCAAGGCCGCGACAGATCGCGATGTACCTGGCCAAGGAACTGACCCAGAAGAGCCTGCCCGAAATCGGGGAGCTTTTCGGAGGCCGCGATCACACGACCGTACTGCACGCAGTGCGCAAGATTTCCGGTGAGCGGCAGCAGCTCACCGAACTGAATCAGCAACTGCACGTGCTGGAGCAAACGCTCAAGGGATGACGGATGAGCGCTTTACGCAGATTCTCGAGTCCTGTCAAAGGACAACTCTGGGGAAAGTTCAAGCACAAATGACAGCTTGTCCACAGGGCCGTCGCGCGACCCGAAGTTGTTCGCATTTGCACGACATCACGGAAGCACTGCTGCGCACAGCGAACGGAGCTCGCCAAGTCCTTGTCGTAGAAACGGAAAATCGCCCTGTCCACAGGTGGGCGCGCCCCTTATCTACTACTACTAATTTGAATTAAAGAAATAAAGGAAGAGGTAAGAACATGATCGTTTTGAAGTCTACGCAAGACAAAGTCCTCGCAGCGCTGCAGTCGGTGGCGGGTATCGTGGAGCGGCGGCACACCCTGCCGATATTGGCCAATGTGCTTATCCGCAAGACGGGCGGCCAGTTGCAGCTGACCACCAGCGATCTGGAAATCCAGATTCGCACCCAGGCTGAACTGGGTGGCGACGAGGGTAACTTCACGACGACCATTGGCGCGCGCAAGCTGATCGACATCCTGCGGACTATGCCGTCCGACCAGACGGTCAGCCTTGAATCCAGCGCGAACAAGCTGGTGCTCAAGGGTGGCAAGAGTCGCTTCACGCTGCAGTCGCTTCCTGCGGAAGACTTCCCGCTGGTGCAGGAATCCGCCAATTTCGGTCCGGTTTTCAGCGTTCCGCAAAAGACGCTGAAGGATCTGCTGAGCCAGGTGTCGTTCGCGATGGCGGTGCACGACATCCGCTACTACCTCAATGGCATCCTGTTCGTGGCCGAAGGTAAACAGTTGAGCCTCGTGGCAACGGACGGCCATCGGCTGGCGTTCGCGTCGGCAACGCTGGACGTCGAAGTACCCCGCCAGGAAGTGATCCTGCCACGCAAGACAGTCTTGGAAATGCAGCGGCTGCTGTCCGATGCCGAGGGCGCAATCGAGATGCAGTTCGCGAACAACCAGGCCAAGTTCAACTTTGGCGGGATGGAGTTCGTCACGAAGCTAGTCGAAGGCAAGTTCCCCGACTACAACCGCGTGATCCCCAAGAATCACAAGAATTCGGTGACGCTGGGGCGCGCTCCCCTTCTCGCAAGCCTTCAGCGCACGGCGATCCTGACGAGCGAGAAGTTCAAAGGCGTGCGGCTCAACATCGAACCGGGTACCTTGCGCATCGCCTCAAACAATGCCGAGCAGGAAGAAGCGCAGGACGAGCTCGACATCGACTACGGCGGGGACTCGATCGAGATCGGGTTCAACGTGACCTACCTGATCGACGCGCTGACCAATATGAGCCAGGAGATGGTGAAGCTGGATCTCGCCGACTCAAACAGTTCTGTGCTGATGACCATCCCTGAGAACGCCTCCTTCAAGTACGTCGTCATGCCGATGAGGATTTAGCACACCCCCAGGCTTGCCCACTTCGAGTGGCCGCCAACCCCCTTGCAGGGGGCAACACCAGCGGGCCCGGCAAAGCCGGTCCCGCGGTGTTTCCCGAAATGACGGTAGCTCCGGGGCTGCCGATGAGAAAGATTCTGATGAGCGAAGAGAACAAGCTGGAAGTGCCGCACACCGAGCCGGTCTACACCCCTGAGATCGACAACGCGATTCCGATCGAGGTGACGCCGCCGTCGGCCGACACGTCCTATGGCGAAGGTTCCATCACAATCCTCGAAGGTCTGGAGGCAGTTCGCAAACGTCCGGGTATGTACATCGGGGACACGTCGGACGGTACGGGTCTGCACCACCTGGTGTTCGAAGTCGTGGACAACTCGATCGACGAGGCGCTCGCGGGCTACTGCGACGACATCGTTGTCACCATCCACACCGACAATTCGGTGTCAGTGACAGACAACGGCCGCGGCATTCCCACGGGCGTGAAGATGGACGACAAGCACGAGCCCAAGCGCTCGGCGGCGGAGATCGCGCTTACTGAACTGCATGCCGGCGGCAAGTTCAATCAGAACAGCTACAAGGTTTCGGGCGGCCTCCACGGAGTGGGCGTGAGTTGCGTGAACGCGCTCAGCAAAATGCTGCGCCTCACCGTTCGGCGCGAAGGCAAGGTTCACACGCTCGAATTCAGCCAGGGTTTCGTGCAGAACCGCATCCTGGAGACGGTGAACGGCTTCGAAGTCTCGCCGATGAAGGTGACGGGCGAAACCGAAAAGCGCGGCACTGAAGTGCACTTTCTGCCTGACACGGAAATCTTCAAGGAAAACGCGGATTTCCATTACGAGATCCTGAGCAAGCGCCTTCGTGAACTCAGCTTCCTCAACAACGGTGTTCGGATCCGGCTCATCGATGAACGCACGGGCAAGCAAGACGATTTTTCCGGTGCCGGTGGGGTCAAGGGCTTTGTCGAGTTCATCAACAAGGGCAAGACGGTTTTGCATCCGAACGTCTTCTATGCGTCGGGAGAAAAGCCGGCGGATACGTATGGCGGCATCCCCGGAACGCACATCGGCGTCGAAGTCGCGATGCAGTGGAACAGCGGCTACAACGAGCAGGTTCTCTGCTTCACCAACAACATCCCGCAGCGTGATGGCGGCACTCACCTCACCGGCTTGCGTGCGGCGATGACGCGGGTGATCAATAAATACATCGAAGAAAACGAGCTGGCCAAGAAGGCCAAGGTCGAAGTGACCGGCGACGACATGCGCGAAGGCCTTTGCTGCGTGTTGAGCGTAAAAGTGCCGGAGCCCAAGTTTTCGAGCCAGACCAAGGACAAGCTGGTGTCGAGCGAAGTGCGTGCGCCAGTCGAAGACATCGTCGGCCGCTTGCTGTCCGACTATCTCCAGGAGCGGCCCGGCGACGCCAAGATCATCTGCGGCAAGATCGTCGAAGCGGCGCGAGCGCGCGAAGCCGCGCGCAAGGCGCGCGAGATGACGCGCCGGAAGGGCGTGCTCGACGGAATGGGCCTGCCCGGCAAGTTGGCGGATTGCCAGGAGAAGGATCCGGCTCTGTGCGAGGTCTACCTGGTGGAGGGTGACTCCGCGGGCGGATCGGCCAAGCAGGGTCGCGACCGGAAATTCCAGGCCATCCTGCCGCTGCGCGGCAAGATCCTGAACGTCGAAAAAGCGCGCTACGAAAAGCTCCTGACGAGCAACGAAATCTTGACGATGATCACGGCGCTCGGCACCGGCATCGGTCGCGCAGGTGCGACGACTTCAGGCGGCGGTGCCGACGACTTCAATGTGGCCAAGCTGCGCTATCACCGCATCATCATCATGACCGATGCCGACGTGGACGGCGCCCACATCCGCACGCTCCTATTGACCTTCTTCTACCGGCAGATGCCGGAATTGGTCGAACGCGGCCACATCTATATCGCCCAGCCGCCGCTTTACAAGGTGAAGGTCGGCAAGGAAGAGCAATACCTGAAGGATGCGCCCGCGCTCGATGCCTTCTTGCTCAAGGTGGCGCTGAAGGACGCCAGCGTGATGACCGGCGGCGACAAGCCGACGACGCTGAGCGGCGACACCTTGGCTGAACTCGCGCGCAAGCATCAATTGGCGGAAGCCGTGATCGCAAGGCTCGGTGTCTTCCTGGACGCCGCAGCATTGCGCGCGATTGCCGACGGGGTGTCGCTCGACCTCGACACGACAGCCAGTGCCGAGGCGTCGGCCGTCGCGCTCCAGAACAAGCTGCGCGAACTCAACACCACCGGTGCACCGGCGGACGTTTCGAGCGAATTTGACGCGCGAACGGACAAACCGCTTTTGCGTATCAGCCGCCGCCATCACGGCAATATCAAGAGCAGCGTGCTGACCCAGGATTTTGTGCATGGTGCGGATTACGCGGCACTCGCGGAGGCCGCCAAGACATTCCGTGATCTCCTGGGCGAGGGCGCTGTCGTCAAGCGCGGCGAAGGCGACCGAGCCAAGGAAGAAAAGGTCGGCGACTTCCGCGAAGCAATGCGCTGGCTGATCGGCCAGGCCGAGAACGCAACCGCACGCCAGCGCTACAAGGGACTCGGCGAGATGAATCCCGAGCAGTTGTGGGAAACGACCATGGATCCGAACGTGCGGCGCTTGCTGCGCGTTCAGATCGACGACGCCATCGAGGCGGATCGCGTGTTCACGATGCTGATGGGCGACGAGGTCGAGCCGCGCCGCGAATTTATTGAGCAGAACGCGCTTCGGGCGGCCAATATCGACGTTTGAGTTTCGGCTGTCGTTGCGGTAACCAACTGCGGGCTGGGAACCGCAAACTGCGTGTAAACGCTATTCCTAGCCCGACTCTTGCTAAGCAAAATCTCCGGCGGTTTCACGCCATTTTGAGCAAGAGGACAGCACAGCAATGATCCCGAACCGTTTTTGCCGGCCCCTCGCGGCCGCGCTCATCTTCGGTGCTTTCACCTCCGCGCACGCGCTGACGAATCCACCGATCAAGGTGGCGCACGGCATCGAATACATGTGTGGCGGCAGAAGCAGTGATGAAGCGTCGTTCATGAAGACGGTTGCGCCGCGCTGGGCCGCCGCTCTGGAGTTCGGTATCGCGCGATCAGCCCCCGGAGTCCGGTTTCCGTCCGACGTGAGCATCGTCGTGCGGGAGCGGTATTCCAGCAGGGAGGTGATGACGGTTTCAACCGGATCTCCCATCATGGTCGCACGGCTGAATCCAGGTGCCTACGAGATCGATGCGACGATGGGCGGCGTGACGCTCACCCAGCCGCTGATCGTCTTCAACGGACTGGGATCGAAAGCTGTGTTTACGTGGCCCTCGAACGTGGATTTCGCTTCCGAGATGGGATTGCCTCGGCCCGAACATCAGGCTTCCGCCAGCACGGGCGACTGAGTCGGATTCCGCTGCAGGCGGCGCAAAAAAACGCGCTTGCAGTTCAGGTTCTCCTAAGAGTTGTTGCAGATAGTGATGGCGTGAAGCTGGCTTCACATTCATTTGGGCAACAAGAAGGACATCGCGATGAGAACTATGCGTGTTTGGCGACCCGCCGCCACCCTGTTCACAGTGGCCGTCGGTAGCGTGTCGCTTTTCGGTGCAATGGCGGCACATGCGGTCTACAACCCCCCGATCCACATGATGAACGGCGTCGAGTACATGAGCGGCGGCGTGGGGAGCGACGAGGCCGAGTTGATGGAAACCGTCGCGCCTCGATGGCCGGCGACCTTCGAGTTCGCCGTCAAGGACGGAAAGCGCGCGGACTTTGCCGCTGAGGTCGTGGTGACGGTGCGCAATGCATCCGGCGAGACGGTGCTGAGCCGAGTTGTTGCCGATGGCCCTTTCATGGTGGCGCGCCTTGATCCTGGGCACTACGAAGTTGAGGCGACCCTGGGCGGCCAGACGCTGAAGCAGCAGGTGGACATCCTGCCGGGCAGTTCGTCGCGTACGACTTTCGTGTGGCCTGCCGGCACGAGCATCGCAGCGCACTCCTGACGTTCGCTGCTTGCCCACGCGCACTCGCTCGCGCGCGGATATTCGGTCGATATTAATATCGGCCGACCACTGGCACACACCTTGAATGTGCAGCTTCCTGCTCGCACATGGAGGGTCCGGGTTTGCCCGTCCTGCCAGGCGCTCATGCCGCTTCGACCTTTGATCCTCCTCACCACGCTGCTGCACGTCTACATCGGGCTACGGCTGCTGCCTTCGCTGGCCGGCCACGGATTCGGCTGGCCAATGCTCCTGGCAGTGCTGGTTGTCTCTGCGGCGACCATGCCCCTTCCTTTCATCGGCATGCGCTCGAAACGCCGGCAGTTCGCCGATGGCTGGAAATGGATCGGACTTCTGAGCATGGGCTGGTTTTCATCCATGTTCGTGCTCACGATCGTGCGCGATGCGGGCTTGCTTCTGGGTTGGCTTGCGACGCTGGCCGGCGGGTGGGCAGTCGATTGGCCGCACTGGAAGGAACTGAGCGCCATCGCGGTGCCCGTACTTGCCACAGCGACTTCGCTGATAGGCTTTTTCAATGCTCGCCGTACGGCCAGCGTGGTGCGTGTGGACGTGCCGATTCGCGATCTGCCTTCGGCGCTGGCCGGTTTCACGATTGCGCAGCTCAGCGACATCCACGTCGGTCCGACCATCAAGCGAAGCTACATCCAGCGCATCGTCGACGCGGTCAATGGGTTGAGCGCAGACATGATCGCAATCACGGGCGACTTGGTCGATGGAACCGTGTCCGAGCTGCGGGAGCACATCGCGCCCCTCGAGGGACTGCGCGCGAGGCATGGCACATTCGTGGTCACCGGCAACCATGAGTACTACGCCGGCGTTCATGCATGGGTCGACGAGCTTCGACGGCTGGGCCTGCGCGTGCTGCTGAACGAGCACGTGGTGCTGCAGACGCGCAACGTGAGCGGCGCGCAGACCGACGAAGAAGTGCTCGAAAGCGCGCTCGTTGTGGCTGGCGTGACCGACTACACCGGAGCGCATTTCGATGTCGCACATACGAGCGATCCGCAAGGCGCATTGCTGGACGCGCCTCCTCTGGTTCATACGCGCGTGCTGCTCGCGCACCAGCCTCGCACTGCGCCAGCCGCAGCCGAGGCGGGCTATCACCTCCAGCTTTCCGGGCACACCCACGGCGGGCAGTTCTTTCCGTGGAATCTGTTCGTTCCGCTGCAGCAGCCTTTCACGGCCGGCCTGCACAAGCTGCACGAAATGTGGGTCTACACGAGCCGCGGCACCGGCTATTGGGGGCCGCCCAAGCGCTTCGGAGCGCCTTCGGAGATCACGTTGCTGCGCCTCGTGGTGGCGTCCTGAGCCTCACGCGGAGATAGCGTCGGCAAGGCGGCGAGCGTTGGAGGTCGCCTTCGTGTGGATCGGCTTGAGCCCGCGCTGCACGATGCGCGCGCCTGCGCTGCTCAACTGAGTGATGGCTGCCGCCGATCCGGCCGCCGCACTTCCGAGCGCCTCGGCGTGCGTCAGGGCCTCTGCCGCGGTCACGCTCATGGACAGCGAGAAAAGAGCCACGCCGCTGCCGAGCCAGTGACGGACTGCGCGGTTGGTGAGCGCGAATTGTGTGGTGTGAAGCTGGTTGGCCATCGCGGCACCGGCTTCGCTCACTGCCGCCAGCTTTTCGTGACTCATGAGCTGGAATTCGACAAGGTCCTCGTCCGTTGGGGTCAGCCCCGCGCGGGCGATGCGCTCGGTGCGCATCTGAATGACTGACCGGGAGCACACGAGCATTTCTGTCGTCTTGACGGCGACATCAGCCCACAGCATGAGCGGGTTGAAGAAGCGCGGGGAGGAGATGCTGCGTGTCATGGAACGTTGTGTGCTTGGAGTCCACTGGACTATAGACCTTCCATGTCTCTTTTGCTGCGCTGCAACATTCAATTAAGGATGGCGTCCTACTCGCGTGCCTGCCGTGGTAGCCAGCAGATCGGGCTCGAAAACCTTACGATCATCGTCGATTTTCATCCTCGTGGAATTAGAAGAATGCATCAATTACCTGCCGTTTTCAGAACGGTTTTGTTCGCGGGATCCGTTTTCCTCTCTCTGGGTGCTGCGGCAGCTTCCTCGGACGAGATGAAGGGCGCCTACATCGATTTCGGCCGCACACCCAGTGGCTCCAATAACACCGACTCCCTGACTGCTGGCTTGGTCGTTCCGGCGCTGATGGCGCCACGAGCGATGTGGGGCGGCGTCATGACCTTTTATTGGGACTTCTTCCTGAGCGCTTGGCGTGCACCAGAACCGCCCAATGGCGCGGACAAGAAGAACTATGCGCAAATCGGCGGGATCGGCAACTTCCGCTACAGATTCGGCGAAGGCCAATCCCCCTGGTTTGTCGAAGCAGGCTTGGGCGGCACAGTGACCGACAGCCTCTATCGCACGCCTGACCGCCAGTTCACCACTGCCTTCCAGTTCACCGAGCAACTGAGCGTGGGGCGCAGTTTTGGAGCGGCGCGGGAGCACGAACTCTCGCTGCGGATCCAGCATTTTTCCAATGGGGGCATCAAAGAGCCGAACCCAGGCGAGAACTTTGTGCGGGTGCGCTACCTGTATCGGTTCTGAGTTCAGGCGGCTCATTGCATCCGCGCGTGGATCGCGCGCTTTCAAAAGCTTGCCTATAGCGCGTGAGCCACAGGCCTTCGTCGGCCTTGTCGACTCCCGGCCCGAACTCCAGAGCCTCGCGATTCCATCGGACACTGCAGGTCGGGGTGAGGAGGGCCCAGTTCATCTGGGCGAACCGGCGCGCAAAGAAGGGTGCGATCGCCTCGACGATGTAGTGATCGGGCTCCAACCACGCGATGTGCAGCGGGGCGCCTTCTACACCTGAATCGACAGGCCTGAAGCGGATGAGCGCCTTTGTCCGCTGGATATCGCGCCGCACAGCCTGCGCCATGTGCACCGCGCGCACGCGATCGCTGTCCAAGGGGCTGCGGCGCAGGCCGGGTTCGTGCACGAGCCGCCACAGCAAGCGGTACAGGAGGTCGAAACGACCGGGGTCGCTGTGCAGAATGACGACATCGCACAGAGACATGAATGAGCGAGGCAGGAAGAGATTGACGCCCCCGTGCGGCCTGTCGGCGGAATGCCGTTTTTCGCCATTTGCCGCCGCACATGAAGGGGAGATGGCGAGCCCCTGCGGCGCGTTCCACTCGACTTCCTCTGGCGGAACAAGCGTTGCGAGCAACACCCGGGCTTCTCGGCGGAATCCGTCCAGGTCGGTCTGGCTCGCCAGGGTGACGGAATGAAGCGACATGCCGTCAAGTTAGGTCTCGCTTCTGGACGCTCCTGTAGGCGGTGAGGCGTAAAACGGCGAAGGATGCGCTGGCTTCACTGGCGAGGGGCCGCCCATCTCGCGACCGCCGATCCGGCGCTACCTGGCTGTTGCCAATCGGCGCCGCAGGCGCCTCGTGTGCACTTCGGTCGCGATGTAGACCACGCAGGCCACGATCAGCGGGAGAAGATAGTAGAGCGCGCGATAAGCCAGCAACGCCCCGAGCAGCTGGTCTTGCGAGAGCCGGTGCGACAGCAGCGCGATGAAGACGGCCTCCAGCACCCCCAGCCCGCCCGGGATGTGCGTGATGACTCCCGCCACGGCCGCAACCAGAAACACGCCGAGCACGGATGGGTAGGGCAGTCGTTGCTCGAGCAGGAACCAGATCACGCCCCCGATCAGCGACCAGTTGGCGGATGAAATCACGAGTTGGAGCAGCGCGATGCGCAGCGGCGGCGTGTCGATCTCGTGGCCGTGTATGCGCCAGGTGTGTTCGCGCGCAATGGCGCACAGGATCAGGTAGGCGAGCCCCGCCAGAATCAGCAAAGCGCCAAGAATCCGCAGGCCCTCGTCGCCGATCTTCCACTCGGGAGGCAGCGGCATGGGCCAGAAGCAGAAAGCCGCTCCAGCGACCGCGAAATAGCCGAACCAGTTGGTCAACATGCTGAAGGCGAGCACGCGGGTGATCGTGTTGTTGTCCAGGCCGAGCCGTGAATAGAGGCGATACCTGAAGGCGATCCCGCCGACCAGTGCGCCCAGGTTCAGGTTGAATGCATAGCTGATGAAGGTGATACCCATCACCGAGCTGGTGCGCAGCCGGTGGCCCGTCATCCGGCGGCCGAGCAAGTCATAGGTGCTGTAGAGCAAGTGGCTGCACACGGCCAGCGCCGCGGCCGCGAGCAACAGTGGCAGCGGAATCTCGCGCACCGACGCGAGCACTCCGCGCCAATCGATGGTGCGCGCCTGCCGGAAGATCAGGAACAGCACCAGCGCAAAGAAGACCCATGCTGCGATTCGTCTAGTGCGGTGCCATCCTGGCGAGGCAGGGCCTCCTGGGGGCGCCACGGCGCCCGTCGCCGGTGTGGAGGCCATCACGCTGCATCCGTTCGCGTCGCGCCCGAGCCGCGTGGCTGTGAGCCTTCAAGCGGCTTCAGCAGCGGCGCATGTCGCGGCAACATGCCGATCAACGCCGGATACCAGCGCAAGAGATGGAAGATGAAGAAGCTGCGCACCAGCCGCCAGGCGCTCCATTCCGTCAGGTCGGCCGCATGAATCTGTTTGCAGCCATGCTGCATCAGCGAATCGAGACGGTCCCACAGCACCTGATTGAATGCCCGGTCGCGCACGATCGCGTTGGCCTCCAGGTTCAGCGACAGGCTGAGCGGGTCAAGGTTGCTCGATCCGACTGTGCTCCACTGCTCGTCGACGACAGCAACCTTGCCGTGCAACGGCCGCTCGCAATACTCATAGATGCGAACGCCGGCGTGCAGGAGATGGTGATAGAGCATGCTCGCGGCTGTCTTCACGAAAGGCATGTCCGGGTTGCCCTGCAAGATCAGCCGCACGTCCACCCCGCGCCGCGCCGCACGTCGCATTTCCTTGATCAAGGTGTAGCCGGGGAAGAAATAGGCATTGGCAATCACGATGCGTTGCCGCGCACTCCGGATCGCGGCCCGATAGCGGCGTTCGATGTCGTCGGTATGGCGGCGATTGTCTCGCGTCACGAACTGCACTTCGGCTTCGCCCTGCGGCTCGGGGCGGATTCGACTAGAGGACTTCAGGCGCCGCCTGAACCAGCTGGGTCCCTTGCCGCCTACGGCAATGGCATGCAGCACGAAGCGATGGATCTCGGCCACGATCGGACCTGCGAGTGCCACTGCGTAGTCCTGCTTGCCCTTGGGGCCGTAATCGAGCAGATGATCGGCCGCGAAATTGATGCCGCCGACAAAGGCGATCGATCCGTCGATGACCACGATCTTCCGATGCATGCGGCGGAAGACGTTGAGCCGTTGCCCGAACAGGCGCCTGCCGGGATCGAACACACGCACCTTGACGCCGGCGGAGGTCAGCCCTTCGATGAACTCAGGCGAAAGGTCCGGCGAACCGAAGCCGTCGACCATGAGGTCGACCTTCACACCTCTTTGGGCAGCCGCGCGCATGGCGGCGTGGAGCGCCTTGCCCACCTTGTCCTCGAACAGGATGAAAGTTTCGACGATGACCTCCTGGCGCGCGCTTCGGATGGCGTCGAACACACGCGGGAAAAATGTCTCGCCGTTCTCGAGCAACTCGACTTGGTTGCCGCCGATCCAGCGCTGACTGCCGGCCGCGCTCACAGCTGGATCTCCGCGACGAGCGGCGCATGGTCCGAAAGATGCGACCAGGGCCTTCGGGGCAGCACCACCGGCGCATGCACCGCCGCGTTGCGCACGTAGATGCGGTCCAGCGGCAACACCGGAAACCGCGCCGGAAAGGTCCTCGCGGCGTTGCCGTTCGCGAGCACGAACACCTCCCGCAACGCGGCGCCCACTTCGAGGATGCGATGCGCCTTGCCGCGCCAGTCATTGAAATCGCCCGCAACGATCAAGGGCGCGTCGGCCGGCACCTCGTCGCGCACGATATGGCAGAGCAGGTCGAGCTGCTCCTGCCGATGGCTTTCAGCCAGCCCGAGGTRCGCGCAGATCACATGCACGTCGACAGGCCTTGCGGGCAGCCGCAATACGCAATGCAGCAGTCCTCGCTTCTCGGGTCCGGTGATCGACACGTCGTGGTTTCGGTGGTGCACGATCGGGAACTTCGAGAGCACCGCGTTGCCGTGGTGCCCCTTGGGGTAGACGGCGTTCCGGCCATAGGCGAACTGGGGCCACATCGTGTCCGCGAGGAACTCGTAATGCGGCGCCTCCGGCCAGTTGTCGATCTTGCGCGAATGGCGCGAGTGCGTGCCGAGCACTTCCTGGAGAAACACGACGTCCGCGCCCACTGTACGAACCGCTTCCCTGAGCTCCGGAAGGATGAACTTGCGATTCAGGGCCGTGAAGCCCTTGTGGGTGTTCACGGTCATGACTTTGAGCGAGGTCGGCAAGGGCATCACAGCCGCCGTGTGGGACGAGGGCTTCACAGTTGAAGTTTGTAAGCTGGCCAAAGTTCGGCAAGTGTAGGAACGCACCACGTTCTTTGCCAGCCTGCGCGGCTCATGGGCGTGCTCCTACAGGCACGGCGTGCCGCTCCTCACATGTCGCAGCAGGCACCCCTCCTACGGTGGATTCCATTCCATGAGAGACAAGACAGGAGCCATCATGAAGCAAGCACTGTTCACGAGCACCGTTTTGGCCGGACTTCTCGGCCTGGCGGGCATTGCGTCCGCGCAGATGACCTCGCAGCCGGCGCAGCCCGACCCTGCGGTGGCCGGCCAGGCGAGTACGAAGACTCCGGCGGGCGTCGGCAATCCTACCCAGCGGCCCGACGGCACGCAGCCGGCTTCACGCGAGGCGGTGAAGGCAGAGGCGCGTGCGCACAACCGAAACAACGCCAACAACCAGGTGCCCAAGGGCGAAGCATCAACGACCGTGAACAACCAACCCAATGCCGTTGCGCAGCCGACGGGCGAGATGTCGCGCGCGGAAGTGAGCCAGTCGGGGCGCAAAGCCAAGCCGCAGTTTGGCCAAAAGGGTGAGCGGCCTGACGTGCCGACCAATCCGACGACCAAGACTGGCACGCCCCAATAGGCTCGAGGTCCGGCGAACCAAAAATGAAAAAGCCCGCGGCACTTCCGCCGCGGGCTTCGGGATCCGCTGACGAGGCTCAGCTCTTGCTGGCTGGCGCCGTTGGATGGCGACGGCCGCCGTGTTCGCCATGTTCACCCCGATCGCCAGGGCCGAAGCGCCGCATCGACTCGGCATCGAAGGTCTTCTGCTGATCGGGCGTCAGTCCAGCATAGAAAGTCCGCGTGGCCTCGGCCCGTTTGGCAAACCTGGCGGTGCGTTCGGCCTGACGCGATTGCATCAGGTCAAGCCGTTGCGGCGTGGTCAGCTTGGCAAACTCGGCGCGGTCCATACGGGGCGGCTGGCCTGAAGGGGGCGCCGGCGGCTGCTGCGCGGCCGTGAACGTGCTCCACGCGCTTTCCTGCGCAGGCGTGAGCTTGAGCTTTTCCTTCAACTCTGCGAGATGCTGCGCGTGGCGCTGCTGCATCTGCTCGAAGCGCTGCGCGCGGTCCGGCCGTGTGTGCGAAGGATTCGCGCCAGGCTGCGGTGCGACCGCTGCTGGAGCAGGCGTCACTGGCGTTGGGGTCGCTTGCGCGAAGGCGCCAGTCGAGGCAAACGAGACTGCCAGCAGACCGGCACAGAGAAGGCTTTTGCGAGACGAGATCATGAGAGTGCTTCCTTTCGAAGAAGCCCGCCGCCGATGGGCAGCAGGTGAAGGGAAGTGTGGCGAGCCCGTGTTTCGCGACGGTGAGGGTCGGGTTAGCGGGCGTAAAGATAGATGAACGCTCGCGCCGCCTTCGGCCTTGGTTTCAGCCTCCGCTTCAGCTGAACTTTCCGTTCTGGAAATCATGCACGGCCTGCGTCACCTGCTCTCGGGTGTTCATGACGAAAGGCCCATATTGGGCGATCGGCTCGTGCAGCGGATTGCCGGCGATCAGGAGCGCTCGCGCAATGCTGTGATTGGAGGCGGGCGCGCGGAGCACGACGCCATCGCTGCCCGGGTCGTTCGCGAGTATCGCCATGCGCTTGGTCGGGATCTCGCTGCTTCCGATGTAGATCGACTCGCGAAACACGTAGATCAACGCGTTGTAGTGGTCCGGCAGTGGCTGCGCAAATTCGGCACCGGGTGGCAGCGCGATGTCGAGGTAGACCGGCTCGGTATGTTCACGCTGCATCGCGCCGGCGACGCCGTGGCTTTCGCCAGCAATGACACGCACCCGAACGCCTGCCGGCGTGACGAATTCCGGAATCTCATGGCTCTGGATGTCGCGATACCAGGGCTCGCGCATCTTGTCCTTGGCCGGCAGGTTGAGCCACAGCTGAAAGCCCTCCATGAGGCCTTCTTCCTGTTCCGGCAGCTCGCTGTGTACGAGGCCGCGGCCGGCCGTCATCCATTGCACGCCGCCGTTGGACAGCAGCCCTTCGTGGCCATGGCTGTCCCGATGACGCATGCGCCCCGAGATCATGTAGGTCACGGTTTCAAAGCCACGGTGCGGGTGGCTCGGAAAGCCGCCGATGTAGTCCCCGGGGTTGTCACTGCCGAAGGCGTCGAGCATCAGGTAGGGATCGAGCCGCTGCTGCAGCGTCTGGTGCAGCACGCGGGTGAGCTTGACGCCATCTCCGTCGCTGGTGGACACGCCGGCAACGATCTGGTCGACGCCACGGGGTTGGGCCAGGGCGATCGGTTCGACCGCGTGCGCGCTGTGGGCGTGGTTTGGAGTGGGTGTGGTCATCCAAGCATGGTGGCACGGTCGGGACGACCGCGCTAGGGGTGGGGGCGCCTCAGCCGAGCGCTTCGAGTTCCCAGGAGACGCTTTGCCAGGCGATGCCGAAGCCCGTCCGAGTGGCGCCCGATGCGGGAGCCGCCTGGGTCGCGAGCACCGCCCAGTCGGCACCGGCATGCACGCTGTCGATGACAGGGACGGGCACCGCAGGGGCGATTTCGGCGGCCATGCCGGCAAGGCCCGCGCCGCCCAGGATGACCGCTCGCGCATCGAAGCGCAGGGCCGCGTCGCGGCAGGCTTCGGCAAGCAGTGCGTGGGCGGCGATCGGGTCGGCCGCGAGTTGTGCTCCGGTCGGTGCCAAGGTGTGGATACCCGCGAGCGATGGCGAATATCCGAGCGACCACGCCAGCCGTTCGAGCATCGGGCGCCACGGCTCGCCGCCGGTCACGACGGCGAAGCGGCCGTACTTTGCGGCGGACGTGAAGGCGGCCTCCGCGAGCCCGCTGACGGGCACCCCCGCACCGTCGCGCATCGCGAACAGACCCGGATCTCCGAAGCAGCCGATCAGCACGGCGTCGGGGCGCTCGCCGTGCGCATGCGCGACCGCCCAGGCATCGAGCGTGGCGTGCTGCGCAACCGCGTAGCCGGCCTCGTTGGCGATGTACGGTGCGCCAAAGCGGGCGGTGATCGTGTGCACTTCAAGCGCATCTCCGGCCTGGGCGCGCACATGGCGCTCGAGCAACTGGCTCACCGAAGCGGAGGTGTTGGGATTGATGATGAGCAGACGAGCCATCAGCAGGGACGCGTCGCCCGTCTTCGCAGAAGCGCTGCGGCACCCAGGGCAAGCCCCATGACAGCAAAGGACACGACAGTGGTCACCGTGCCGAGCGCATAGATGGAAGGCGTCGTCACCGTCGATGTGAGGCCCTGGAGTTCGAGCGGCAAGGTATTGACGTCGCCGATCGCCTGCGAGGTGCGCGCGATCTCGTCCCAGCTCAGCGTGAAGCCGAACATGCCGATCCCCACGACGGACGGCCCGATCAGGGGCAGCACGACGTGGCAAAAGGTCTGCCAGGGCGTTGCTCCGAGGTCGCGAGCCGCTTCTTCGTATGCAGGATTGAAGCGGTTGAACACGGCAAACATGATCAGGAGCCCGAACGGAAGCGTCCACGTGAGATGCGCGCCGAGGGCTGAGGTGAGCAGGCCCAATGCAGTGCCGTAGTTCTCGAGCGTGCCGGTCGCATCGAGCGCAGTCAGCGCACCTTTGATCCCCGCATCAAGCAGGCGGAACTGCAGCCCGATGCCAAGCGACACGATGATCGACGGCATGATCAGGCTCGCCACGGTGATGAAGAAAAGCGCGTTGCCGCCCTTGAGGCTCTTGCGGAAGGCAAGGCCCGCCAGCACCGACAGCACCACAGTGAACAGCATCACGACGGTGCCCAGCATCAGCGAGCGCCGGAATGCAGCGCCGATGTCCACCGTGCCAAGCCCTTCGGCCAGCTTGTAGAACCAGTGCAGCGAAACACCGCGCAGCGGAAACGTGAGGCCGCCCTCGGGCCCCTGGAAGCTGAGCACGAAGATCGTGATCATCGGCCCGTAGAGAAACAGCACGAAGACCGAGAAGACAAAAGCCAGAGGCCAGAAGCCCGCCGAGCGTTGTTCGCCGATCCGCATGTTCATAGTTCCTTGCGGATGTCGACGAGCCGCGTGAGGCCCCAGATGATCATGAGCACCACCGCCAAAAGGATCATCGCGTTCGCGGCCGCCAGCGGAAACTGCAGGTACGAGGTCTGCACCTGGATGATCTTGCCCACTGATGCGATCTGCTGTCCGCCCATCACGCCGATCGTCACGAAGTCACCCATCACGATCGTGATGACGAAGATCGAGCCGATCAGGATGCCCGTGCGCGAGAGCGGCACGATCACGTTCCACAGCGTCTGCCAGCCGGACGCGCCGGAGTCGCTGGCTGCTTCGAGCAGCGAGCGGTCGATGCGCATCATCGAATTGAAGATCGGCACGATCATGAACATCGTGTACAGGTGCACGAAGGCGAGCACCACCGAGAAGTCCGAGAACAGCAACCATTCGACAGGCGAGTCGATCAGCCCGATGCCCATGAGGCCTTGGTTCACCAGCCCATTGCGCCCCAGGAGCGGCACCCACGAGATCATGCGAATCACGTTCGAAGTCCAGAACGGCACCGTGCACAGGACGAAAAGCAGCGTCTGCATGCCCGGCGAACGCACATGAAAAGCCAGGAAGTAGGCAACCGCGAAACCGATCAACAGAGTGATCGCCCAAACCAGCAGGCAGAACTTGAGCGTGCTGATGTAGGTGGACAGCGTGACGCACAGGTCACCGTTGTCCGTGAGGTGCGAGCACCCTTCGAAGATGCTCAGGTAGTTGCGCGCCGACAGCGCCGGGATGAGTTCGTACTCGTTGAAGTTCCACAGGCTGACCATCGCGATCAGCGACAGAGGAATCAGGAAGAACAACACGAACACCAGCGCGAACGGCGCCGCCTGCCACCACGCGTTAAGCGGGCGGGCGGCCGATGGGGCGGCATCGCCGCCCGCAACAAGAGTGCTCATGACGAAGAAGCAAAGTTGATTTCTCGAGGCGAGCCGCACGAAGCCTGTTCGTGAGACACCGCGGAACCGGCTTTGCCGGGCCGCCGGTGTCGCCCCCCGGCAGGGGGGTGGGCGGCTACACGGAGTGAGCCAACCTGGGGGGCGAGCTTCATGCCGCCACGAATTCGTTCCACTTCCTCACCATGTACTCGTTCTCGTCCATCACGGCGTTCCAGCAGGCAATTGCGCCCATGCGCTCTTCGTAGCTGCCGCCGTCGCGCACCGCACCGGCCTTGGCGATGACGTCGCCTTGCGGGCTCTTGATGTCCTGCGCCGCAGGCTTGCCTTCCATCCAATAGGCCCACTCGTATGGCTCCATCTTGGCCTTTGCGGTGTCCAGGACAGCGCTGTAGTAGCCCTGGCGATTGAGGTAGGCACCCGCCCAGCCATCGAGGAACCAGTTGATGAATTCATACGCACCGTCGAGCTTCCTGCCCGACAACGTTGCCGGCAGGCCGAAGCCGGAGGCCCAGGCGCGGTAGCCTTCCTTCAGCGGCTGGAAGGTGCAGTCGATGCCTTTGCTTCGCACGGCGGTGACCGCAGGCGACCACATCGACTGGATCACGACTTCGCCTGACGACATGAGGTTCACCGACTCGTTGAAGTCCTTCCACAGCGCACGAAATTGCCCCGCCTTCTTGGCTTCGATCAGCGTCTTGATCGTGAGATCGATCTCGGCCTTCGTCATGTTGCCTTTGTCCGCGTACTTGTGGATGCCCTTGGACTCCACCACCATCGCCGCGTCCATGATGCCGATCGACGGGATGTTCAGGATCGCCGACTTGCCCTTGAACTCGGGATTGAGCAGCTCGGCCCAAGAGCCGATCGGCCGCTTGATCAGATCGGGCCGGATGCCGAGCGTGTCGGCGTTATAGGTGGTCGGAATGAGCGACATGAACCGCGTCGGCGACGCCGCGAATGCCTTGCTTTTCTCGCCTTCCAGGTAGATCACCTTGATGGGCGCAGTGCCTTGGCTGCCGACCTTCTTGCCAGCGACTTCGCCCTTTGTGAAGAGCGTGGTGATCTTGTCGGCATTCTTCACGCGCTGAGTGTCGATGCCCTTGAGGTTGCCCGTGGGCACGATCTTCTTGAGCGAGAAGTACTCCGTATCGATCAGGTCGAAGCTGTTGGGCGCGGTCACCGCGCGCTTGGTGACGTCGTCCGTGGTGACTGCCACGTACTGGATTTCGATGCCTGTGTCGGCCTTGAATTTCTCCGCGATCGCCTTGTCCTGGTTGACCGCGGTACCGAGATAGCGCAGCACGGTCTTTTCCTGTGCATGGATGGCGGGGAAGACGCCGCTCGCGAGGATGCCCGCTGTGCCTTGCAGCAGCGTGCGGCGCTGCACGCCGGTGGAGGGTGTTTCGATTTTTTTGGACATGGTGGTCTCCGAAGAGGCGGTGGTGAGGAAACTGAGGAGGACGGCGGTTGCTACCCGGGCTTCTTGCGGCTTGTCAGGCGGCCATTGCGGCCAGCGCGGCGAGGGGTTCGCGCAGCGGAATCGGTGCGCCGTTGCCAGGTTTGACAGGGCGTGTGGCGCCGGCGCCGAGCGGGCGGGCGTCGGCCTCTGACCAGCTCAGGCGCACGCTCTCGCCGACTTCGAAGGTGCGGCTGACGAAGGCCTTTTCGGACAGCAGCACCGAGACGCTGCTTTGCTCGGGCCGCACGCCCGTGAGCCGCAGTCCGAGCAGCACGTAGGTGCCTTGGTATTCCACATCGGTGACGTGCGCCGGCAAGCCAGTCTCTCCTGCGGCGCCGGTCGCCGGCGCGATCTGCATGTGATCGTTGCGCACCGCGATGAGTCCGTCATGCACGGCGAAGACGTTGTGGCCGCCCATGAAGCGCGCGACGAATTCGCTGGTTGGATGGTTGTAGACCTGATGCGGCGGACCGACCTGTTCGATCAACCCGTGGTTCATGACGACCATCGTGTCCGCCAGCGCCATCGCTTCTTCCTGCGAATGGGTGACGTGAATGAAGGTGAGGCCCAATTCCTTCTGCCAGCGGCGCAACTCGGCGCGCATCTGGATCCGCAAGAAAGGGTCAAGTGCCGAAAGCGGCTCGTCGAGCAGCAAGACGCGCGGTTCGGTGATCAACGCGCGCGCCAAAGCGACCCGCTGCTGTTGTCCGCCCGAGAGCTCTCCCGGCTTGCGTTCTGCGAGCTGGCCCATCGCGACGCGCTCCAGCAGGTTCCTGGCGCGCTTGTGGCGCTCGCTCTTGGACACGCCCTTCATCTTGAGGCTGAAGGCGACGTTGTCGAGCGCCGAGAGATGTGGAAAGAGCGCGAAGCTCTGGAACATCATCGCCGTGCCCCGCGCTGCGGCGGGCAGGTTGGTGATGTTGCGGTTGTCCAGCAAGATGTCTCCGCCCGATACTGACTCGTGACCCGCGACCATTCGCAGCGTCGTGCTCTTGCCGCAACCCGATGGGCCCAGCAGGCAGCAGTAGCTGCCGCTGGCGATGCGCAGGTCGATCTGGTCGACGGCGGGCGGCGCACCGGCGACGTAGCGCTTGGTCAGCGCGACGATCTCAACGGCTGCGGGCGGAGGGGCGGTGACAGCATCCATTGATGCGTGTCATCGCAAGACATGTGCCAGCGATCCCAGCCACGTCAGGGTGGTGCGAAGCGGGCTGCGGCGACTTTGCTCAGCAGCGCGTCCCGTTGAGGCTTGGTGATGCCGCGTACGCCGTCCGCCACCCACTTTGCGCGATCGAGATTGATGTTGCCTTCCTGCTGCCACTTGCGCACGGCGGCGGCCGGGTTGTTCAGCATGGCAGCCAGCCACACCGCCTGCGCCGGTTCGAGATTGCGCGCAGAGCGCTTGAAATAGGTGCGTGCCGCGGTTTCCGCGCCGCAGATCTGGGCGCCCCACGGTGCGTTGTCGAGGTACAGCTGGAGGATGCGCGCCTTGCCCAGCGTCTGCTCCATTTCGACCGCGTAGAGCAACTCGCGCAGCTTGCGGTCGGCGTTTTGCTGTCCGCCGGTGACGAGGAATTTGGCCAGTTGCTGGGTCAGCGTGCTGCCGCCCCGAGCGACTTTGGACGCTTTCTGGTTGGTTTCCAGTGAGGCGGCCAGTTCGGTGAGGTCGTAGCCGGGATGCATGAAAAAGCGTTGATCTTCGGCCGCGATGACGGCGCGGGCGAGCCAGCTTTCGCTCGTGAGCCGGCTTGGTGCGCCGCAAACGGTGCGTGCGTTGGCGATCGCCTCGGTCCCCAATCCGTCGACGGTGAACTGGCTGATCTGCGGCTGCAACGAGAACGTACCCGCCGGGAGGGCGACTTGGGCGTGCAGGCCCAGCGTGCCGCCGATGCGTGCCCGCCGCAGCTCGGCCAAATCAGGTGCCAGGATGGCGTACCAGCTGGCGATCGGTGCTTCCGGCACGTTAATGTTGAGGAGCAGGGCCTTCTGCGACAGGCGTCCATCCCATCGTGCGTGGAGCGTCTGGTCGCCCTTGGCCTCGGTGACGGTCGAGGTTGGATCGGAAGGCGAGGCTTCGAGAATGCCGCTGAGCGTGCCCGCGTCGCGCCGCACGGTGGCCTTCAGGCGCTCGAACCGAATGGGTGCGCTGCCCAGCGCGGGCACCGTCGCGCTGCAGGGGGCGCATTGCAGTTCAAGCGTGCCCGTAGGCTCGTTCCAGCCAAAAGCGACAGGGCCGAACCTGGTGTCGAGCGTCCGGCCGGCAATCCAGGGCGCGAACCATGACGAAGTCGCCAGCCGGATGGCTGTCGGCACGCCGACATCGAAAGACAGCGGGCCGGCCGGGACACGGGCTGGCCACTCGTCGGGGCCGGGGGCCAGCGCCAGTCTCACGATCAGGAACGCGGCGACCGCGGCGGTCAGCACCAGGGCCAGGGTCGCGAAGAAAAAATAAAGCAGCGCTTTTTTGAGCAAATCTCTCTCACTCGATCGGTCTGGCCAGGGTCACAGCTTGCCAGGGCCCGTTCGAACGGCCACTGGCTGCCGCCCAGTACCAGGCTGAAGTGTCGGCGAAAGCGTTGCCATCGGCATCGACGATGCGCTCGCAGACGTGCAATTTCTGTATGCCGCTGCGCTCGGCGACGAAACAACGCCACAGTCGGCCATGGACGTCTCGCTCCAGCCGCGCCTGTGCGATGCCGTAGCCGAGCGCACGATAGCAATCGGCGGCAGGGTGGAGCATGCGGGTCGGCTTGTCGACGCGTCGCATGACCAGGACTTGCCGGCCATCGGTCAGCCGGGCAATGGCGCCCGGAAAGTGGGCGGCGAATCGCTGCTCCACTTCGCCGAGGGCCAGGGGCCGCAGCGGTTCGCCGTCCCATTCGGCTGGCCACTCCTGGAAGGCGGCGCGGGAACCGGGCTCCATGCGTGGGTGCAAGGCCGTGGCAGCGGACCAGACCACGCACAACAGCATCGCGGCCGCGAAGAGTGACTTGTGAGCGATCCGGTTCACGAATCGATTGGCGAACCAGCGGTCAAGGAACGTGATGGACACTGCGGCCTCCGGGGGATGTGAAAACGGTACGACCCATGACCCACGCGATGCCGCCGCAGACCGGCGCAAGGATGGCCAGGCCGAACAGCTCGTGCGCCCAGGGCGCCGGCGAATGTCCCGTTGCTTCGAGGGCCATCAGCACGCCATTGCGAATGATGTTGCCGGCCAGCACCAGCAGGCCGACCGCTGGCAAGCGCGCGAGAAAACCTCGATCGTCGCGCYCGGCCCACAACGCCACCACGCACGCGGTGAAGTAGCCAAGCCAGACCATCTGCACGCCGGAGCACGGGGCGTCGACGATCACCAATTGCCCGTCGATCCACAGGCTGCTGCCTTCACGCATCACGTCGAATCCGGATGCCAGCATCCAGCGGCAGGCCTCGGCGACGAGCACGCGCAGGGGATAGCCCGCATAGAACTGAAGCGAGGACAAGAGCGGCAGTGCCAGCACAGCGAGGGCTGCGACAGGCAGTGCCGGCACGCGCTTTGGCAGAAAGGCCAGCATCGCGCACGCCACCGAGAGCACCGCGACAAGACCGGCTGCAAGCGGCGGAATCGATGGCAACGCCCCTGCACCGGTACGCAGAAGGGTGGCTGCCAACGTGCCGAGCGTGGCCGCCGAGAGCCAACCAAGCCGGGGTGAAGTCCGAAGCTCGCGCCGCAATTTCCAGGTCAGTACGGCCAGGGCTGCGAGTGCCAGCAATCCGAGCGGATCGTCCGATCCGTCGCGCAGCCGCTGGGCCATCCAGATCCAGTGTGGCGCGAGGGCGGCGGCTTGCAAAGCCAGCAAGCCTGCGGCGGGCGCGCGATCGAGCTGGATGCCCCAATCGATGACACGCGGATGGGTTTGTGCAAGGCCTGCGAGCGTCATGGCGTCGTTCCTCCCCGTTCACGAAGTGAATCGACGCGCGTCGTTGCGGCGTGCGCGACGGCGCAGCATCGCCAGCATCGACAGCACCACCGCGACGGCGCCGAACACCTCGGGTTCGGGTGTGCTCGGCACTTCGGCGCCCAGGCTTTGCCCGACCGCCAATTCGCTGACGCCCTTGGGCAGCGGCGACGGCTGGTCGATGCCGACGTTGTTCTGCGGTGCTGCGTTTCGCACCACTTCGTCGACAGCGATGAAGCTCGTGTATTGCGTGAGAAGGCTGTAGCGCAGGCCCAGATCGGTGATGCGCTGGCGGAACTCGTCGCCGCCTTCCAGCGCTTCCTGATCGCTCAGGCTCGCGACGCGATGACGGGCCCAGAGGCTGCGCAAGGCGGCGGTGCCGCGCGGTGCGTGGGGATCGACCTCCAGTTCCTGGCGATAGGGGCCGCTGGCGCTCCGGCCTTCGATCACGAGGCGGCCTTTGGGCTCGCCGCGCCACTTGCCGAACACGATCACCGGACGCTCGCCCAGCACGTCGGGCAGCGCGGCCGGCTCCACGTCATAAACGTCGAGTCCTTCGAATCGAGCCTTGACGCTGGTGAGCACCGGTGACTCGATCATGCGGCGGAAGCGGGTGGCCTGTTCAGGCGCCTGAAGGGGGTCGGTGATGATGAAGGGCTCGCCCATGCCTGCACGTGCAATGCCTTCCATGAGGTGCCGATTGACGGACGAGCCAATGCCGAAGGCGAACACATTGGCATTGGAGAGGTTCTTGCGGACCAGCTCGAAAGCCTCGCGCTCGACCGTGACGTAGCCATCGGTCACGACCACGATCGTGCGCGACACGTCCTTTGCCTTGGGTTCGGCATAGGCGCGCTTCAGTGCCGGAATCAGCTCCGTGCTGCCGCCGCCGCTGTAGTTGCCGATGGTGGAGAGCGCCTGATCGATGTTGGCGCGCGTGGCGGGCACCGAATGCGGCGACAGCATCCGGTTGCTGCCCGAGAACAGCAGCACGTTGAAGGTGTCGCTCGGCCGCAGCCCGCCGATCAGGCGCTCCAGCACGACTTTGGCCGTGTTCAGCGGAAAGCCGTGCATCGAGCCCGAGATGTCGACCACGAAGATGTAGTCGCGGGGCGTGATGGCGCTGGCGGCAACGGACTTCGGCGGCTCGACCATGGCGAGGAAGAAGTTCTCCGCGTTCTCGCCCTGGCCCTTGTAGAGCATGAGGCCCGATTCGATCTTCTCGCCCGCCAGGCGATAGTCGAGCACGAAGTCGCGGTTGTCTGCGGGTTCGGCGGATCGGGTCAGCGCAATGTCGGCATGAGAGTCGTTGTCGCGGCGGCTGACTTCGATCTCGTGCGTCAGCGAGCGGATCTCCTTGATGCCGAGCGGAGTGTCGAGCGCGACCTTGAGCTTGAATGCGGCGCCGCTTGCAATGCCCGCACGCAGGACCGGCTGTGCGACCCATCGGGCCTGCGCGTTTTCCGATTGCGGGCTGTTGTACCGCGGCCCCACGACCGTCGGAAACACGAACTGGTAGTTGCCGCCCTGGGGAACCAGCAGTTCGGTGTAGCGCAGTTCGACCTTGACGTCGTCGCCGGGCAGGATGTTGGCGACGTTCATCTGGAAGACATTGGGCAGATGCTGTTCGAGCAACGCGGCCGTCTTGCCTTCTTTCCTGGCGTTGTCGTAGTCGATGCGTGCCTGTGCCTTCTCGCGGATCTGCGCCGTGATCAGGCGATCGGCAAGCCGCACGTTAAGCCCGCTGACCGCCGCCTTGGTCGAACCAGGGAACACGTATTTCGCCTCGATGGGGCGGAGGCCTTCGTTGCGATAGGTTTGCGTGACCGTGACGTCGGCAATCACGCCCAAAATCTTCACGTCGACTTCGGTGCCCTTGAGCGGCAGGCGATCGACCTCGGGATCGTCGCTTTTGACGAAGAAGTACGGGCTTTCGGTCTTGGGGCGCGGCGCGGGCCCTTCCTGGGCCTCTGCGGGCTGCGCCACGAGCATGAAGAAGCAAGCAGCCGCGAGGCCGAATGTGCCGAGCCAGAGCCAGCGGCCGGGGCGGGGTGTAGTGGCGTCCATGACTTGGGTCCTTGTCCCTCGGAGGGGTGTCGTGCAACAGTGCACGGGAGCCAATGTCGTGGGCGGGCGAGAAGACAGTTGGAAGCCTGTTTGAAGCCAGCGGCCTTGTGTGAAGCCTGTATGAAGTCCCGGCGGGCGGGGACTTCATATGGGCTTCAGTTCCATGGGCGAGTATGAGGACCTCGCTTCTTATGCAATTTCGGTGGGGAACTTGAGAATTGTCTGAGCGCTCCTACTGCGGGTCGACAGCGCCATGCCGCCATCTGCTGCTATCTATTCGATAGCAAAGTGCGGTTCCGCAACGGACTCCCCGAGCTTTTCCCCTCCGTCGACGCTTCTTGCCATGTCCAAAACATCATCTTCCAGCGGGCCGGCCCAGCGGTCGACCCGGCTTCGGCGCATCGCCTTGTGGGGCGGCACCATCGTCGCGGCCGGCGCGCTCGTGCTTCTGATCACCGCGGGCATTGCGGCGGTCCTGATCTATCCCAAGCTGCCCAATATTTCGGAGCTTTCCGATTACCGACCCAAGCTGCCGCTGCGGGTGTTTTCGTCCGACGGCAGCCTCATCGGCGAATTCGGCGAGGAGCGCCGCAATCTCACGCCTTTCGCGGATATTCCCCAGGTCATGAAAGACGCCGTCCTGGCGGTCGAGGACGCGCGCTTCTATGACCATGGCGGTGTGGACTACAAGGGCTTCCTGCGTGCGGCGGTCGCGAGCCTGAAGGGCGGAAGACAGCAGGGCGCTTCGACCATCACGATGCAGGTGGCGCGCAATGTCTACCTGAGTTCGGAGCGCACGCTGAGCCGCAAGACCTACGAGATCCTGCTGGCCATGCAACTGGAGCGCGAGCTGAGCAAGGACCAGATCCTGGAGATCTACCTGAACCAGATCTACCTGGGCAATCGCGCCTACGGATTCGCGGCCGCTGCCGATACCTACTTCGGCAAACCGCTGAAGGACGTCACGATCGCCGAGGCCGCGATGCTGGCGGGGCTGCCCAAGGCGCCGGGCACGAACAATCCGGTGAGCAATCCGCGCCGTGCGCGTGCGCGGCAGCTCTACGTCATCGACCGCATGCAGGAGACCGGCTTCATCACCGCCGAGCAAGCGGCGCAAGCCAAGTCGGAAGAACTGCATCTGCGCGATGCTGCCGACCCGAACCGCCTGCACGCGGAGCACGCCGCCGAGATGGTGCGGCAGATGATGCATGCGCAGTACGGCGACAGCATCTACACGAGCGGCCTGAACGTCTACACGTCGATCGTCGCCGCTGACCAGGCGGCGGCCTACCGGTCGCTGCGCCGCGGCATCATGGATTACGAGCGCCGCCAGCCCTATCGCGGCCCTGAGGCTTTTGCGGAGCTTCCGGACGATCCCAAGGATCTCGATGACGCTGTCGACGATGCGCTCGCCGACCATCCGGACAACGGCGACGTGATCGCGGCCGTGGTTCTCCAGGCCAACGCGAAGGAGGTCAAGGCTGTCCGCGCGAATGGAGAGACGCTCCAGATCTCGGGCGAGGGTTTGAGGCCTGCGCAGTCGGGTCTGTCGGACAAGGCGCCTGCCGCCATCAAGATCCGGCGCGGTGCCGTGATCCGCGTGGCAAAGACTGCGAAGGGTGGCTGGGAGATCACCCAGCTGCCGGAAGTCGAAGGCGCATTCGTTGCACTCGATCCGCGCTCCGGTGAGATCAAGGCCATGGTCGGCGGCTTCGACTATGGCAAGAGCAAGTTCAACCACGTCACGCAGGCGTGGCGCCAGCCGGGCTCCAGCTTCAAGCCCTTCATCTATTCCGCGGCGCTCGAAAAGGGTTTCACGCCGAGCACCGTCGTCAACGATGCGCCCCTGTATTTCGAAGCGGGCCCGGGTGGACAAGCCTGGGAGCCGAAGAACTTCGAGGGCACTTACGAAGGGCCGATCACGCTGCGCCGTGCGCTGCAAGAGTCGAAGAACCTCGTCACGCTCCGCGTGCTGCAGTCGATTGGCGTCGACTACGCGCAGGATTGGATCACGCGCTTCGGCTTCGACCGCGAGAGGCAACCGGCGAATCTGCCGATGGGACTGGGTGCCGGGTCCGTCACGCCCATGCAGATGGCGGCTGCGTATTCGGTGTTCGCCAACGGCGGCTATCGCGTCAATCCCTATCTTGTGACGCGCGTCACCGATCTGCGGGGCAAGGTATTGCTGGAGACCGAGCCTCCGGTGCTTGGGGAAGACAAGCGCGCGATCCCAGCGCGCAACGCCTTCGTGATGGGATCGCTGCTGCAGAGCGTCGTCAATGGCGGCACCGCGACGAAGGCCCACCAGGCGCTTAAGCGCAACGACCTCTTTGGCAAGACCGGCACGACCAACGATTCCTTCGACACTTGGTTTGCGGGCTTTCAGCCGACGATGGTCGGCATTGCATGGGTGGGCTACGACACGCCCCGTCAGCTGGGCGTTCGAGGTGAAACCGGCGGCAGCCTGAGCTTGCCGATCTGGGTCGGCTTCATGCAGACCGCGCTGCAAGGCGTTCCGGTGAGCGAGCCGCGCGCGCCTGCGGGCGTGGTCAACGTCGAAGGCGAATGGTATTTCGATGACTACGCGCCGGGCCGCGGCATCGCGAGCCTGGGCGTCGACACCCAGGTCCAGGCGCCCGCTCCGACGGCGGAGGAACTGGCCGGGGTGCCGGTGAGCCCGCCGGCGGCGCCCGAAGAGCGCAACCGCATCCTCGATCTGTTCAGGTAGCGCCCCAAGACGAGGGGGCTTGCGGAGGTATCTACACTCCACATCCCTCTCTTCTCACGCAGTCATGGAAATTCTGATCCTGGCGACCTTCATCGTCGTCGGCGCCTCCATTCTCAAGTCAGTCGATCAGCGCCGCCGCATCGCATTGCTGGGCAGCCATCTGGGCCACTACCAGATCGAAAAGCTGATGGAGAACCTCACCGAAGGCTATCTGCGGTGCCTCGGCGAAGACGACGTGGAACGTCGCGCCCAGATATGGGCCCTTCTGGACAGCACCGAGCAGAAGCTGTCCGCGCAGTTCGACAGCTTTGCGGCCGAGTTTGCCAGCATCGACGCAAGCGAGACGCGCGTGAGCAAGCTGCCCCTTGCCATTCCCTACGCGCACCAGTTCTTTCCGGCCCTGACTTTCGATCTGCGAAAGGCATTCGCGATCCACGCACGCGGCATCGCCGACGTGATGCGCAATGAGGCGCACCGCAGCTCGAAGGCCAAGGCCTTCACCATGTCGGCCGAGCTCTTCCTGATGCAACACACCTGCCACTGGTATTGCAAATCGAAGACCGTGGCGTCCGCGCGCATGCTGGCTCGGCACAAGACCTCCTACCAGCAGCTCATCGACTCGGTGAGTCCCGGCACGCGCAAGGCCTATCTGGCGCTGGTTGGTCAGTGATGTGAAAGCAGCGGCAGTGTGAGCGTCGCCAGCGCGCCGCCGCGCGGCGCATTGGCGAGCTCGACCCGGCCGCGGTGCAGCGTGGCAATTTCCTTGACGAATGCGAGCCCGAGCCCGGTGCTCTTCTTGCGGTTGTGCGGCCGTGCGAGCGAATAGAACTTCTCGAACACCTTGTCTTTCGCGTAGTCCGGAATGCCTTGTCCGCGATCGCGCACCATGATTCGGGCTCTGCGGCCGCCTGTCTCCAGCGCGAGAAGAACCTCGGCGCCTGGAGGCGAAAAATCGATGGCGTTGTCCAGCAGATTGCTGATCGCGCGGCGCAGGAGAAAGGGGTCGCCCTCGACGCTGGCTTCGTTGTGGATGGCGACGTTCACATGAATATCGCGCGCCGAGGCCGCGGCTTGCGCGCCCGCGCCGACCTCACGAAGAAGCGGCGCGAGCGCGACCGGTTCGCTGCGCTCCAGCGCGCGCCGCGCCTCCAGGGCCGTGAGCTCCATCATGCGGTCGACAATCTCCTGGATGCGCTGCGTTTCGCTCGTGATGTTGGCGAGAAAGCGTTCGCGCACGGCTTGCGGCATCGACGGTTCCTGGATCAGCTCCGCCGCGCCGCGGATCGCCGACAGAGGGCTCTTGATCTCGTGCGTGAAGGTCTGCACGTAGTCGGCGACATAGTTGCGGCCGGTGAGCGCATCCCGCATCTCGCCGACGCCGCTGCGCAAGGTATCTACGGCGCGGCGGATCATCCGCGAGAGGGTCGGGCTGCGCTGGTTGCGCAGCCAGCCGAGATAGTCCGAGATCAATCCGAATGGCCGCACCAGCCAGACCGACACGATGATCGCGAGCACCAGCAGCGCAAAGGCCGAGCCCACGCCGACACCTAGCGTGCGCGCGCGAGCGTCTTGCACGAACTGGCCGAAGCTGCGCACCGGCTTGCCCACGGTGACCACGCCGACGATCTCGTCGTTCCAGCGAATTGGCGCGCCCACATACATCACGGAGGTCATCGGATCGCCTTCGATGTCGCGCGAAGTGCGCGCGCCGTAGGTGCCGGCGAGCGAGCGGCTGACGTCGGCCCATTGCGAGTAGTCCGCCCCGGTGCTGCGGCCCAGCGAGTCGAAGAGCACATGACCATTGCGGTCAGTCACGTAGACGCGGAGCTCGACGTGGCGCTTGTGCAGGTTGTAGATTTGCGCCGAGAACTGACGGGCATAGACCGATCGGAACAACGGCTCGAGCCGCGAGGTGTTGATGGCGCCGGCGATAACGTCCTGCTCGATCAGGCTCGCCATGAGTTGAGATGTCTCGACCAGCGATTCCTCCGCTGATTCGCGGTAGCGCGGATCGATGTCGGCAACCACCCGATAGAGCAGGAATGCGATGCCCGCTGTGTAGATCAGCAGGATGCCGACGAAGATGCGTGTTCTTCGGCTCACCCTGTCACGTGCTCTGAGGCAGTTCTTCGTTCAGCGCATAGCCCGTGCCGCGCAAGGTGCGGATCGGCTCGATGTCCGGCGCGATCGCCTTGAGCTTGGCGCGCAGCGTCTTGATGTGCGCATCGACCGTGCGGTCGTAGCTTTCGCTCGATTCGTCCCACACTAACCGCAGCAATTCGTCGCGCGTGAAGACGCGGCCGGGGCGCTGCACCATCAGGCGCAGCAGCCCATATTCGTAGCGCGAGAGTTCGAGAAGGCGCCCGTAGTAGCGGATCTGCATGCGTTCGGCGTCGAGTGCGAAAGGCATTGTTGGCGAAGGCGATGCCGGCGAAGACGAGGGCGAGGGCGACGATGAGGGCACAGGCGCGATCGGGGCTTGACCGGTGCGTGCGCTGCGCCGAAGGATGGTTCGTACGCGTGCCACCAGTTCGCGCGGCGAAAACGGCTTGGCGATGTAGTCGTCCGCGCCGAGCTCCAGACCCACGACGCGATCGATCTCATCGCTTCGCGCCGTAAGAAACAGCATGGGCACCTGCGCGCCGCCGGGCAGCGCTTGCAGCCGCTTGAAGAGCTCGAACCCGTTCATGTCCGGGAGACCGACGTCAAGAATTGCAAGCGCGGGCGGATCGGCCGTGAACTGCGCGATAGCCTCCTGCGCCGTCGGGCACCAGAGCGGCACGAAGCCATCGGTGCGCAGCACGTACTGCACGGTGTCAGCAATGGCGGATTCGTCTTCGACGAGGAGGATGCGCGGGTTGGGGAGCATGGGAGCCGATGGTAGCGACCGGCGGCAGCTGTTCCTTTGGACATCGACCAATGGTTGCTAGGCAAGCCAAGGGCTTCCTTGTAGTATCTTTGTATGCAAATGCAAAATATCCTTGACGGGGGAATCGCGATTGAAAGCGAGGCGCGCACGCCGGCCCCCTGGCTTCCCATCGAACGCGTCGACGGCGACAAGCTGAGCTACGACGATTTCCTCGCGCGCTACATGCATGGCAACCAGCCGGTCGTGATTTCGAACGTCGGCAAAGGCTGGGCCGCCATGCGCACCTGGACGCCCGAGAACTTCAAGAAGCGATTCGGCGGCCAGCCGGTGGCGATCGGCTACGGGCGGGATATGCCTTTYGATCAATTCATCGACGAGGTTCTTGCGTCCAGTGCCGAGAATCCGGGTCCGTACATGTACCGATCGTTCCTGCATGAGGTGCTGCCGGAATTGCTGCCGGACGTGCGGCCGCAGATCAAGTTTTCGTTTCCGCGGCGCTATGCCAGCCCGCTAATGCCGGAAAAGTGGCGCCGTCCGGACGGCTACCTCAAGCTGCTGGTGGGCGGGGTCGGGAGCAAGTTTCCGGTCATGCATTTCGATGGCGAGAACTCTCACGCTGGCATCGTCCAGATCTACGGCGAGAAGGAATTCGTGGTCTTTCCACCCGAAGACAGCCAGTACCTCTATCCGCGTTCGGCATTGCCGAACCAATCGATGGTCGACGACCCGGTGATGCAGGATCGCGTGCGCTTTCCGCTGCTGGCCAAGGCAACGCTGTATCGCACGGTGCTCAAGCCGGGAGACATGATCTTCGTGCCGGCGCGCTGGTGGCATGCGGCGAGGGCGTTGTCGACGTCGATCTCGACCTGCACGAACATGCTGGATCCATCGAACTGGAAGGGCTTTCAGGATGAGGTCGTGGCGGTCGAGGCGACCAAGAATTCCGAGCGCGCGGCCCAGGCGCTGGCCAAGCGGCTCACGCTGATCGACAAAGTGTTGACGGGGCTGGAAGATTTTCAGCGTCGCTCGCCTGGGTTGGCGCGGGCGCTGGTGTTTCCCGCAATCATCGCGCCCCTCTCTGCGGAAACGGCGCCCGATCCTTCGCGGCGCCAGCTTCGGATCCGGATTCCTACGGATTGAGCATCCAGGGCGCGGCCAAGGCCAGCGCCAGCGCCCGCGTTATTGAGCCTTGTAGCCGGCGTTCTCGATCGCCACGATGATGTCTTCCCTCGGATGCTGGCTGACCACGTCGACATGACCTGTTTCGAGGTCGACCGTGACCTGTGCCTTGGGGTCGATGGTCTGCACGGCGTTTTGCACCAAGTTTGCGCAATGTCCGCAGCTCATGCCCGTGACCTGGATCTTCTGGCTCATCGTGGTTGCTCCTTCGAGTTGAGTGAAATGGGAGTGTGAACCTTCTCACGATGTCAATGTCCAGCGAGGGGACGTGACGCGCCCAGCCTACCGGTCTTCGCGGCGCTCCGCCTCTTCCATGCTGTAAAAAGACGTACCTTTTCATCTCTCAATCCCGATGCGAATCCTCTTGGTCGAAGACGATGCGGTCCTGCGCGGCGTGATGCTGCGCAGCCTTGGTGATGCGGGTCACCGTGTCGACGTGGCGGCAAGCGTAGAGGAGGCAGATCACCTCTGGCGAGTGCAGACTTTCGATGCCGTGCTGCTGGATCTCAATTTGCCTGCAACGGTCAGCCCGACCAGCGGGCTTGCGAGCGGATTGACGGCATTGCGCCATGCGCGAGCCCGGGGCGACCGGACGCCGGTGCTGGTTCTTACCGCGCGCAATCGCACAGAGGAACGGATCGCCGGGCTCGATGCGGGCGCGGACGACTATTTGGGCAAGCCCTTCGATCTCGCGGAAGTCGAGGCGCGGTTGCGCGCGCTCGTCCGGCGAGCGCAGGGCACGGAAGACATTGCGATCCTCGGACAGCTGCGCCTCGACCGGCGAGCACGGCGCTTCGGTGTCGGCAGCATGCCCCTCGACCTGCCCGCCCGCGAATTCGAAGTGCTATGGGAGTTGATGAGCCCGCCCGGCCGCACGATCAGCAAGCGAGAGCTGTCCGACAAGCTCTCGACCTTCGATGAATCGTTGGGCGACAACGCGCTCGAAGCATTCATTTCCCGCTTGCGCAAGAAATTGGTCGGCAGCGGGGCCGTCATTCGCACCCTGCGCGGCATCGGCTATCTGCTGGAAGCCGACGCGTGACCGGAACGCCGCCGCGCAACTCGGCGGCGCCATCGTTGACCGCGCGCGTGCTGCAGCGCGTGCTGTTCCCGCTGGCACTGACGTGGCTGGTCGGGACAGCAGTCGCGCTCTATGTGGCGAGCTATTTCACCGAGCAGGCTTTCGACCGGGCGATGCTCGACGATGCCTATTCCGTGTCCGCCAACGTGCAGGCGGGCGAGCGCGGCATGGAGTTGTTGCTCTCGCCGCGTGAGGTGACGAGTGTGCTTTTCGATCAGTCCGAAGCGGTGTTCTTTGCCGTGCTGCGGCCGGATGGGTCGCTGCTGGCGGGTCATGAAGGGCTGGAGGCGCCCGCGCCGGAGGCTGGCGCGCGATATCGCTTCTCGCATGTGCTGTATCGCGGCCAGGCATTGCGCGCCGTGGTGCTGAACCATGAGGCGCCGGACGCGTATCGCGTGGTGATCGCCCAGACCACGCGGGCGCGAACAGTGCTGGTTGAGCGGCTGCTGGTCTATTCGCTCGCGCCGCAGTTCGTGCTTCTGGCGGCACTGGCCACTTGGCTCTGGCGCGGCATCGGACGCGAGCTTCGTCCACTCGGGGAACTGCGGCAGACCCTGGAGAAGCGGGATGCTCACGATCTTGCCCCCGTGCCGGTCGCCCGAAGCTCACGCGAACTCGAGCAGTTGGGCGACACCCTCAATGCGCTGCTCGATCGGCTTGCGCAGAGCGCGTCGGCTCAGCGTGAGTTTGCCGGCAATGTCGCGCATGAACTGCGTACGCCTCTGGCAGGAATACGCGCCTTGGCCGAATACGGCCTTGCCCAGCAGGCGCCGGACGTCTGGCGGGAGCAGTTGCAGAACATCGCTGCCAGCCAGGCGCGGGCCAGCCATCTCGTGGACCAATTGCTTGCGCTCGCGCTGGCCGACGAAAGCCGCACCGGACTCCAGCGCCAGCCATTGAGGCTGGACGAGCTGATCCAGCAAGCGGTGCTGCGGCACCTCGCGCGCGCGGATTCCAAGGGCGTTGACCTCGGCGCGCAGGGTCTCGACGAACCCGTGACCGTGCTGGCGAATGCCGCGTTGGTCGAAGGAACGCTCGATAACCTGATCGACAACGCACTGCGCTACGGTGGCCGCACGATCACCATCGAACTCGTTGGCCACACGATGAGCGTCGTCGACGACGGCCCCGGCATCCCGCCGGAAACCCAGAGCGACCTCTTGCGCCGCTGGGCGCAAGGCCCCGCCGGCCAAAAGCTCGGCCAAGGCGCCGGCCTCGGCTTGGCGATCGTCGCTCGCTACGCAAGGTTGCTGGGCGCCGAACTCACCTTCGCCAAAGCGTCCCCCGAAGGCGGCCTCCGCGTAAGCCTCGCGTTCCCCCCATCCTGAAGCCGGCGCACCCACCCCAAAGACTGCGGTGCCCCTCCAGAAACCCCGTGGAACCGGCTCCGCCGGGCCACCGGGGTTGCCCCCGGCAGGGGGTTGGCGGCCACACGAAGTGGGCAAGCCTGGGGGCGAGCTACATCACCGGATAGTCGATATACCCCTCTTCGCCGCCGCCGTAGAACGTATTCTTGTCCCACGCATTCAGCGGTGCGCCTTCGCGCAGACGGCGAACCAGATCGGGGTTGGAGATGAAGGGCTTCCCGAAGGCGACCAGGTCGTCGCCCTCCTTGAGTGCTTCTTCCGCGAGCGGCTTGTCATAGCCGTTGTTCACCATCCACGCGCCCTTGCCGCCAGCCTGGCGGTAGGCGGCCTTGAGAGCTTCGTAGTCGAAGGGACGGTCGGCGAGTTCGCGCGGGCCACCGGTGGCGCCTTCGATCACGTGGATGTAGGCGAGATTCAGTGGCGCGAGATGTCGAACGACATAGTCGAAAAGCGGCTGCGGGTTGTCGTCATGCACGTCGTTGGCCGGCGTGACGGGCGACAAGCGGATGCCGGTCTTGCCGCCGCCAACGGCGTCCGCCACGGCGCGCGTCACTTCGAGCAAAAGCCGCGCACGGTTCTGAATGCTGCCGCCGTAGTCGTCCGTGCGCTTGTTGCTGCCGCTCTTGAGGAACTGGTCGAGCAAATACCCGTTGGCGCCATGAATCTCCACGCCGTCGAAGCCAGCCGTTTCGATGGCGTTGCGTGCGGCGACGGCGTAGTCATGCACGATGCCGGGCAGCTCACCGACGTCGAGCGCCCGAGGCTCGGAGGTATCGACGAAAGTCGGCACGCCGTCCTTGATCAGCACGGTCTTGGTCTTGGCCGCAATGGCCGACGGCGCAACCGGCTTGCCTCCCTCCGGCTGAAGCTCGGTGTGCGAGACGCGCCCGACGTGCCACAACTGCACGACGATCTTGCCGCCCTCTGCATGCACGGCCTGGGTAACGCGCTTCCAGCCGTCGAGCTGCTCTGTGCCGTAGAGTCCGGGCACATCCGCGTATCCCTGGCCTTGATGGCTGATCGCGGTGGCCTCTGTGATCAGCAGGCCGGCGCTAGCCCGCTGTGCATAGTAGGTGGCGGTGATGTCGCGCGGCACCGCATCGGGCGCACGGTTGCGCGTCAGCGGCGCCATGACAATGCGATTGCTGAGATGGAGGTCGCCAGCTTGCACGGGATCGAAGAGGGAGGACATTTTTGATCTTGATGGTTGTTGTGGAGGCGAAACGGAGGGTAAACCCTCGGCGTCTCCCTTCGCTGTCGCGGGGTTGTCGCATTGCTGCTATGCAGTGCCGCAGAATGACCGCGCATCCATGATCGTTCACGACGCCCCGCTTCTGACCACGCCCGCACAAGTACTGCGGCTCGCGCTGGCACTCTCGTTGGGCGCCGCTGTTTCACTTGGGATCACGCGTTTTTCATACGGCCTGCTGCTGCCGCCAATGCGCGAAGACCTCGGCTGGAGCTATACGCTGGCTGGCGGCATGAACACGGCCAATGCTGCGGGATACCTGCTCGGTGCGTTAATGACGCCCGCGCTGATACGGCGCTTCGGACCCGTGCGCCTGYTCGTGGGCGGCGCGCTGTGGGCGAGCCTCTTCATGGTCGCCAGCGGGTTCTTCACTTCCGCGGCCGCGTTGCTGCTGCAGCGGTTGCTGGCAGGCCTTGCGAGCGCCTGGGTCTTCGTTGCCGGGGGATTGCTCGCCGCGCGTCTGGGCACGCTGCAGCCTTCTCGTGCAGGTTTTCTGCTGGGGCTGTACTACGGCGGTACGGGTGCCGGAATTACGCTCTCCGCGCTCCTCGTGCCGGCTGTTCTGCAAGATGCAAAGGGGGCTCCGCACGGCTGGGCCTGGGCATGGTGGGCGCTGGCAGCCGCCAGCTTTGCGGCGACCGCGGTCTTGGCTTCCGCAATGCGTGCAATGCCGGGACAGATGCATGCAAAAAATGCGCAAAGGGCGCCCAACTCGCCGCACGCCGGGTCATCTGTCGCAGCTGCGCCGGTGCGGCGCTTCGGTTGGGCACTCGCCGGCTACACGCTTTTCGGGGCCGGATACATCGGCTACATGACCTTCGTGATCGCGTTGTTGCGCGAGCAGGGCGCGAGGCCAGGCGACATCACCTTGTTCTACGCCTTGCTCGGGCTGGCCTGCATGGCGTCGTCACGAATTTGGGCCGGGCTGTTGGACCGCTCTCGCGGCGGCGGACCGCAAGCGCTGCTCAACGCGCTGCTCGGGGTTGCCACCCTGCTGCCGGTGCTGAGCTCTGCTTGGCCGATGACCATGGCATCGGGGCTGTTGTTCGGTGGGGTGTTTTTGTCGGTGGTTGCTTCGACGACAGCCTTGGTCAGGCACAACTTGCCGGCTTCGCAGTGGGCAACGGGTATCAGTGCATTTACGATCGCCTTCGCGCTGGGGCAGATCGTCGGGCCGACGGTCACCGGGTGGATCTCGGATGGTCCGGGTGGGCTGGCCCGAGGCCTCGTGGCCTCGGCCGCAGCACTTTGGGCCGGTGCGATCCTCGCGTCGAGGCAGAAGCCCTTGACGTCCTGAATCAAACCCGCGCCATTCTTCCTGCTCGAAATTTACTTGAGCAGACCTTCGGCTTTCATCGCTTCCTGGACTGCCGGGCGAGCGCCCACGCGTGCATGCCACGCCTTCACATTCGCGTATGAGGAAATGTCGACCCCGGTGGGCTGCGCCCAATTGGTCACGGTGAACAGATAGCCGTCGGCGACGGTGAAGTGCTCGCCCATGAGGTAGTCCTTGCTTGCGAGCTGAGCATCGAGCCACTCGTAGCGCGACTTTAGCTTGGTCTTGGAAATCGTCTTGGCTTCTTCAGGCATGTTGGGATTGAAGAGCGGCGAGAAGCCCTTGTGGATCTCAGTCCCGATGAAGGTGAGCCATTCCTGCAGGCGATAGCGCGAGAGGGTGCCGTTGGCTGGAGCGAGGTTCTTTGCCGGGGCAAGATCCGCGACGTACTGCACGATGGCCGGGCCTTCGCGAAGACGCGTACCGTCATCGAGCTCGAGCAGCGGGACATAGCCCAGCGGATTGATGCCGTAGTAGTCGGTTCCATCTTGCAGCTTGTGGCTCTTCGTACTGGCGAGCACGGGCTCGAAAGCGAGGCCAGCTTCACGCAGCGCGATGTGGGGAGACAGCGAGCAGGCGCCCGGCGAGTAGTACAGCTTCATGCAAAAACTCCAATGAATGAGGAACGTATTCTGGTGGAAGAGGCTGATGCTAGCGAGTTCGAGGCCTCGGCGTTTTTGTCCTACGGCTTCTCGCGGGCGGCGACTATGAGTGCACATTTCGCGGGTTTCTAAGCTCGCGGCACTGCGATGAAGTCATCGCGAGGAGCCTGTACATGTTGAAGTACGCCATTGTTTTCGCCGTGATTTCGCTGATCGCCGGCGCGCTGGGCTTCGGCGGCGTGGCGGCAGGGGCTGCCGGTATCGCAAAGATCCTGTTTGGGCTGTTCCTGATACTTGCCGTGGTGTTCCTGGTGCTCGCTGCGCTGGGTGTCGGCGCAGTGAAGAACGCTGTGGACCGATCCCCGTGAATCCAAAGCAACTGCTATCGATTTGATAGCTTGGGGGCCAATGCTGGCCCGGGATTGGAACGAGGACGGTCTGGGCGGATTTGGCCCTGACCGGCACAAACAGGCGCCGGAGATTAAAATCAGCGCCCCTTTGCGCAGCGCACGCGTCAGTGCGCCCTCACTCTCATGCTTTATCCCGAAGAATTCGATGTGATCGTCGTCGGCGGCGGCCACGCGGGCACCGAAGCGGCGCTCGCATCCGCCAGAATGGGCGCCCGCACGCTCTTGCTCTCCCACAATATCGAGACGCTGGGGCAGATGAGCTGCAACCCGTCGATTGGTGGCATCGGCAAGGGTCATCTGGTCAAAGAGGTGGATRCGCTCGGCGGCGCCATGGCAATTGCCACGGACGAGGGCGGTATCCAATTCCGCGTGCTCAATTCGAGCAAAGGCCCGGCAGTGCGCGCGACACGCGCACAGGCCGATCGCGTGCTCTACAAGGCCGCGATTCGTCGCCGCCTGGAAAACCAGCCGAACCTTTCGCTGTTCCAGCAGGCCGTGGATGACTTGATGATCGAAGGCGACCGTGTCGTGGGCGCCATCACACAGGTCGGCATCGCGTTCCGGGCGCGGACCGTGGTTCTCACCGCAGGGACCTTTCTCGACGGGCGTATTCACGTCGGCCTCGACAACTACCAGGCGGGGCGGGCGGGCGATCCGCCGGCGATCAGCTTGTCGGCGCGTCTCAAGGAGCTGAAACTGCCCCAAGGCCGCTTGAAGACGGGCACGCCTCCGCGATTAGACGGACGCACCATCGATTTTTCAAAATGCACCGAGCAGCCGGGCGACGGCATGCCGGGCGGTGCGGGACCTATGCCGGTTTTCAGCTTCATGGGTCGTGCTGACATGCACCCGCAGCAAATGCCGTGCTGGATCACGAACACCAACGCGCGCACCCACGAGATCATCCGCTCTGGCTTCGACCGCAGCCCAATGTTCACCGGCAAGATCGATGGGGTCGGCCCGCGTTACTGCCCGAGCGTCGAAGACAAGATCAACCGATTCGCGGACAAGGAAAGCCATCAAATCTTCCTCGAGCCGGAAGGGCTGACCACGAACGAGTATTACCCGAACGGAATTTCGACCAGCCTGCCTTTTGACGTGCAGTACCAGCTGGTTCGGTCGATGGCTGGATTGGAAAACGCGCACATCCTTCGGCCCGGCTACGCCATCGAATACGACTATTTCGACCCGCGTGAGCTCAAGAGCAACTTCGAGACGCGCGCAATCCGCGGTTTGTTCTTCGCGGGCCAGATCAATGGGACGACAGGGTATGAGGAGGCCGCCGCTCAGGGGCTGTTTGCCGGCATCAACGCTGCATTGCAATGCCGCGACGAAGAGGCTTGGCTTCCTCGGCGGGACGAGGCTTACCTCGGCGTCTTGGTCGACGACCTGATCACAAAGGGCGTCACTGAGCCGTATCGCATGTTCACCAGTCGTGCGGAATTCAGGCTGCAACTGCGTGAAGACAACGCCGACATGCGCTTGACCGACGCTGGACGCAAGCTCGGCCTCGTGGACGATGCGCGTTGGGACGCTTTTTCGCGGAAGCGCGACCTTGTTTCACGTGAAACAGAGCGCCTGCGCTCGATATGGGTCAATCCTCGGAACTTGCCAGAAGCCGAATCCGAGCGCGTGCTGGGGAAGGCCATCGACCACGAACACAATCTTGGTGAGCTCCTCCGCCGCCCGAATGTGAGCTACGAGTCTCTGATGTCTCTCGACGGCGGCAAGTACCGGTCGAGTGCGCCGCTCGGAGAGACGGAGGTCGAGCAAATCGAGATTGCCGCCAAGTACTCGGGTTACATCACCCGTCAGCACGATGAAGTCGAGCGCGCCGCCCATTTCGAGAATCTCCGGCTGCCGAGTGATCTCGACTATGGTCAGGTCAAGGCGTTGAGCATCGAAGTGCGACAGAAGCTCGCCAAGCACCGCCCTGAGACGTTGGGCATGGCATCCCGGATATCAGGGGTGACTCCGGCCGCGATCTCGCTTCTTATGATTCATCTCCGCAAAGGCGGCCATCGGGCATTCACGGTTGGCCTCGCGTCAAAATCGCCGGTTGCCGAATGACCGGAATGGTTCAGGAGGAAAGACTGCGTGAAGGAGCGCTTTCTCTCGGGATCGCGCTGACCGATCGGCAGACCGAGCAGTTGCTGGCTTACGGCGCCCTCATACTGAAATGGAACAAGGTCTACAACCTGACCGCACTGCGTGATGCGGATTCGGTTCTCACGCATCATTTGCTCGACAGCTTGGCGGCCGTCGGGCCACTCGGACGAGAGCACAGCGGCCCTGCGAAGCTCCTGGATGTCGGCGCGGGTGCGGGCCTGCCCGGCGTCGTGATCGCCGTCATGCGACCGGACGTGCACGTAACCTGTGTGGATGCTGTCGCCAAGAAGGCCGCTTTTGTCCAGCAAGCCGCCTCTGAGCTTGGTCTTCGTAACCTTCGCGGCCTCCATGCGCGCGTCGAGTCCATGACGGGCGCTTACGAGGTGATCAGTTCTCGCGCGTTCGCCTCGCTAGTCGATTTCGTCTCAGGTTCGATACACCTGCTGGCGCCTGACGGCGTTTGGCTGGCCATGAAGGGCAGGGTGCCTGCGGACGAAATCGTCCAACTTCCCCCGCAGACCGAAGCGTTTCACGTGGAACAACTGAACGTTCCAGGGCTCGATGCCGAGCGATGCATCGTCTGGATGCGAAAACTCGTTTCCTGAGCCGCATCTGTCGCGTCGACCTCGCTTAGACTCGACGCTTCCCTTTTTGAGCAATTTGCATGTTCGGCATCGCTGATTACGGCGCGTTCGTCGCCGCCATTGTTCTTTTTCTGGCGCTCCCCGGTCCCGGAAATCTGGCGCTGATCACGTCGACGAGCAAAGGCGGCATCCGTGGCGGATTGGCCGCCACGTTAGGCGTGATTGCGGGAGATCAGGTGCTGATGTGGGCGGCCGTTGCCGGCGTCGCAACGCTGCTGACCGCATATCCTGCGGCGTTTCGGGGCGTGCAGTGGTTGGGCGCCGTCTATCTGGCGTGGCTCGGCTTCAAGATGCTGCGCGCAAGGCCTGGCGCTGCTCCTATTCTCAACATCCGTCCGTCGCACTACCTGCGCCAAGGGATGATGATCACGCTGCTCAACCCCAAGGCCATCGTCTTCTATATGGCGTTTTTCCCCCTGTTCGTCGATCCGGCACGTCATCAGGGCATCACCACCTTCGCCGTTATGGCGTTGACGATCGCAGCGCTCACCTTTTTGTACGGGGCCACGGCAACGCTCTTGACCCATTTCCTTGCAGAACGGATGCGGGCCAATCCGCGCATCTCGGGGGTCCTAGGCAAGCTCGCCGGTGTTTTCCTGATCGCGTTCGGCGTCAGGCTTGCGGTTTCCAAATAAGTATGCAAAACCTTCCGCCGCGCACTCCTGCATCTGGCCATGTCCTCGGGCACGGCGGCTAAGACATGGCCAAGATCTTCTGCATTGCAAATCAAAAGGGTGGGGTCGGAAAGACGACGACAACCGTCAATCTTGCCGCCGGCCTCGCCAACGTAGGGCAGCGTGTGCTCATGATCGACTTGGACCCGCAGGGCAACGCGACCATGGGTTCTGGCATCGACAAGCGTCAGCTCGAGACGACGGTGTACGACGTGCTCCTGGAGTCTGCCTCCGTGGCAGAAGCCCGAGTGAAGGCTGAGAAGTGCGGTTACGACGTCCTGGGCGCAAACCGCGAGCTGGCCGGCGCTGAGGTCGAAATGGTGGCGCTCGACCGTCGCGAGAAGCGTTTGCGGACGGCGCTGGCCGCAGTGGGCGCGGAGTACGACTTCATTCTGATCGATTGCCCGCCAAGTCTCAGCTTGCTGACCCTTAACGGCTTGTGCGCCGCGCATGGTGTCATCGTGCCGATGCAGTGCGAGTATTTCGCGCTCGAAGGTCTGACTGATCTGGTCAATACCATCAAGCAAGTGCACGCCAACCTCAACAAGAACCTGCAGATCATCGGCTTGCTGCGCGTGATGTTCGACCCGCGTATCACGCTTCAGCAACAGGTCAGCGAGCAATTGAAGGCGCATTTCGGCGACAAGGTTTTCGACACGGTCATTCCCCGCAACGTTCGGCTCGCCGAAGCTCCGAGCTACGGCTTGCCGGGCGTGGTTTTCGACCCGCCTGCCAAGGGCAGCCAGGCGTTCATTGCCTTTGCGCAAGAATTGGTCGTCAAGATGCCACCGGCGAGCGCAATGGCGACCGAGACAGCGTCACCCGCACCCGTGCCCATGGATGCACCGGAGGTCACGGTGCATGCCCCCGATGGCATCTGAGCCGTCGCCGAGAACGCATCTTGCATCGATGAAGACGCCGAAAATCCTGTTGCTGCCCGGCTGGCAGAACAGCGACCCCGCGCATTGGCAAAGCCGCTGGGAAGCCATTCACGGTGACCAGCGGGTCGATCAGCATGACTGGATGCGCCCGCTGCGCGGCGACTGGTCGGCTCGGCTCGAGGAAGAGGTGCTGGCGTCGCCGGGGCCGGTGGCGTTGGTCGCGCACAGCTTGGGATGCATCCTTGTGGCCGCATGGGCGGCTCATTCAAGCCATTCGAGCAAGGTGCATGGCGCACTGCTTGTCGCCCCCGGTGATCTGGAGCGCGACGACCTGCGGCAAATGATTCCCGGCTGGGCGCCCATCATGCGGCGCCCGTTGCCGTTTCGTTCCCTGATGATTGCAGCCACGAATGACCCGTACTGCACCGCCGAACGCTCCCGCCAAATGGCCGAAGACTGGGGTGCCGACTACGTCAATCTGGGTGCCCGCGGCCACATCAATAGCGAATCCGGCTTGGGCGACTGGCTCGAAGGCCGCAAGCTGCTGACCGACCTCCTGAAAGAAAACTGATATCCATGGCGACCAAAAAACTCAAGGGCCTGGGCCGAGGACTCGAAGCCCTTCTCGGGCCGACTTTCAACGGAGCCGATCAGGCAAGCTCCGACGACTCGGCGCCGCCAAGCCCGACGACGCTCAATCTCGATCAGATGGTTCCCGGCGTGTACCAGCCACGTACCAGGATGGACGAGGGCGCGCTCTACGAGTTGGCCGAGAGCATCAAGGCGCAAGGGATCATGCAGCCCATTCTGGTTCGTCGGCTTGAACCGGAGCTTGCCCTCGCCAAGAAGGCCGAGTTCGAAATCATCGCGGGTGAGCGGCGCTTCAGGGCCGCAAGCCTGGCCGGGCTCGTCAGTGTGCCTGTGCTGGTGCGCGATGTGCCCGATGAGGCTGCTGCGGCCATGTCACTGATCGAGAACATCCAGCGCGAAGACTTGAATCCCCTGGAGGAAGCCCAAGGCCTGCACCGTCTCGTCGTTGAGTTTGGGCTTACTCACGAATCTGCGGCGCAGGCTGTCGGGCGCTCGCGCAGTGCGGCCAGCAACCTGTTGCGCCTGCTGAATCTTGCGGAACCGGCTCAGGCAATGCTGATGGCGGGCGACATCGACATGGGCCATGCACGTGCGCTGCTCTCGCTCGAAAAGGCGACGCAGATCACCGCTGCCAATCAGATTGCAGCCAAGAAAATGTCGGTGCGAGAGACCGAGGCGCTGGTCAAGAAGCTAGCGGCCGAGTTCAGCCTCACGCCTTCATCAAAGCGCGGCGCCGCGGAGAAATCGCGCGACTTGCTCCGTGTGGAGGAGGAGCTTGCGGACCTGCTCGCCGCCGAGGTCGAGGTTCGCATCAAGAAGCGGAGCAAGCGCAACGGCCGGATTGAGGAGAGCGGCGAATTGGCGATCCACTTCGGCTCGCTGGACGCACTCAACGGGCTCATCGAGCGCATCCGCCAGACGGCCTGACAAGGTGTCAGATAACCGGGTCACTGGATAAACCAAGGTCCCCAGCCGCAGGTGAACCTCAGAGGCTGAAGATCTTCCCGGGGTTCATGATGTTTTTCGGGTCAAGTGCGCGCTTGATCGTCCGCATCATGTCGATCGCTCCGGCACCGGCTTCCGTCACCAGGAAGCCCATCTTGTGCAGGCCGACCCCGTGTTCGCCGGTACAGGTTCCTTCGAGCGCCAAGGCCCGGGACACCAAGGAGTGATTCAGCTTCTCCGCTGTTACGCGCTCTTCCGGTGCGTTGGGGTCCAGAAGATAGCCAAAGTGGAAATTGCCGTCGCCAACATGGCCGACGAGGAAATAGGGAATGCCGCTCGCGTCAGCTTCCGCGACAGACTCCAGCAGGCAATCGGCCAAGCGCGATATAGGCACGCAGGTGTCGGTCGAAATCACGCGGCAACCCGGGCGCGACTGCACCGCCGCGAAATAGCTGTTGTGGCGCGCAGTCCAGAGCCGTGTGCGCTCTTCGGGTGTGCTGGCCCACTCGAAGGCGTTTCCGCCGTGGCCGCTCGCCAGTTCCTGCACGGTTTCAGCCTGCTCCTTCACCCCGCCCGGCGACCCATGGAACTCCATCAGCAACATGGGTTCTTCGCGCAGGTTGAGCTTGGCGTAGGCATTGACCATCCGCACCGTATTCACGTCGATCAGTTCCACGCGTGCGATCGGAACGCCGAGCTGGATGATTTCGATGGTGGTGCGCACAGCCGCCTCGATGCTCGGGAATGAGCAAATGGCAGCCGATACGGCTTCGGGCAAGGGATAGATGCGCAGGGTGACTTCGGTGATGACACCGAGCGTGCCTTCGCTGCCGACCAGCAGACGCGTGAGGTCGTAGCCGGCCGAAGATTTCTTGGCGCGCGTGCCCGTGCGGATCACCTCGCCGCTCGCCGTAACGACTTCGAGCCCCAGGACGTTCTCGCGCATGGTGCCATAGCGAACGGCGTTTGTACCGCTGGCCCGCGTCGCCGCCATGCCGCCGATCGAGGCGTCCGCGCCCGGATCGATCGGGAAGAACAGCCCCGTGCTCTTGACTTCTTCATTGAGCTGTTTGCGCGTCACGCCAGGCTGCACGGTCACGGTCAGATCGTCGGCGTTGATCGACAGCACGCGGTTCATGCGGCTCACGTCGATGCTGATACCACCCTGCACGGCCAGCAAGTGCCCCTCGAGCGACGAACCGACGCCGAAGGGAATCACCGGCACGCTGAAGTCGCTTGCCAGCTTGACCGCATCGGCCACGTCCTGCGTGCTCTCGGCAAAGACCACCGCCGAAGGAGGAGGCGCGTCGAAAGACGATTCGTCGCGTCCGTGTTGCGTGCGCACTGCAAGTGCGGTGGAGCATTGATCGCCGAAGCGCGCCTTCAGAGCCTGGAGCAGTGCGTCGGGTACCTCTCGCAGCGCAATCTCCGGCGTCAGATGCGAAAGGGCGGTGGGGGCGTTCATCGGCTGTCTCCTGAAGGGTCTACCATTCTACGAATCACCCGGAAGATACAGGGCACCCATGGGCAACCGACTCACACAAATTGCGACGCGCACTGGCGACGACGGCACCACCGGCCTGGGCGACAACACACGCGTCCCAAAGGATCACCTGCGTGTTCAGGCGATGGGCGACGTCGACGAACTCAATTCGCACATTGGCGTGCTGCTCTGTGAGCCGATGCCCGCCAGGGTGCGCGACCTGCTGGTCGACGTGCAGCATCAGCTTTTCAACCTCGGCGGCGAATTGTCCATGCCGGGATTCACGCTGCTCAAGGAAGAGGCGCTGCTGCAGATCGACAACGCACTCGCGGATCACAACGCCACTTTGCCCAGGCTGGCCGAATTCATCCTGCCGGCGGGCACTCGCGCCGCTTCTCTCGCGCACGTGTGCCGAACGGTAGCGCGCCGCGCGGAGCGAGCGGTCGTATCCCTTGGCGCGCAGAGCGAGATCAACGATACGCTGCGGCGTTACCTGAATCGGCTGAGCGACCTGCTGTTCGTGCTGGCGCGCGTGCTGAATCGTGTGGACGGCGGCGACGATGTGTACTGGAAGAGCGAGCGCATGGCGCGCGCAGCCGCCGACGACGGGGCAGGGCCGACATGAACCAGAAGTTACCTTTGCTTCATCCGACGCATACATGTCCGGCCCACACTGTGCGCCACTTCAATATGGAGGGAGTTCCAGATGAGCAAGTCGAAAAGCTTGACTGCCGTTGTCTGCGTCCTGGCGATGACCATGGCCGGAGGCGCTTTTGCGAGAGATCATCAGCGCCCGGTGACCCCCGACCAGCGCACCCGCAGTGAGCAAGCGCCGCCGCAGACCGGCCATTCACCGGCCGCGGACGGCGAGCATCGGCAAGTCCACCAGCAGCCGCAGTTCATTGGCCGTGGGTACTTGCAGCCTTACGCCGAGTGGCACCGCGGTAATCGCCTGTCCGGGCAACCCCGCAAAGTCGAGTCCTGATCAGCTGGCCGATGGCGCCATCTGTGCGCAGACATTGCGGCCCGTGATGGTGAGCCGAAGTCCGCCACCGTGCCACTCGAGCCAGTTCAGTTTCACATAGGCATCGATGTCGTCGCCGTCGATCAGGCCGGCCTGATGATTTTGGAGGTGATCGACGGTGGCGGGCAGTGCCTGCCGCAACCGTTCACGGTCGGCGGCCTCGCTGGCCGCCTTGGAAGATGCGCGCGTCTGAGAAATCGATGCCATGGCTGATACGTAGGTAGTCGGATCGCAAAGGTAAACCGCACCAATGTACGCCTCTTGCTGCCGACGTCGCGGACCTATTTCTCGTTTTCGCGCAGGAGAAACACTGAGCCGCCGGGGCTCACGGCGCGCTACTTGCGCACGCGCAAAAGCTTGCTGACTTCGTCGACGTTGTCGCTGATGCGCTTGCGGACGACATCGAAGGCCTCCGCCTGCGACTTGGCCGCCATCTCCGACAGCTCGCGGATGTCATCCAGGGCTTGCTTAAAAGCTGCCTTTCCCATTGCATCGAGCTTGGCGATGTTCTCGCGTGGGTCGCCGGCCGACATGCCTTTCACCGTGCCTTGCCACTCCTGGATCGATGTCTTGAGCATTTCCGTCTGGCGTTGCACCACCGCTTGCAGTCCCTGGTAGGACTTCTCGTTGGCCTGCATGAGGGCCTGCAGATCCTTGCGCCCGCCTTCGACGATGGCGCCGGCGGCACCTGCCAGAGGCAGGTTCTGAAGGCGATCGGCCATGCCCTTGAGCGGCTTGATGAAGGCGTCCTGAATGTCTTCAGCGGCCGCGCCCCGCGGGGAGCTCGCCTTTTTCGCGGCGGTCGCGCTCGTTTTGCTGGTTGCCATGGTGCGGTGTCTCCAGGTTGATGTTGGAGTCAGCACGATACGCCCACAGTGCCGTCCGATGGAAGCCCCGCATGACGATTTCGCCGCGCGGCGAAGCCGTGCGACTCCGCACAATCCGCGTTCAGCGCGCCGCGAGTGCGGCGTCCGGCAGCTCGATCTTGACCTCGAGCACCTCGAGGTCGTCCTGCTTTTCGAGGTGAACCTTGATGTCCTCGGCCTTGATCGACACGTACTTCGAGATCACGGCAATCAGTTCGCGCTGCAACTCAGGCAGGTAGTCGGGGCGCTTTCCGCCCAAGCTGCTGCGCTCGTGCGCGAGGATGATCTGCAGCCGTTCCTTGGCGACGCTTGCCGTCTTCTTCTTTTCGCCCAGCAGAAAGGAAAAAAGTGACATGGCTACCTCGTTCCGAAGATTCGTTTGAAGAAGCCGGGCTTCTCGGCGTCGATGAAGCGCATCGGCTTTTCCTCACCGAGGAAGCGTGCCACCACGTCGCTGTAGGCCTGGGCCACGTCGGTTTCCTTGTCGTGGATGGCAGGCACGCCCTGGTTGGAAGCCTGCAGCACGCTCTCTGATTCGGGAATCACGCCGATGAGCTTGATGCGCAGGATGTCCTGGATGTCTTCCAGCGACAGCATTTGGCCGCCTGCCACCCGATTGGGGTTGTAGCGCGTGATCAGCAGGTGCTCCTTGATGGGCTCGCCGCCTTCCTTGGCGCGCTTGGTCTTGGAGCTCAGCATTCCCAGGATGCGATCGGAGTCGCGCACCGAAGAGACTTCGGGGTTGGTCACGACAAGTGCCTCGTCGGCAAAGTGCATGGCCATCAGCGCGCCGACCTCGATGCCCGCGGGAGAGTCGCACACGATGTAGTCGAAGCCTTGGTCGGCGAGCTCCTTCAGGATCTTCTCGACGCCTTCCTGTGTGAGTGCGTCCTTGTCGCGGGTTTGCGAAGCGGCCAGCACGTACAGGTTGTCGGAATGCTTGTCCTTGATGAGCGCCTGACTCAGGTTGGCTTCGCCCTGGATCACGTTGATCAGGTCGAACACCACCCGGCGCTCGCAACCCATGATCAAGTCCAGGTTCCGCAGCCCGACGTCGAAGTCGATCACGGCCGTCTTCTTGCCCGCGAGGGCGAGCCCCGATGCAAAGCTCGCGCTCGTGGTCGTCTTGCCAACGCCGCCTTTGCCCGAGGTCACCACCACAATTTTGGCCATTGCCATTCCTTCTTTGTTCGTTTGGGTTTTTCTGCTTTTCGAAGCCGGATCAGAGGATCGGATTCATCACGATCTTTTTGCCATCCAGCGAGATCTGCGCCGTCTTGCCGGCGATATCGTCCGGCAGTGCGACTTCGGCCGTGCGGTAGATGCCGGCGATGGCCACCAGCTGCGCCTCCATGCAGGTCGTGAAGATGCGTGCTCCCGTGTCTCCGCGTGCTCCGGCGATCGCCTTGCCGCGCAACGGCGCGTAGACGTGCACGTTGCCGTCAGCGATGACTTCGGCGCCGAAGCTCACCACGGCGGTCACGATCACGTCGCCGCCTCGCGCGTACACCTGCTGGCCCGAACGCAAGGGCTTGTCGATGACGAGCGTGCCGTTGGCCGGCACTGGTACCTCGCGAACGATCTGCGGAGCTTCGCTTGGCGGCTCGGCCGGCGGTGCAGGCGCACGTGGAGCAGGTGTGGCCGGCATCGCGGTGATCGACAGTCCCGCCGCCCGCGCGGCGATGTTCTGGGCATTGCTGCCGCCACGCACCGCGACGGGCTGCGTCTGATGCCGCGCCAGCAGCTCACGCAGCGCCGCGAAATCGATGTCGGCTTCAGACTGGTCTTCCTGGAGTTGCGAGAGGTCGATGACCACCGGCTCCTGTTCGAAGAAGTCGGGCGAGTCCGCCAACTGGGCGTCGAGCGCTTCCGCCAGTACATCGAGATCAACCGTCTTGAGAATGACGGCGATCAGCGGCAGCGTGGCGCTCTTGAATTCGAATACCGCCTTGGTGCGCGCGGCGGAAGCATCGGCCATGGAAAACGTAGGTTCGAAAAGCGTTGGAGTCTAACGGGAGTGGCTTCCGCGCCGTGAAACTCTGCGGTCTCTATGACGCGGCACAACATCTCTTTCACCACGTTGCATTTCGTTGGGGCTCCCGTTGTCCACTCTCAGTCGCGGGTTCGCGCCAGCAGTGCATAGAGCAGGATCGCACCGAAGGTCGCGGTGCCGATGCCGCCGAGCGCGAACTGGCCGAACTTGAGCGTGAAGTCGCCTGTGCCGAGGACCAGCGTGATTGCGGCCACGATCAAGTTCTTGTTCTGCGAGAAGTCGACCCGGTTGTCGACCCAGATCTTCGCGCCCGACACGGCAATGAGGCCGAACACTACGATGCTCACGCCGCCCATGACCGAAAGCGGGATCGCCTGCACCAGCGCACCGAATTTCGGGCTGAAGCCCAGCACTAGCGCGATCAGCGCTGCCACGACGAAGATGGCGGTCGAGTAGATCTTGGTTGCAGCCATCACGCCGATGTTCTCGGCGTAAGTCGTCACGCCGGTGCCGCCGACAGCGCCGCTCACCATCGTCGCGATGCCGTCGCCGATGAACGCGCGCCCGAGGTATGGGTTGAGATCGCGCCCGGTCATCGCGCCGACTGCCTTCAGATGGCCGAGGTTCTCGGCCACGAGGATGACCGCCACCGGCGCGATCAGCAGTATCGCGTTGACCTGGAACACCGGCGACGAGAAGGTCGGCATGCCGAACCATGGCGCCGCTGCCAGCGGACCGAGGTCGATGGGTTTGCCCAGGCCCAAGCCATTCGTCAGCACCGCATAGATCACGCTCGCGGCAATCAAGCCCATGAGGATCAACAGCCGCTGGATCATGCCGCGCGTGTAGACCGCGATCAGGCCCACGCAGAGGAAGGTCAACGCCTGCATCCAGGTGTCGAAGCCGGTGGGCGCCATGTTCTTGATCGGCACGCTCGCCAGATTGAGCCCGATCACGGCGACCACTGCGCCGGTGACCACGGGCGGCATCATCCGCTCGATCCAGTGCATCGCGACGTCCTGCTCGACTTCCTCCACCTCGATGCCTTCCAGCCCGCGCACGGGAGCGCGGCGGGTGCGCCGCTCATTGGTGAATGCCACGAGGATGCCGATCAACACATAGACCAGGCCGCAGACGATGATGCCGCCGAGTGCGACGCCCAAGTTCGTGTTGGGCCCTGATCCCGAATAGCCGCTGGCGGCGATCACCACCCCGATGAAGGCGAAGCTCGATCCAAGATAGCTCGGCACTCGTCCGCGGGTGATGAAGAAGAACAACAGCGTCCCGATGCCGCTCATCAGAATTGCGATGTTGGGGTTGAAGCCCATCAGGATTGGCGCCAGCACGGTCGCGCCGAACATTGCAATCACGTGCTGCACGCCCATTGCGGTGGTCTGCGGCCATGCCAGCCGCTCGTCGGGCGCGACGATGCTGCCCGCGGAAGCCGAGACTTTGCGCCACCGGGGAAGGTAGGGATCCGTATCGCTCATGGTTTTCGCTCCTCGTTGTTGTTGTCGAAATCTTGTTTGTGAAACCGGAAGCAGGATGCGTCAGCCACCGCGCGGCGCCAGCACCGCCATCGTGATGCGGGAGACGCAGGTCAGTTCGCCGTCTTCGTTGGTCAAGTCGATCTGCCACACCTGCGTCGTGCGGCCGCGATGCACCGGGCGCGCCGTGCCGGTCACCCAGCCGCTGGAGGCCGACTTGAGATGGTTCGCATTGATGTCCAGTCCCACTGCGCGGTGGCCGTCGGGCGCCGAATAGTGGGCGCCGCACGATCCGAGCGTTTCAGCCAGCACCACCGACACACCGCCGTGCAGGATGCCGTAGGGCTGTACGGTGCGTTTGTCCACCGGCACGCGCGCACGGATGAAATCGTCCCCGACTTCCATGAATTCGATGCCGAGGTTGGCGACAGTCGTGTCCACGTGGCTTCGGGTCAGTTCTTCGATCGAGATATCTTTTTTCCAGATGCGCATTGAACATGTCTCCAGTTGAGTTGGCCAAAACTATAGCGATTACCGCTGAAAACGACGCGCTCACGGCTGACAGCGCCGACCACCCGGACCGGCGAAGCTCGCATCATGACGCAGGCTCGCCGTTGGATGGCTTTTTCCGTTGCCTTGGCGGTACTGCTGCTTCTCGGGGCAGCCCTGTGGATCCGCCAACTCCTGCCGAGCGACGAAGCCTTCGCCGCTGAAGTTGCATCGCGCTTCGAGAAAGCCTCTGGCATCGGCTTGCGGATCGGATCAGCCCACTGGGCATTGCGGCCGTCGCCGGTGATCGTGCTGGAGGATGTCGCCACGGTCCAGGCACGGCCGATCACCGTCCGGCGACTTGTTGTGCGGCCGAGGCTGTCTTCGCTCTGGCATCGACAGGTGTCCATCGCGCTGATCGAGGTCGATGGGGCGACGCTGCCCAGGGCGTCGGTGCGCGCGTTCCGCGGGCGATGGAAAGGCGAGAACGGCCCGATCGTTCTGGCGGGCGCATGGAAGCTCGCCGACGTCCCCGTCGAACGCGTGCGCATGCGCGATGTGACATGGATCGACCGCCGCGACATTGCGCTTACCTACGATCTCGACCTTCGCTTCGATCAGAACTGGCGGCCGCGCTCAGGCGAGATCCAGAGGTCGGGCATCACGCCGCCCGCCCGCCTGCGCATCGAGCGTGAAGGCAAAGAGGACCGCTGGCGCACATTGATCGACGTGGCAGACGGCACGTGGAACGGCACCAGCGAACTTCAAATCGATGACAAAGGTCGCCTGCGGCTTATGGCGCAACTGACGCCAAAGAATGTGGATGTGCGTTTGCTGGTCCGTAGTTTCGGCCGCCATGGTGTTGTCGACGGCCGCATTCAGGGGCAGACCGACATCGATTCGGAAGGCGACGACGTGGGCGAACTTTTCAGGCGATTGCATACGCGCACGCGATTCACGGTGGCGCCCGCCACTCTCATGGGCTTCGATCTGACGAAGGCCGTGACCGGCAATTCCGCGCGCGGCGGCCAGACGCCCCTCGACTCGCTCAGCGGCACACTGGACACGCAGAATTCGGACGACGGCGTGATCCTCCACTACATCGGATTGAAGGCACGCTCCGGTGTCCTCAAAGCCAGCGGCAGCGCGACCGTGGTCAATCGCCGGCTGGACGGGGAAGCAGCGATCGACGTCGTCGACGGAGTGCTTGGCGTGCCCCTCAAGCTCGGTGGCACGCTCGACGCGCCTGTCGTTTCGCTGACCGGCGCGGCGCTCACAGGTGCCGCGGTCGGGACCGCGGTGCTGCCCGGCGTGGGCACTGCGATCGGTGCTCGCATCGGCCAGCAGATGGACAAGCTCCTGGGCGACGAAGAAGCCAGGAAGCGCAGCCCTGGCGCGCCCGCGCCGAAGCCCAGGTGATCGCGCCGTTCAATTTTCTTTACGCTGGCTGGACAATCCCGGAGCAGCTTAATGCCAAGCTTGCCGCTTTCGCTAGATCACGCAGCCCTACGAGGTGTCCAGCCATGCACGTCAGCTATTCGGTCTTCACGGAAGCAAGGTTCTGGGTGATGGTGGCTGTCTCCGTGGTGCTGCCGTTCTGCATCTATGCGGTCCTGATTGCCAAGCAGGCCATCTCGCGAATGACTGTGCTCGTGCTCGGGTTCTCGCTGGTCGCCATCGCCGGGGTGGACGTGTACTTGCTCCAGCGACTGGCCACGACAGCGGCTGCGACGCCGTCACTCGCTGACGACGTACTCTTCATCTCGGAACTCCGCGTTGCGCTTTACCTGCTTCCAGCGTTGTTCGCCGGCCTCGGCATCAACGTGATCTCGCACGTGTTGACAACGCATTTGACCGCGGCCGAAAAGCGCTTTCGCGAGGAGCAGTCCGATCCCGGGTCCGGCCCGGAGGTCTAGAGACTCGGGTCGTTTGACCCCTGTCGCTTTCAAGCGTTCAGAAAGACTCCCAATCACCGCCCGATGCGAGCGCGACGGGAGTGGACGCCTGGGGCGCCGGCTTCGCAGCCGACTTGGCCTTGCCGCTTGCGGAAGGTGCAGGCGCGATTCGCGCGGGCGGCATCTGTTGCGCTTTCCGCCCATCAGCGAGACGGAACACACTCACGACGTGCGAGAGACTGCCGGCCTGCTCCTGCAGCGATTGCGCTGCTGCCGATGCTTCTTCCACCAGCGCCGCGTTCTGCTGCGTGACCTGGTCCATCTGCGTGATCGCCTGATTGATCTGCTCGATGCCCGACGTTTGCTCCTGGCTCGCGGCAGTGATCTCGCCCATGATGTCCGTCACGCGCTTGACGCTGTCGACGATCTCTTCCATGGTCTTTCCGGCTTCGGCCACCTGTTTGCTGCCTTCCTCGACCTTTTCGACCGAGTCGCCGATGAGCGTCTTGATCTCCTTGGCTGCGGCGGCGGAGCGTTGCGCGAGGCTGCGCACTTCGGAGGCCACGACGGCAAAGCCGCGGCCCTGCTCGCCAGCGCGGGCGGCTTCGACTGCTGCATTCAAGGCAAGGATGTTGGTCTGGAAGGCGATGCCGTCGATGACGCCAATGATGTCGACGATCTTGCGCGACGATGCATTGATGGAGCCCATCGTGTCGACCACCTGGTTCACGACACTACCGCCCTTGACCGCCACTTCGGAAGCGGACACCGCAAGCCGATTGGCTTGGCGCGCGTTGTCTGCGTTCTGCTTGACGGTCGAGGTGAGCTCTTCCATCGAAGCGGCGGTCTGCTCCAGCGAGCTCGCCTGCTCTTCGGTGCGCGAGGACAAGTCCTGGTTGCCCGTGGCGATCTGTGTGCTGGCTGTGGAGACGTTCACCACCACGTCCTGAACTTGATGCAGTGATGTGTGCAGCGCCGAGCGCATCGCATCGATGGCGCGCAGCAGCCGTCCGGTCTCGTCGTTGGCATAGCTGCTTTGCGCTGTGTCCGTCAGGTCCATCGCGGCAATGGCCTGCGCCATTGTCTCGGCCTTTCGCAGCGGACGCGTGATGCTGCGTGCGAGAAGCCAGGCCAGCAAGCTGCCCAGCGCTAGAGACATCGCCGTGCAGACGGTCAGCAGCGTGCTCGTCTGCGCGCGGAGGTTCTGGCCGCGCTGCGCCGCCGCATCCAACTCTGCGCGTTGCATGTCCACCATGCGCTGCACGCCCGCGAGATAGTTGACCGAGGTTGGCTCGAAGCGCGAGGTGAACACCTTGTCGGCGCCTTCGAGATCGCCCGCCAGCTTGAGCTTGCTGACCTCTTCGCGCGCGGCGAGATAGGCTTTGCGCAGCTCGCCGACTTTCTCGAAGAGCTCGCGCTCTTCGGGCTTGTTCATCTGGCCTTCGATGAATTTCTGCAGCTCGTTGGTTTCCTTGATCGAAGCCGCGGTCGCCGGCGCGAAATAGGCGATCAAGCTCGAATCGCTGCTCTTGGCGATGGCGGCCGCCCGCTGCACGCCCGAGGTCGTGTGGCGCAGCCAGTCGGAACCGGCACGCTCGGTCTTGACGCTGTCATTGACCATGCGGTCAATCTCCACGCCGAGTTCGCGCAGCTTCAGTACGGCAAAGACGCTGCTTGCGAGAAAGAGGGCAAGAATGGCACCCAGCACAAAGGCCAGGCGCCTGCCAATGGAGATATTGCTCAAGAACATGATCGTGATTCCAGAAGATGCGAAGGAGTGCGCCAACGCATATCGGCTGGAAACCGAAGAACTTGAGGGGACCGGCGCTGCGGTGCTTAGAACTTGTACGTCAGCGCGAGGTACGGAACGATCGGATTGAGCTTCAGGCTCGATTCGCTCGTTGCAACGGGCACACCGAGCGCCGTCGTCGTCAGATTGGCCTTGGTGCGCAGCGGAATGTAGGACACCGAGAAGGACACGCCCCAATGCGCATCGAACTGATAGGCGGCGCCCACGTTGAACACCGGCGCAAACTTGCTGTCGATCTTGGCCGTGGTCGACGACGCGGCTGCCGGGATGCCGATGCGATTGGCCAGGGCGCCCTGGAGCCCGGGCGTAAGGCTCACGTCGCTGTACCAGACGTAAGTGGCGCCGAGGCCGACGTACGGTCGAAACTTGGCTTCGCCTTCGTTGAAGTAGTACTTGGCGAGCAGGGTGGGGCTCCACTGCCGCGCTTCGCCGAGTTCGCCGATTGGGCCCAGCGTGCCGACGCCATCGAGCTTGAATTTCGGCGGGATGCCAAGCACGCCTTCGACGGCCCAGTGGCTATCGACGAAGTAGGTGGCGTTGAGGCCCAGCGTGTCTGAATTGCTCACGCTGGCGCCGGAGCCGGGTACGACGGTGTGGACCGGCGAGGTGAAGGTCAGCGGCTCGCTGGAGTCCTGGGGGGAGAGATGGAACCAGCCGGCGCCGACTTGCCAGTCGCCAGCCTTTTGCGCAAGGGCACTGCCCGATCCAAGCGCGGCAACAGCCGCCAGCGCGAACAGTTTTGTCTTCATCATGGGAGAAGGAAAGAAGAGTTCAGTAGTTTGGGAGTCGATAGGATACGGCGCCGTGCATTTAGCCGTTTGCTGCACTCAACTTTTCAGCGGCGCGGCCGATAAAGAGGCTGGTTCTCCAGGGATCTTCTGCAAAGAGGGATCGTTCGGCCCGCCTCGTGCGGGCCGTTTTTTTTCGGCCACTTGTTTTGCGGCTTACCGCCGGCTAGCCTGCCGTGACCTGGCAGGCTGCCCGGATGATGCGATTCGTCGGGTTGGGGTCGGCATCGCGGAACAGCATCGGAGGCGGGCTGTTCCCGTAGTTGATCGTCTTGCCGGCCGGGCCTTGCCAAAGCGGCGCCGCATAGAACGTGGCGGAGATGTAGTTGGCCTTGCGGGCGCGGCAGTCGAACAGCACGCTCGACTCGTACGAACGGTAAGGCGTCTTTTCCCAGTTGAAGCGTTGCTCCTTGCGGCTGACGCGCACGGTCATGGTCCGCAGATTGCCTTCGGCTTTCGTGGCGACGGGATTCACCTGCACGGTGTCGACCGACGCGTCAACCGGATTGCCGGTCACGGTGAACCATTGGTTCTCTGCCTGGGCGCCGCAACCCGCGAGGCTGAGCAACAAAAGCCACCTTCTCAATTCCAATCCTCATGCTGGCAATCGCGCGGATTCTAGCCAGCCGCCTTGCGTTGCACTGACGAATCGCGCCCTCAGTTCACGCGCACGACGTGAGGATCGGGCGCCTCACCGTGCAGGCGATCGACTTCCGCGGCGCGCCGGGAAAGCACGGCACGCTGATTGATGTAGCCCTTGTCGGTGATCTCTCCGGCGTCGATGTCGGGCGGTGCGTCGAGCACCAGCGCGCGGACCGGGCATTGGGACGAGCCGGCGCCTGCCTCTTGCAACTCGCGCATCACCCGGTGCAGCGCGGCGTGCAAGTCCTCGCGTGGTCGCGCCGCAGCCTGTGGACTGGCAAACACCAGCATGCCGACCTCGGCGCGGTCATGGCCGGTGATCACGATGTCCTGCGCCAAGGGAGCGAGGCGCGAGATCAGGTCGACGCGCAGCGTGCCGACCGACACCCAGGTCCCGCTGGACAACTTGAAGTCCTCCGCCACGCGCCCGTGGAACATCACGCCGCGCTCGGGCCGTTGCGCATCCGCGAGGTAACCGGCGTCGCCGATGCGGTAGTAGCCCTCTTCGTCAAAGGCTTCGGCGCTTTCGCGTGGTGCGTTGCGGTAGCCGGGGAACACCGATACGCCTTTGACGCGCATCTCCAGCTTGTCTCCGTTGGGCACGAACTTCAACTCGAGCCCGGGCAGCGGCGCACCGATGCATCCGGCGCCGTCCAGCTGCCAGTGCGCCGAGGTGATGGCGGGTGAAGTCTCGGTCGCGCCCCATGATGTCGTGAGCCACAGCGGACGCGAAGGCCGCGCGCGCTGCGCCACCGCTTCGAGCCGTTTCCATGTCGATGGCGCCAGCCCGGCGGCCGCGTAGAACGCCAGCCTCAGTCGTGACAGTACTTCGGCCGCCAGCGCCTCGTCGGCTTCCAGGAATGGCAGCAGCATGTCGAAGCCGCGCGGCACGTTGAAGAGCAGCGTCGGCCGAATCTCGCGCAGATTGCGCAGCGTCTTCTCGATCAACCCCGGCGCGGGCCGCCCCTCGTCGATATAGAGCGTCCCGCCGTGGCACAGCACCATGTTCAGGTTGTGGTTCGCGCCGAACGTGTGGCTCCAGGGCAGCCAGTCGACAAGCACCGGCTTTTCCTTTTCGAGGAAACGCCAGGTCTGCGTCATCATCTGCTGGTTGGCGCACAGCATCCGGTGCGTGTTGATCACGATCTTGGGCCGGCCCGTTGAGCCGGAGGTCAGCAGGTACTTGGCGTGGTCGTCCGGCACGATGGCCTCGAAAGCCTGCATGACGGCGGGCGTCTCGACGGTCTGCATCAGGCGCTCGAAGGCTTGCGCGCCCGAGTGCGTGTCGGCGTGGCGGCTGAACACCGTGACCGCATCGACCCCGCAGCCAGCCAACGCCGGGCCGTACACCTTCGCATCGGACGCGTAGATCAGCGCGGGATCCAGCGCACGCAGAATGCCGTGCAGCCGCGTCGGGTCCTTGGCCATGCGCGAATAGGCGCTGGACAGGGAACATGCGGTGCGGCCGATGTGCATCGTGGCAAGCATCAGCACCGCGTGATCGATGGCGTTGTCCGACAGGATCACCACAGGCCGGCCCTTCGGCACGCCCAGATGCAGCAGGCCTTGCGCGACGGCGCCGACGGCACGGCGCAACCCGCGGTAGTCGAAAGTGCGCCAGCCTTCGCCGCCGTCATCGCGTTCCGCCAGGGCAAGCGCACCCGGCGTCTCGCGCGCCCAGCGCTCGAGCCATTCTCCGATACATCGTGCGTAAGGCTTGAGCGCGACGGGCGAGCGCAGCGCGAAAGAGCCGTCGTCGAAATCGATGCGCACCGTGCGCGGCGGTGCGAGCTGGGTTTCGTCCTCGAAGAAGTCGCGCGTCGTCATGGTCTTGTCTCCTGAACTCGCCTCTGCGGGCGGAGTACTTGGCGGTGGCGCCTACACGCCAAGCAATTCCTCGAGCACCGCCGGCGAAGCCAGCAGCTCGGCCGACGCGCCATGCCGCACGATGCGGCCCTTTTCCATCACGACGGCCCGCTCGGTGTGCGACAGAACCTTGCGCCAATCGCGGTCGACGATCAGTGTCGCGATGCCGGTGGCGCGGATGTCGCTGATCACGCGCCAGATCTCGGCCACGATCAGCGGCGCGAGGCCCTCGGTTGCTTCGTCAAGGATCATCAGGCGCGGATTCGTCATCAGCGCGCGGCCAATCGAGAGCATCTGCTGTTCGCCGCCGGACAACTGCTGGCCACCGTGCGAGAGCCGCTCCGTCAGGCGCGGGAAGGTCGCCATCACACGGTCGAAGGTCCAGTCGCGCCTGCCGTCGATGCCGGGGCGCGCGCTCATCACGAGGTTTTCACGCACGGAAAGATTGGGGAAGATGCCGCGGCCTTCGGGCACGTAGCCGATGCCGCGGCGCGCCATTTTTTCCGGCGGCCATGCCGTGACTTCCTGCCCGTCGAGACGCACGTGTCCCGAGGCCGGACGCACATAGCCCATCAGTGAGCGGATGAGCGTGGTCTTGCCCATGCCGTTGCGGCCGAGCAGCCCGACTGAAGTGGCGGCAGGAATTTCGACATCGACGCCGCGCAGGATGTGGCTGTCGCCGTAATAGGTATTGAGGCCTTCGACTTGAAGCATCTCAGTGGTCCTCGCCGAGGTAGGCTGTGCGCACGTCCGGGTTCTGCCGGATCGATGCGGGGTCGCCCGTCGCAATGACGGTCCCGTTGACCATCACCGTGATTCGATCCGCGATGCGGAAGACGGCATCCATGTCGTGCTCGACGAGAAGGATCGCATGCGAAGTCTTGAGCTTGGTCAGCAGCCCCAGCATGCGCTCGGTTTCTTCGGCGCCCATGCCCGCGAGCGGCTCGTCAAGCAGCAGCACGCGCGGTTTGGTGGCCAGGCACATCGCGACTTCGAGTTGCCGCTTGGCACCGTGGCTCAACGTACCGGCAATGCGTTCGGCGACGGCATCGAGGCCCGCGGCGGACAGCGACTCGCGCGCGGCTGCATTGCTGTCGACGCACTGCCGCGACGACTGCCAGATCGCCCATGGCCGCGGCGTTGCGGCTTGCGCGGCGAGGCGGCAGTTCTCCAGGACCGTGAACTCCGGAAAAATCGTGGTGCGCTGATAGCTTCTGCCCACGCCCGCAAGCGCGCGGCGGAATTGCGCGCGTCCCGTGATGTCCTCGCCATCGAGCGAAATGCGGCCATCCGATGCGGTGATCTCACCCGAGAGCATGTTGATCAGCGTGGACTTGCCGGCGCCATTGGTGCCGATCACTGCATGCACTTCGCCTCGGCGCAAGTCGAGCGTCACGGCGTTGACGGCCACCAGTCCGCCGAAGCGGCGAGTCAGTGTTTCGACTGCGAGCAAGGTGCTCGTGCTCGTGCGGGCCTCCGCGCTCATGGCGCACCTCTTGGCGAAGGTGCCGGCGAGAGCCGGGACGCGATGCCGATGATGCCCTTGGGCAGCAGCGCGACGAAGGTGATGATGGCAAGGCCCAGCGTCAACTGCCAGTGATCCGCGAGCGGGCCAACCAGCGCTTGCGTCGACAACAGTTCCTTCAGCAGGGTGAAAGCGATGGCGCCGATCACCGCGCCGCGCAGATGGCCGAGACCGCCCAGGATGATCATCAGCAGCACCTCGCCCGAGTTGTGCCAGGCCAGCAGTTCAGGGTTGACGACGCCGTCGCGCGCGGCCACCAGGAAGCCTGCCAAGCCCGCCAGCGCACCCGCGATGACGAAGGCCGCGAGCTTGTAGCCATACACCGGAAAACCTGCGGCGCGCATGCGCTGCTCGTTGACGCGAATACCGGCCAGCGCTGCACCGAAGCGCGAACGCCGGATCAGCGCGAGAAAGCCGTAGGTGCCAACGAGCGCGGCCAGCACAACATAGAACTGGACGCGGCCGTTGTCCATGTCGAGCGCGCCGAGGGCAGGGCGGATGTACATGTAAATGCCGTCGCTGCCGCCTCCAAAGGCCGTGTCGTGAAACACGAAGAAGGCCATCTGTGCGAAGGCCAGCGTCACCATGATGAAGTACACGCCGCGCGTGCGCAGGCTCAGAGCACCGACGACGAGTGCGTAGGCGGCGGCGGAGCCCATCGCGAGTGGGAGCAGGAAGGCGATAGAGCCGCCGTCCTTCCCCGAGCCGAGCACCGTCGCGTAAGCGCCAATGCCGTAGAACGCCGCGTGGCCAAGGCTCACGAGTCCGGTCATGCCCACCAGCAGTTCGAGGCTCAGGGCGAAGATCGAAAGGATCATCACTTTCACGATGAAGTCCGAGACATAGGGGCTCAGGCTGGGGCCGAGCAAGGCCAATGCGATGGCGCAGGCAAGCGGCAGAAAGAAGGAAGCGCGTTGCATGCTCAGAGCCTTTTCCCCATGAGTCCTTCGGGGCGCCAGATGAGCACCATCGCCATCAGCACATACACACCCATGCCGCTCAGCTCGGCGAAGAACACCTTGCCGAAGGTGTCGACGAAGCCCACCAGCAGTGAGGCGACCAGTGCGCCGGTGATCGAGCCGATGCCGCCGATCACCACCACCACGAAGCAGATGATCAGGACGCTCGCGCCCATGCCTGGATAAACGGACGACATGGGTGCAGCGATCATGCCGGCCAGCGCAGCCAGGGCGACGCCGGCTGCAAACACGATCCGGTAGAGCCTGCGGATGTCAATGCCGAGCCCGCGCACCATGTCGCGGTTGCTCGCGCCGGCGCGGATCATCATGCCCAGCCGCGTGCGGTTGACCACAAAGTACAGGCCGACCGCCAGCAACACGCACGCTGCGGAAGCGAAGAGCCGATACCAGGGATAGCTCATGAGATCGCCCAGCGCAAAGCTGCCGTCCAGCCATGGTGGCGCCTTCACGCCATGGACGTCGTTGCCCACCAGCAGCGAGCGCAGCTCCTCGAAGACGAGGATCAGGCCGTAGGTCATCAGCACCTGCTGCAGGTGGTCGCGCTGGTACAGGTAGCTGAAGAAGGCCCACTCGAGCACGTAGCCGAACACCGCGGCGAGCACCACGCCCGCCACGAGCATCACGATGAACTGGTCGCCAAAGAGCGGCGACAGCGCGAACGCCATGTAGGCGCCAAGCATGTAGAAGCTTCCGTGGGCGAGATTGATCACGCCCATGATGCCGAAGATCAGCGTCAAGCCGGAAGCAACGAGGAACAGCAACAACCCGTACTGCACGGAGTTCAAGCACTGAACAAGAAAGGTACCGAAGTCCACGTCGCAGTTCTAGGTTAAGTACGTTGAGGGTCAGCGCCCATCCGGGAGACGACGCGGAACCGGCTTTGCCGGGCCGCTGGCGTCGCCCCCGGCAGGGGGTAGGCGAAGCGACACGAAGTGCGCGAAGCCTGGGGGCGAGTCAAAGCTTGCAACCGCGGGCCGGGTCGGCCAGGTTCTTCACGGCAATGTTGACCAGCTTGTTCTCGTGGCCTTCGACCTTGCGCAGGTAGATGTCCTGCACGGGGTTGTGCGCCTTGTTCATCGTGAAGGTGCCGCGTGGGCTGTCGATCTTGGCCTTTTCGATGGCGGCCGCGAATTCGGCCTTCTTCGAGATGTCGCCCTTCACGGCATTGAGGCCGACCGCCAGCATCTGGGCCGCGTCATAGCCTTGCACCGCGTAGACGTCGGGCTGCAGCTTGAACGACTTGGCATAGGCGGTGCGGAAGCTGGTGTCGCGCGGCGTGTTCAGGCCGTCTGCATAGTGCAGGGTGGTCTGCATGCCTTGTGCGGCTTCGCCCTGCGCTTCGAGCGTGCCGTCGGTCAGGAAGCCGGGGCCGACGAGCGGGATGGTCTTGTTGAGACCGGCCGCAGCGTAGTCCTTGACGAACTTGACCGCGCCGCCGCCCGCGAAGAAGGCATACACCACGTCCGGCTTGGCTGCCGCGATTTCTGTCAGGAGTGCCTGGAACTCGACATTCGGGAAGGGAACCGTGAGTTGCTTTTCGACCTTGCCGCCGGCCTTCTCGAAGCCTTCCTTGAATCCCGCCACAGACTCGTCGCCCGCCGCGTACTTCCAGGTGATGGTCATGGCCTTCTTCTTGCCTTGCTTGCCGGCCACGTCACCCATCGCATAGGCGGGCTGCCAATTGGAGAACGAGCTGCGGAAGATGTTCTGCGCGCACATCGGGCCGGTCACGGCATCGGCGCCGGCATTGGGCACGATCAGCACGGTGCCGCTTTCCTTGGCGGCCTTGGCCATCGCCATGGCGACACCGGAATGCACGGTGCCGATGATGACATCGACGTTGTCGCGCTTGATGAGCTTGTTGACGTTGTCCGTCGCTTTGGCGGGATCGGATTCGTCGTCGACCTTCACGAACTCGATCTCGCGGCCGCCGAGCTTGCCGCCCTGTTCTTCGATGCGCAGCTTGAAGCCGTTCTCGATCGCCACGCCGAGCGCCGCGTACGTGCCGCTGTACGGAAGCATCATGCCCACCTTCAGCTTGCCTTGTTGGGCGTGTCCGAGCGTGGCGATACAGGCCAGCGCGAGGGCTGTCAGCGTGGTGCGTGCGATGCGGGTGCTCATGGATGACTCCTTGTTGAAAATTCAGTGGGTTGCGACCTGCCGGTCCGTTTTCCAGGGTGCGTCCGCCGATGCGCGAGGCGACAATACTTTATAGCTAAACTATTTATCCCTCAACCAAGCGTTTTCCCTGCGTTTCCCGAGTGTTCATTCACGAAAGAAACGGTCGCAACTATCGCCGTTTCGGGTTGATCGCGATGCGGGGAATGCCCGCAGTCCGGCACCTCCACAAGCCTTGTTTGCGGCACGCGTTCGGCAATCCCGCGAATCTGGCGGAGCGTCCCGTATTCGTCGTCGATCCCCTGGATAGCAAGAACCGGGCAACGAATGCCGTCCAGCTCCGCTTCGATGTTCCACTGACGGAAGGGCGGATGGAGCCAGATGTGGTTCCAGCCCCAGAAGGCCGAGTCCACTTCATCGTGATAGCGGCCCAGCTTCTTCGGCAGGTCGGTCTCCAGATAGGCCTGCCGGGCGAGTTCGATGTTGGCGACGGTCACGTCCTCCACGAAGATGTGCGGCGCCAGGACGACCAGTCCCGCGACGCGATCAGGGAAGCGCGCAGCGTACAGAAGAGAGATCGATCCGCCGTCGCTATGCCCGAAGAGCCAAGGGCTTTCGTGGAGGCCGATGGCGTCGAAGAAGGCCGGCAGCACCTCGTGTGCCTGGCGATGCATGAAGTCGACGTCCCACACTTCATCGGCATCGCGCGGCGTGGAACGGCCGTAGCCGGGGCGCGAAAACACAAGGCCGCGAAATCCGCCGGCCTCACACAGCCGCTCGGGGAAATCCTTCCACATCGATACCGAGCCGAGCCCCTCGTGCAGGAAGACGAGCAGTGGCGCATGGGTCCGTTCAGGTGCGATGCGCACGTATTCGATGCGCACGTGTTTTCCCCGCCACTGGATGGCGGCGAATCGGGATTCGGGTATCACGCCTGCTGCTCCCGCTCGCGGAGGCGGAACCGCTGGATCTTTCCGGTCGCGGTCTTCGGCAACTCGTCGACAAACTCGATGAAGCGCGGGTATTTGTACGGCGCGAGGCGTTCCTTGACGAACGCCTTCAGCTCGTCTTCGGACACCGATTGGCCGTCCTTGCACACCACGTAGGCCTTGGTTTTGGTCAGCCCGTCGGCGTCTTCCTTGCCGATCACCGCGGCCTCCAGAACCGCGGGGTGCTGCATGAGCGTGGCCTCGACCTCGAAGGGCGAGACGTAGATGCCGCTGACCTTCAGCATGTCGTCGCTGCGCCCCGCGTAGGTGTAGTAGCCGTCGGCGTCACGCGAATACTTGTCACCGCTCTTGGTCCAGCCTTCGCGGAAAGTCTCGGCGCTCTTCTCCGGGTTGCCCCAGTACATGACGGCCGTGCTCGGGCCCTTGATATAGAGGTCGCCGACTTCGCCAACGCCAACGGGTTTTCCGTCTTCGCCGCGCAACTCGATGGCATAGCCTTCGACGGGCTTGCCGGTCGTGCCGTAGCGAATGTCGCCGGGCCGGTTGGAGATGAAGATATGCAGCATCTCCGTCGACCCAATGCCGTCGACGATCTCGCAGCCGAAGTGCTGCTTGAAGCGCTGTGCGATCTCGCCCGGCAGCGCCTCGCCCGCTGAGGAGCACATGCGCAGTGCGACGGCCTCGCGCGGCGGAAGGCGAGGGGACGCGAGCATGCCCGCGAAGCCGGTCGGCGCGCCGAAGAAGACGGTGGGCTTGTGCGCGCCTGTCCAGCGCTTGAAGGTCGCGTCGGGCGTCGGCCGCTCGGCCATCAGCAGCACCGTCGCCCCGACCGACAGCGGAAAGGTCAGCGCATTGCCAAGACCGTAGGCGAAGTACATCTTCGCGGCCGAGAAGCACACGTCGTTTTCCGTCAGGCCCAGCACGGGCTTGCCGTAAAGCTCTGCTGTCCACCAGGGGCTCCCGTGCGTATGCACGGTGCCCTTCGGCTTGCCGGTCGAGCCCGAGGAATAGAGCCAAAAGGCGTGGTCGCGCGGCGACGTCGCGGCAGGCGCAGTCAACGGCTCGCGCGCCGCAATGGCCGAATCGAAGTTGTGTGTGCCGGCGGTCAAGGGGCCTTCGGGCTGCGACACGAACAACGTGCGGACTTCGTTCGGTGCCTTGCCCATCGCTTCTTGCAGCACGGGCAGCAGCGCGCCAGACACGAGCGCCGCCGTGGCGCCGCTGTTTGCCAGCATGTAGGCGTAGTCGTCGGCGGTGAGCAGCGTGTTGACAGCGACTGGCACGATGCCGGCATAGAGACATCCGAGAAAGCTCACCGGCCAGTCGCTGGTGTCGAGCATCAACAGCAGCACGCGGTCTTCGCGCCGCACGCCCTCTGCGAGCAGTGCGGCGGCGAGCCGGCGGGCCCGGTCCTCGAGCTGGCCATAGCCAAGCGCGCCCCGATCGTCGACATAGGCGGTCTTCTGCGCACGCTCGCGATTGACCGCGAACAGGTGCTCGGCGAAATTGAATGTGTCGGGCAGGCTCATCTTTGTCTCCTCGGGTTCGTCGTGATTCGAGATGCCGGCTGCGCGCTACTGAAGCCCGAGCTGCGCCAGCACGCCGGGGCTGGCCTGCACCGCGCTGCGCCGGTGATAGAAATCCAGCGCGCGCAGGCCGCCGAGCTCCGCTCCACCGCCCGCGCGGCCGGGGCCGCCGTGCAGGGACATCGGCATGACGTTGCCGTGGCCGGTCTGCGCCTGCGCCACTTCGGGCGTGATCACGTGAACGCGGCCATGGCTGGTTGCAAGCTGCACCGCAGCCTGCCCCAGCGCCGCATCGTCAGCGCCGTACATCGAAGTCACGAGCGAGCCTTGGCCGCGATGGGCGAGCGCAATGGCGTGATCGAGATCGCGATAGGCCAGCAGCGTGGCGACGGGGCCGAACACCTCGACGTCATGCACGCGGTCGGCCGCGTCCGCATCGCGCGCGCCCAGCAGCACCGGGCCGATACAGGCGGCGACCGCGGGGTCGGCATCGACCAGTGCCTTCTGGCTGCCGTCGTGCAGCACGCTGGCCTGCGTCTTCAGTGATTCCAATCCTTCGCGCACGGCATCGAGCTGCACTCGGCTGACCAGCGAACCCATTCGCACGGCCTCGTTGCGGGGATTGCCCACGGTGATGCCAGCCAGCTTGGCACCGATGGTTTCCGCCGCGGCGTCGTAGATCGCCGCCGGCACGAGGATGCGGCGAATGGCCGTGCACTTCTGGCCGGCCTTGACCGTCATCTCGCGAACCACTTCGCGCACGAGCAGGTTGAAAGCCTCGGAGCCCGGAGCCGCATCGGGCATCAGCAGGGCGGAGTTGAGGCTGTCGGCTTCGATGTTGACGCGCACCGAGCGCTGGGCGACGGCAGGGTGCGAACGAATGACGGCGCCCGTCTCCGCGGAGCCTGTGAACGACACCACGTCGAACCCTTGGAGCTGGTCCATCAGCCCGGCGGAGCTGCCGCAAATGATCGACAAGGCGCCGACTGGCAGCACGCCGGCCTCGACCACGTCGCGCACCATGCGTTGCGTCAGCCAGGCGGTTGAAGTGGCGGGCTTGACGATCACAGGCACGCCGGAGAGGAGCGCGGGCGCGGCCTTTTCCCACAAGCCCCACGACGGGAAGTTGAATGCATTGATGAACAGTGCGACCCCGTGCGTCGGCACTTGCAGATGCTGGGACTGGAACAGCGGTTCCTTGCCCAGCTTGACCGCCTCACCGTCGCGAAGCGCGCGCACGTCGCCGAGCGCATCGCCCCACTTGGCGTATTGGCCGAGCGTGAAAATGGCGCCGTCGATGTCGACCGCCGAATCATTCTTCACCGTGCCGGAGTTCGCGGTGGCGATTTCGTAATAGCTGTCGCGGTGGGCCAGCAGCACCTTCACGATGCCAGCGAGCAAGCCTGCGCGCTCGCGATAGGTCAGGGCGCGCAACGCAGCGCCACCGGTTTCACGTGCAAAGCGGAAAGCATCGGCCAGGTCGAGCCCGCTTGCATCGACGCGCGCCAGCTCAGTGCCGAGCACCGGATCGGACAGTTGCGTGCCCGCGCCGGTGCCAGCTTGCCAGCGGCCAGCCACGTAATTGGAGAGAAGTTCGGTCATTGGGTGAACTGAATTTGCCCTTCGGGCAGGAGATAGAGAACCAGCGCACGGCCCTGCGCCACGGTGGGGCGATGAGCGCTGCCTGCCGGGTAGACGCACCAGCCCGCGGGGCGCCCGTCGAATGTCGCGTCGCCCTCGAGCGGCATGATCAAGTCGATCTCGCCGTTGGGGTGCGTGTGATGCGGCCCGGCAATGTCGCGCATGTCGACGACATCGACCGAGAACCGGTTCAGTGCGTCTTCGGCCTTGAACACCCGTCCGTAGCGGATGCCGCCGCCTTCGCGCTCACACAGCCAGCCTTCCTCGACGCCGCCGATGCAGGCTTGCTTGAGGCCCTCGTAAGTCGGACTGCCCGCGCCATGATGGGTGTTGAGCCAGAGATCGAGATCTTGATCGAGCGGCCGGCCGGCGATCTGTGTCGCCACGTCGGCGACGAGCTGGTGAAAGGCTTGTTTGGACATGGGCGTTCTTTGGGCGTGGGAACAAACTTGCGGCAATTGGCTGCGTGCAGTATCTTGCCTGTACATGAACCATAAGCACCGGACCTCAAGGTGTCAAGCAATATAGTGCATGAATGGGTGTTAACCCCGAGTGCGATCCACCAGAACAGCGAAAGAGAGTCATGAACGAGCGAGCTGACGACGTGGTGTTGACCGCGCCATCCGATGCGCCTCTGCAAGAGGAGGACGCGAAGAACCCGCTGCTGGTCGCGCTGGGCGAAAGAGTGCGCAACCTGCGCGCACGCCGCGGCCTGACCCGCAAGGCCGTCGCGCAGGCGGCCGACGTGTCCGAGCGCCACTTGGCCAATCTGGAATACGGCATCGGAAACGCTTCCATCCTCGTGTTGCAGCAGGTGTCCAGCGCGCTGCAATGCTCGCTGGCGGAGTTGGTCGGCGACGTGACGACGACCTCGCCCGAATGGCTGTTGATCCGCGAACTGCTCGAGCACCGCAGTGAAGCCGACCTGCGACGCGCCCGCATTGCCCTCGGCGAACTGCTGGGCACCGCCGCTGGTGATCCGGCGCGGCACCGGCGCATCGCGCTTGTCGGATTGCGCGGGGCGGGCAAATCCACGCTGGGGCAGATGCTTGCTGATGATCTGGATGTGCCGTTCATCGAGCTGAGTCGCGAAATCGAGAAGATCGCCGGCTGCAGCGTGCGCGAAATCCATGATCTCTACGGCACCAATGCCTACCGCCGTTACGAACGGCGTGCTCTCGAAGAAGCGGTCCAGATCTACAGCGAAGTGGTGATCGCCACGCCCGGCGGCATCGTCTCCGACCCCGCCACCTTCAACCAGCTATTGGCGCACTGCACGACAGTGTGGCTGCAGGCCGCCCCCGAGGAGCACATGGGCCGCGTCGCCGCGCAGGGCGACACCCGGCCCATGGCGGCGAGCAAAGAGGCCATGGACGATCTGCGGCGAATCCTGAGCGGCCGCGCGGCTTTCTATTCGAAGGCGGACCTGAGCGTGGACACCACCGGGCACGACCTGGCCGAGAGTTTCAACTTGCTGCGCGACACCGTCCGAGAGTCGATCAGCCGCGAAGGCTGAGTCCGGCGCCCCCCGCTGTAATAAATTCATTCCAAGGTTGACTGGCGTGAAAACATGCAGCATGATGCATGTCATGACGATAGGCAAATGCACTATTGTTCAAGATGTCCCATCTGCAAGATCTCAAGGAGACCGTCATGGCTGAAACCGCTGCCCACCCCGCCCGCGTGGATTACCGCACCGATCCCACGCAGTACCGTCACTGGAAATTGAGCGTCGAGGGCAGCGTGGCCCGCCTGTCGCTCGACATCGCGGAAGACGGCGGCATTCGTCCCGGCTACAAGCTCAAGCTCAACAGCTACGACCTGGGCGTGGACATCGAACTCCATGACGCGTTGAATCGCGTGCGCTTCGAACATCCCGAAGTGCGCTCGGTCATCGTCACCAGCGCCAAAGACCGCATCTTCTGTTCAGGCGCAAACATCTTCATGCTGGGCGTGTCGAGTCACGCTTGGAAGGTGAACTTCTGCAAGTTCACGAACGAGACGCGCAACGGCATCGAGGATTCGTCCAAGCACTCGGGGCTCAAGTTCATCGCGGCCGTGAACGGCGCCTGCGCTGGCGGCGGCTACGAACTCGCCCTGGCCTGCGACGAAATCATCCTGGTCGACGACCGCTCTTCTTCCGTCTCTCTGCCCGAAGTGCCGCTGCTCGGCGTGCTGCCAGGCACTGGCGGCCTGACCCGTGTGACCGACAAGCGCCACGTGCGCCATGACCTCGCGGACATCTTCTGCACCAGCGTCGAAGGCGTGCGTGGCCAGCGTGCCGTCGAATGGCGTCTGGTCGATGCAATTGCCAAGCCCGCGCAATTCGGCACTGCCGTGCAAGAACGTGCCGCCAAACTCGCCGAAGCCAGCGACCGCCCGGCGAATGGCAAGGGCGTGAGCCTCACCCGCGTGGAGCGCGAAGACGCCCCCGACAGCCTGCGCTACGAGCACGTCACCGTCGAGATCGATCGCGCCCGTCGCACAGCCACCTTCACCGTCAAGGCACCCAAGAGCGCGCAGCCGACTGACATCGCAGGCATCGAAGCGGCCGGTGTCAACTGGTGGCCGCTCGCGATGGCTCGTCAACTCGACGACGCCATCCTCTGCATGCGCACCAACGAGCTCGACGTCGGCACCTGGCTGCTGAAGACCGAAGGCGACGCCCAAGCCGTATCGGCGAGCGACGCGACGATGCTGGCCCACAAGGACCACTGGCTGGTGCGCGAAACGATCGGTGCCCTGCGCCGGACGCTGGCGCGCCTCGATGTCTCCTCGCGCAGCCTCTTCGCGTTGATCGAATCCGGCTCCTGCTTCGCGGGCACGCTCGCTGAAATCGCCTTTGCCGCCGATCGTGCCTACATGCTGGCGCTGCCCGACGATGCCGACAAGGCCCCGACGCTGACGCTCAACGAGTTCAACTTCGGCTACTTCCCGATGGTCAACGACCAGAGCAGGTTGCAGCGCCGCTTCTATGAAGAAACCGCGCCGATGGAAGCCGCCCGCGCGGCAGCCGGCAAGGCGCTCGACGCGGACGAGGCACTGAAGCTCGGTCTGGTCACGATGGCGCCGGACGACATCGACTGGGACGACGAAATCCGCATCGCGATCGAAGAGCGTGTGGCCATGTCGCCCGACGCGCTCACCGGCCTCGAAGCCAACCTGCGATTCGCGAGCCAGGAAAACATGCTTACGCGCATCTTTGGCCGGCTTACCGCGTGGCAGAACTGGATCTTCAATCGTCCGAACGCCGTGGGCGAAAAGGGTGCCCTCAAGGTGTATGGCACCGGCGAGAAAGCCGGTTTCGATTTGAACAGGGTATGACCCCCAGGCTCGCGCACTTCGTGTCGCTCTCCACCCCCTTCCAGGGGGCAGCAACACCAGCGGCCCGGCGAAGCCGGTTCCGCGGTGTTTCGCGAAAACTTCTTCAACCGTCCTTCCACCGTTAAAGGCCCCCGTCATGAGCACGATCAACTACAGCGAGAAGATCCCCAACAACGTCAACCTGGGCGAGGACCGCACGCTGCAGCGCGCGCTCGAAGGCTGGCAGCCGAACTTCATCAACTGGTGGGACGACGTGGGTCCCGATGGGTCGACGAACTACGAGGTCTACCTGCGCACGGCAGTGAGCGTCGACCCGCAAGGATGGGCGCAGTTCGGCCACGTCAAGATGCGCGACTACCGTTGGGGCATCTTCCTGAACCCGGGCGACGCAAACCGCGAAATTCACTTCGGCGACAACAAGGGCGAGAAGGCTTGGCAGGACGTGCCCGGTGAGCACCGCGCGAACCTGCGCCGCATCATCGTCACGCAGGGCGACACCGAGCCTGCGTCGGTCGAGCAGCAGCGGCACTTGGGGCTCACCGCGCCGAGCATGTACGACCTGCGCAACCTGTTCCAGATCAACGTCGAGGAAGGCCGGCACCTGTGGGCCATGGTCTATCTGCTGCACAAGCACTTCGGCCGCGACGGCCGGGAGGAAGCCGAGGCGCTGTTGCAGCGCCAGTCGGGCGATCAGGACAACCCGCGCATCCTCGGCGCCTTCAACGAGAAGACGCCGGACTGGCTCGCGTTCTTCATGTTCACGTACTTTACCGATCGCGACGGCAAGTTCCAGTTGTCGGCGCTGGCGGAAAGCGCCTTCGATCCGCTGGCGCGCACGACCAAGTTCATGCTCACCGAAGAAGCGCACCACATGTTCGTCGGCGAAAGCGGCGTGTCGCGCGTGCTGCAGCGCACCGCGCAGGTCATGAACGAGCTCAAGACCGATGACCCGCAGAAGGTGCGCGCCGCAGGTGCCATCGATCTTGGCACCATCCAGCGCTACCTGAATTTCCACTACAGCGTGACCATCGATCTCTTCGGCGCCGACCAGTCGAGCAACGCTGCCACCTTCTATAGCTCGGGCCTCAAGGGCCGCTACGAAGAAGGCAAGCGCACGGATGATCACGTCCTCAAGGGCCAGACCTACAAGGTGCTCGAAGTGCAGAACGGCCAGCTCGTCGAGAAGGACGTGCCGATGCTCAACGCGCTCAACGAAGTGCTGCGCGACGACTTCATCAAGGACTCCGTGGCCGGCGTTGCGCGCTGGAACAAGGTTCTCGAAAAGGCCGGCATCCCGACTCGCCTGACCGTGCCCCACAAGGCATTCAATCGCCAGATCGGCGCCCTCGCCGGCATCAAGATGTCGCCCGAAGGCCGCGTCGTGAACGAAGCCGAGTGGGCTGCCAAGAAGAGCGAATGGTTGCCGACGCCCGAAGACTTCGCTTTCGTGGCATCGTTGATGGGTCGTGTGGTCGACCCCGGCAAGTTCGCCGGCTGGATTGCACCCCCCGTTATGGGCATCAACCGCCAACCGGTCGACTTCGAATATGTAAGGTTCGGCTGAACTGAGCTCGCCCCCCAGGCTTCGCGCACTTCGTGTCGCTACGCCAACCCCCTGGCCGGGGGCAACACCGGCGGCCCGGCAAAGCCGGTTCCGCGGTGTTTCTGGAAGCAGCGGTGGTGACAAGGAAGGAGACAACCAGATGGATTTGGCTGAAGTGAATGTCATCAAGCAGCACCTGATCGACCCGGAGATCTGCATTCGGTGCAACACCTGCGAGGCGACTTGCCCGGTGAACGCGATCACGCATGACGACCGCAATTACGTGGTGCGTGCCGACGTGTGCAATGGCTGCATGGCTTGCATCTCCCCTTGCCCGACCGGCTCGATCGACAACTGGCGCACGATGCCGGTGACGCGTGCCTATTCGATCGAAGAGCAGTTGACGTGGGACGAACTGCCAGCCGAACTCACGCCGGAGCAGCTCGAGGCCGAAGGCGTCGGCTCGGGCGATGACGAAGTGCAGCTGCAGGTGCCCGCCGCGCCACCGCAGCCGGCGGTCGAGCCCGGCGAGGTCGCTTTCAACTCGGCCCAGTACGGCGCCACCACGCCCCCCTGGTCGGCGGCGCATGCCTACACCAACCTGCATCCACCGAAGAACCCGACCACCGCCACCGTGGTCGGCAACTTCAACTGCACCGAAGCGGGCTACGAAAACCAGACGCACCACATCGTGCTCGATTTCGGCGGCATGCCGTTCCCCGTGCTCGAAGGGCAATCGATCGCGATCATCCCGCCGGGTCTCGATGCCAGTGGCAAGCCGCACTTTGCACGGCAGTATTCGATTGCAAGTCCGCGCAACGGCGAGCGGCCTGGCTACAACAATGTCTCTCTGACCGTGAAGCGCGTGCTGCAGGACCACCAGGGCAATCCGGTGCGCGGCGTGTGCAGCAATTACGTCTGCGATCTGAAGGTCGGCGACAAGGTGCAGGTCATCGGTCCGTTCGGCGCATCGTTCCTGATGCCGAACCATCCGAAGTCGCACATCGTGATGATCTGCACCGGCACCGGCAGCGCGCCCATGCGGGCGATGACCGAGTGGCGCCGGCGCCTGCGCAAGAGCGGCAAGTTCGAAGGCGGCAAGCTGATGCTCTTCTTCGGCGCGCGCACTCAGCAAGAGCTTCCATACTTTGGCCCGCTGCAAACGCTGCCCAAGGATTTCATCGACATCAACTTTGCGTTCTCTCGCACGCCCGGGCAGCCCAAGCGCTACGTGCAGGACATGATGCGCGAGCGCGCAGCCGACCTCGTCGAACTGCTGAAGGACGGGCAAAGCCATTTCTATGTGTGCGGCCTCAAGAGCATGGAAGAAGGCGTGGTGCTGGCGCTGCGGGACGTGGCGTCCGATGCCGGCCTTGATTGGGATACGCTGGGCGCCAGCCTCAAGCGCGAAGGCCGGCTGCACCTGGAGACCTACTGACGATGAAATTCGCCGAGTTCCACGACGGACAGGTCATCGAGGCCGGCCCCTACGTGGTGACGGAGGCGGAGATCATCCAGTTCGCGCGGGCCTATGACCCGCAGTGGTTCCACACCGATGCACAGCAGTCCGCCGACGGCCCTTTCGGCGGGTTGATTGCGAGCGGCTGGCACACCAGCGCGATCGCAATGCGCCTCGTCACCGATGCCGCACTCGTCGGGTCCGAGTCCTTCGCATCGCCTGGACTTCAATATCTCAAGTGGCCGAATCCGGTGCGCCCCGGCGACAGCCTGCGGCTGATCGCTGACGTCGTCGAGGTGCGCCGTTCCGAAAAGCGCCCGACGCTCGGCATCCTGCGCTGGCGCTGGAGGTTGATCAACCAGCGCGAACTGCCTGTGCTGGATCTGGAAGCGACGAGCCTGTTTCGCCTTCCCTAGCAGGGCGAAGACGACTCGCGCAGTACGCGAGAATGTCCTGCATCGGATTCCTTGCGATACGTCACAGAATGTCAGCATGTCCACCGGCATTGCCGCTGGAGCGTTTCATCCATCACCACAGGGCCTTCGCCCTTGTTCGGAGACTCCCCTTGAGATTGATTGGCACCGCGTTTGTCAAATGGGCCCTGTCGGCCACCGTGGCCGTCGCTGCCCTTTCGGTTGCGGCCAGCGCCAGTGCCGAAGTGTCGGTCGGCGTCGAGTTCGGCGGCCCGAGCTATTACCAGCCCCAGCCGGCCTATGTGGTCCCGGCCGAGCCTGCCTACGTCGCACCGCCGCCGGTCTACTATCAACCCGCTCCGCCCGTCTACTACCAACGGCCACCACCACCCGTCTACTACGGACCGCCTCCGGGTTACTACGCTCCGCCGCCGGAGTACAGGCCTGCGCCCGGCTACGGATACCACCGCGGATATGACGCACCGCCCCAGCGCAACCTGAGCGACATGCAGCGGCGGGCCCTGGACAATTGCGCACTGCTGGCCCCGCAAGAGCGGCCGCGGTGCCGCGCGACGGTGATGTCGACCGCTCGCTGAACGTGTCTCGCCGAGGGTTGCGCGTTTTCTGGTGGGGCGCCCTCGCCCTGCTGATGCTGGCAGGTTGCGCCCAACAGGCAGCGATCGATCAGCTGGCACCCCAGGAAGAAACCGCATTCGCCAAGGCGTTTGTCTCGCAGATCGCTGCTTCGGACTTCGAGGCCGCCGAGAGCCGGCTTGCGCCGGCGCTCAGGGATCCGCAAGTGCGTAGCAAGCTCCAGCAGGTTGCGGCGCAATTTCCTCCCGGAGCGCCGCTCGAAACAAGGGTCGTCGGTGCCTTCACGTTCAAGGCGTTCGACGTCGATCGTTTCGATCTCACATTCGAATATCGCTATCCGAGCGCCTGGTTCCTGGCGAACGTGAACCTCGAACGCCGAAACGGCAATCTCGCCGTCACGAGCGTTCACGTCAGTCCCTTGGCGGATTCGCTCGAAAACATCAACCGATTCACCTTTGCCGGAAAGAGCGTCGGCCACTATGTCGTTTTCGTGCTCACGGTGGCAATTGCGGTCCTGGTGCTGGTGGCGCTGGTCCTGTGCATCCGCACGCCGATCCCGCGGCGTAAATGGGCGTGGCTCATCTTCGTGTGCGTCGGAGTGATGCAGTGGTCGTTCAACTGGACCACCGGGGCGCTCGACTTTTCGCCCGTCTACGTGTCGCTGCTCGGCGCAGGCTTCTCCAAGGCCGCACCCGCTGCGCCTTATATCGTCCACTTCGGCGCCCCGATTGGCGCCGTCGTCTTTCTGCTGAGGCGCAGGCATTGGCTTCGCACAAGACGGCAAGCGGCCATGGATGAGTTGGCAAAAACCGCACCGAACAAGCAGGACCTGTAGGGCAGGGCCTGTAAAGCGAGGCAGACAAAGCCAGGGAATCGAGGAGAGGCCTTCGAACCCACGCGCGGCCGGTATGCTTGTGCGCATTGGCCTATTCATCTTCATTTGCCAGCTTGGCATCGAGGTTGCGCGTGAAGCCATTTGTGAAGCCGCTTCGATCGCTCGGTGCCGCAGGCGTCTTTGCCTGCTGTTCGATGGCCAGCGGCCAGGAACTGTCCCTGCTTGCGGGGCCGCTCGCGAGTTCGGGCGAGCGTACGTATTCATGGGAAGGCGCCTACCGCCAAGGCTTGGGCCCCTACGCGGCATGGAGCTTTTCGTGGCTCAACGAAGGTCATCTTTCGTATCACCATCGAGACGGTCAGACCTTGCAACTTTGGGCGCGACTTCCGATGGCGGAGAACCGCCTGGAACTCTCGGCCGGCGCCGGCCCTTACCGCTACTTCGACACGATCACGGCCCAGCACCTCCCGAGCTATGACAACGCGCATGGATGGGGCGGCGTTCTGAGCCTGCGGCTTGCCTACTACTTCGACAACCGCTGGATCGCGGAGATGAAGCTCAATCGCGTGATGGTGAGCGGTGGCCCGGACACCACCGCACTGCTGTTCGGCGTGGGTTATCAACTGGACGCTCCTGACAGGCCGGGACCGCGGGACGGCCCCATCGAGAGGACGTCGAACGTCACTGGCAATGAATTGACCGCGATGCTGGGAGCATCGATCCTGAACAGCGATCGATCGCAGTCGTCGCCCGCTGCTTCGCTGGAGTATCGGCACGGGCTGGCTCCGCACCTCGACGTGACTGCCTCCCTGATCCATGAAGACGGTGACATCCAGGCGCGACGCGACGGCGCTGCGGCGCAGCTATGGGCAACGAGCGCGTTCTTCAACGACCGCTTCACCCTGGCCGCCGGCATCGGCCCCTATGTGGCCATCACCCAGAAAGATCGCTCGCCTTTCGATTCCACGGGCGATGGTCGCATTTCAGGCCTGGTCTCCGTCTCGGCGAGCTACAGGTTCGGGCAACGCTGGCTGGCGCGCTTGACGTGGAATCGCTTCGCGACCCGGTACGACCGCGACGGCGATCTGATCCAGGCGGGGATCGGCGTTCAGTTCTGAGCGCCGAAGACTGCTGCTGCCTTCGGCGTCTGCGGCTTCGGCTCGCAAGCGGCAAGCGCTGTCAGCGTCGCGCAGACGAGAAGAAGCGTGAGGATTCGGTGTGTCATGTCGTCTCCTTCGAGCGGGATCGTGGATCGCGAGCATCCCGCTCAGGGTTCCTTGCCCGGCTTCAGCGGAAAGCCGGATTCGCGCCACGCTTTCATGCCGCCGTCGAGCGCGACCGCGCGCTGGAAGCCCATCGCGCGAAGCGTTGCCGCTGCAAGCGTCGAGATATAGCCTAGCTCGCAGCAAGTGATGATGCGGCGTGTAGGGTCGGGCAGGTCCTGGTTGACGCGAAGCTCGAGCTGTCCGCGCGGAAGCAGGCGTGCGCCGGGGACATGGCCTGCCTCGTAGGCATCTCGCTCCCGCACGTCGAGCACGATCAGGTCGTCCTCCACGGCTTCGACGCGCGTCTTGAGTTCGTCAAGCGACATGAACGGCACCGCCGCGCTGGCTTCGGCCAAGAGGCTCGCGACCGTCCTGCCGCCGCTCATGTTGGTACGCAGCGCTTCGGTGATATGTGTCGGCATCGTGAGATTCAGGCTGCGCATCATCTCGACGAACTCGGCGCGGTCGCGTTTTTGCAGGCGCGGGTTGCTGGCGATCTCGTCGCCGATAGTGGAGTGGCTGCGGCCCTTGTAGTCGTGCGCCGGGTAGACCTTGAGGGCCGCATCGAGCTGCAAAAGGCGATTGAAGAGGCTGTCATGGAGCGCCTCGGGGTTGCCGCTCGGCAGATCGGTGCGTCCGGTGCCGCCGATGAGCAGCGTGTCACCGGTAAACACCCGGTCGTCGACCTTCAGGCACATCGAATCGGCCGTGTGCCCGGGCGTGTGAAGCGCCTGCAGCCGCAGCTTGCCGACGGCCACCATTTCGCCATCGCCGATGCGCATGTCGACGAAAGGGGCGGGGCTGGCGCGATGCATCACGACCGGCACGCCGAGCCGCCGGGCCAGTTCCTTGGTGGCTGAAAAATGGTCGGCGTGCGTGTGCGTATCGATGAGATAGCGGATCCGCACGCCGTCGCGGCTGGCCAGGGCGAAGTAGTGGTCGATCTGGCTCAGCTCCGGGTCGATGAGCGCGCCCACACAAGTCTCGCCGCAGCCGATCAGGTAGGACTGGCAACCCCCGGTGGGGACTTGCTCGAAGATCATGTGAGCGGCCGCGCCGATCAGCCCGGCTGCTTGACCACGCGCAGATAGGGCTTGGGCGCCTTCCAGCCTTCCGGATAGAGCTTCTTGGCCTCTTCGTCGGACACCGAGCCGGCGATGATCACGTCGTCGCCGTTCTTCCAGTTCACCGGGGTCGCGACCTTGTGCGCGGCCGTGAGCTGCATCGAGTCGAGCACCCGCAGGATCTCGTCGAAGTTGCGGCCGGTGGTCATCGGGTAGGTCAGCATCAGCTTGATGCGCTTGTCCGGACCGATGATGAAGACCGAACGCACCGTCGCATTGGTGGCCGCGGTGCGGCCTTCGGAGGTTCCGGGCTCTTCGGCCGGCAGCATGTTGTAGAGCTTGGCCACGGCAAGGTCGGTGTCGCCGATCATCGGGTACTTCGGCAAATAGCCCTGCGTTTCCTCGATGTCCTTGGCCCATTTGTCGTGCGCATCGACCGGATCGATGCTCAGGCCGATCAGCTTGGCGTTGCGCTTGGTGAACTCAGGCTCGATCTTCGCCATATAACCAAGTTCGGTGGTGCAAACCGGTGTGAAGTCTTTCGGGTGCGAAAACAGGACGGCCCATTTGTCGCCGATCCAGTCGTGGAACTTGATCGGCCCCTGGGTGGTGTTTGCCGTGAAATCGGGGGTGACGTCGTTGATGCGCAGGGACATGTCCGCTCCTTCAAAAAATGGGTTTGCCAGATCACCCAAAAGTACACCACGATCTGATGACACAAACAAGCCGTGTGACCCTGCTCTCGGCGAAGCGCCTCTGTGCTTACCCGCATTGAAGGACCGGGCCGGCGCGCGATAGGCTCGCTGGGTGAACCCGACAACACCTCCACCCTTCGTTCCCCAGATTCGCCTATATCAGAACTGGCTACGCGACGAGCGCGGCCTTTCTTTCGATTCCTACGATGCCCTCTGGCGCTGGTCGGTCACCGATCTTGCGGCGTTCTGGCAGAGCATCTGGGATTTCTTCGGCATGCACTCCCCGACGGCGGCGTCCAGCGTCATCGCCGACAGGCACATGCCCGGCACACGCTGGTTCTCCGGCGCGCAGGTGAACTACACGCGCGAAGTGTTCCGCCACGTCGATGCAGCACACGCTGCGGGCATGCCGGCGATCGTCAGCGAGAACGAACTCGGCGAAGTGCGCGAGATGTCGTGGCCCGAACTGCGGCGGCAAGTCGCCGCTTTCGCGTTGACGCTGCGCGAGCTCGGCGTCGAACGCGGTGACCGGGTTGCCGCGTACATGCCCAACGTGCCGGAGACGCTCGTCGCGTTTCTGGCGTGTTCGAGCATCGGCGCGGTGTGGAGCGTGTGCGCGCCCGACATGGGCACGGTCGCCGTGGTCGACCGCTTCAGGCAGATCGAGCCGAAGGTGTTGATCGCCGTCGACGGCATCCACTATGGCGGCAAGCCGCTGGACCGCAGTGCCGTGGTGCGCGAACTGCGCGAGGCATTGCCCAGCGTGCGCAAGCTGGTGCTGGTGCGCACGCCTTTCGCGGCGGCTCCGATGCAGGCCGAAGCCGAGTGGACAAGCGCGACGTCGCGCGACGATGCCGCGACCGCCGCCTTCGAGCCCGAATGGCTGCCTTTCGACCATCCGATCTGGATCGTGTATTCGAGCGGCACCACCGGATTGCCCAAACCGATCGTGCATGGCCAGGGCGGGATCATCGTCAACATGTACGCGTGCGGTCTGCACCACGACTTGGGCCCGAGCTACAGCGCCAACAACTTCGGCGAGCGCTACCACTGGTACAGCTCGACGGGCTGGGTCATGTGGAACTCGCAACTCTCGGGGCTCGCCTTCGGCGCGACCATCTGCATCTACGACGGCAATCCGGCGGGCAGCCGGGAAAAGATCGACTGGGGCGTGCTGTGGCGCTTCGTTGCGAGGCACAAGGTGACCTTCTTCGGCGCGGGCGCGGCGTACTTCGCCAACTGCATGAAAGGTGGCCTGGTCGCAAAGGATTGCGGCGATCTCTCGCGGGTGCGCGCGCTCGGCAGCACGGGATCGCCGCTGGCTGAGGACGTGCAGCGCTGGGGCACCGCGCAAGTGCTCGCGGCAGGTTCGCCGGCCGTGTGGTGGTACAACATTTCAGGCGGCACCGATTTTTGCGGGGCGTTCGTCGGCGGCAACCGCGAATTGCCCGAAGTGCCGGGCCAGATGCAATGCCGCTTCCTCGGCGCGGCGGTCGAGGCATGGAATGAATCCGGCCAGCCCGTCATCGGCGAAGTCGGCGAACTGGTGTGCATCCAGCCCATCCCGTCCATGCCGCTCTACTTCTGGGGCGACGAAGGCAACGCGCGCTATCTGTCGAGCTATTTCGACACCTACCCCGGCGTCTGGCGCCACGGCGACTGGATCAAGATCGGCGAAGACGGCGGCTGCATCATCTACGGCCGAAGCGACGCCACCATCAATCGCCAGGGACTGCGCATGGGCACCAGCGAGATCTACACCGCGGTCGAAGGCCTTGCGGAGGTGCTCGACTCGATGGTGGTCGACCTCGAATACCTTGGCCGCGAAAGCTACATGCCGCTGTTCGTGGTGCTGCGTGAGGGCATAGCGCTGGACGATGCGATGCGCGCGAAGATCAACAACGCCATCAAGACTTCGCTGTCGCCGCGCTTCGTGCCCAACGGCATCTATCAGGTCGCGGAGATTCCGCGCACGCTTTCGGGCAAGAAGCAGGAACTGCCGATCAAGAAGCTGCTCTTGGGCCAACCCCTCGAACGGGTCGTGAACCGGGAGGCGATGGCCAATCCGGGGAGCCTCGACTGGTATGTGGCGTTCGCCGCGAGGCACGCCCAGGCGCAGAGTGCTTCGGCATGAAAAGACGCTTGGCTCTTCGTCTCGCCGGTGCTGCCGCCGGGCTTGCGCTGCTGGTGGCTTGCGGCAGCGCGATGAACAGGGGGAATGAATCGCCCGCGGCCAGGACGGAACCGCTGCGCGTGACAGGCACCGTCGCCTATCGCGAACGGATGGCGCTCGACCCTTCGGTGGAAATCGTGGTCCAGTTGCTCGACGTCTCCCGCATGGATGCACCTGCGGTCGTGCTTGCGGAGCAGCGATTCCGGGCCAATGGCAAGCAGGTGCCGTTTCCGTTCGAGCTGAGCGTGGACCCCACCCGCATCGACCCACGCATGCGCTATACGGTGTCGGCGCGCATGCTGCAGGGCGACCAGCTGCTCTTCGTCACGGACACCGCCTATCCGGTGCTGACCCTGCGGCACGGCAACACCGCGAGCCTGATGCTGGTGAAGCCGGCGCCTTAGTTCTTGGCCTGATCCTGGCTGAGGCTCAGAGCCACTTGCCGTCGGACGGCATCTGGATGGTTGTCTCGGGCGTGCCGCCGCTGATCAGCGCGCCGATGCAGATGCTCAAGAGCGAGATGAAGATGCTCGCGAAAAGGGCCGTCCAAAAGCCCGACACCTTGAAACCGCGCACCAGCGCCGACACCAGCAGGATCATCAGTGCGTTGATCACGAGGATGAAGAGGCCGAAGGTCACCAGCGTCAGCGGCAGGGTGAGGATGATGAGCAGGGGCCGGACGATGGCGTTGGCGAAGCCGAGCAGCAGCGCCGAGATCACGAGCGACGAGGCGCTTTCGAATTGGATCCCTTTGAAGATGTGACTGGCCACCCACAGCGAAAGTGCGGTGATCGCCCAGGTGATCAGGAAAGGGGTCAAGGAATTCAGCATGTCGAAAAGCCCTCTTGTCGTTGATCCGGCTCATCATATCGGCCGGGATGCGTGTCCATCGGTGGGCGCCGCCAAAATCCCAAAGCTATACGTGAACGTACACGTTTGGGTAGAATCGCGAGCATGGCCGATTCAGAAGGCACCATCACTGTCCGCGACGCCGCAGCCCGCCTGGGCGTGACGCCTCGCACGCTCAAGTACTACGAAGAGCTGGGCATCGTGGTCCCGGTGCGCAGCGAAAGCCGCTATCGGCTCTATCAGTCAGCCGACCTCGACAAGCTCGCGCGCGTGCTGCGGCTGCGGTCCCTTGGTTTCTCGCTCACGGCGATCACGGCCATGGTCCAGCAGCCTTTCGACGCCCCGGCCGAGGGCGGGCGGCCGAGGCTTTCCAATGCTTCCCTCAAGACGCTGAAGGCGACGCTGTCCACGCAGCTCGAAGCGCTCGACACGCGCATCGCCCAGGTTCGGCGCGAGCTCAAGGAGGCTGCCATGCTGCGCGCGCAATTGCGCCGCGACATCGATTACGTGGAACGCAGGCTCGCCGGCGAGCCGGTCGAGGCGGCGCTGCAGGAGCTCAAGCGCGGGCAGTACGCACCGGCATCCAATACCCGGCGAAAACCGGGCGGCTGAGCACGTCCATGGTCGCATTGCCCCGCCGCGAGTTGGACGTCGCTGCGCTCGCGCCCTGGGTCATCGGGCTCGTGACGGGGATCGACTATTTCGACAACGCGCTGTTTGCCTTTTTCGCGAGCTACATCGCGGGGGGTGTCAGTGCGTCGGCCGACGAACTGGTATGGGCATCGAGTGCCTACGCCCTGGGCGCGGTGCTCGGCATCCTTCAGCAACACAGCTGGGTCGAGCGCGTGGGCTATCGCCGCTACCTGGCCGTCGCCATGTTCGCCTTCGCAGCCGGCGGCATCGGTGCGGCGCTCAGCGAAAACTCCGTCCAGCTGATGCTGGCGCGCGGCTTCCAGGGCTATTTCGTCGGCCCCATGTTGGGAGCTTGCCGCATCCTGATCCAGATCGGCATTCCTTTGCAGCGCCGTGCCAAGTCGCTTCGAGCCTTCATGGTGCTCATCGTGTTCAGCGGCGCTCTGGCTCCGGTCATCGGCGCCTTCCTCGTCACGCATTTCGAATGGCGTTCGCTTTTCTTCTGCACAGCACCGGCCGCCGTGCTTGCCGGCGTTCTCGCGCTCTGGACGGTGCCTGACGTGGGCGACGTCGCACCGCACGAGCGCACCGAGCCGCATCACGTGGCTTACGTCGTCTTCGCGCTGGCGCAGGCGGCCTTGCAGGTCGTGCTCACGCGCACTCACTACGAGCTCTTTTCCGGATCGCCCACGCTGATCGGGCTGGCCATTGCAGGAGTGGCGGGCCTCGGCTGGTTCGCCTACCAGCAGTGGCAGCATCCGGCGCCGCTCGTGCGCCTGCAAGCTCTTCGGCTACGGACTTTCCAGGTGGGGCTCGCGCTCTACGTCGTCTACTACTACATGTCGACCGGCTTCAGCTATCTGCTGCCACGGCTGATGGAGGGCGGACTCGGTTTCACCGTCGGCGACACCGGCTACTTCACGGGCGCGATGTCGCTGGTGAGCGGCATGCTGGTGTTCGTCTACCTCAAGTACTCGGCGCGCGTGACGCGCAAGAAGTGGCTCATCGTGCCGGGCTTCGGCATCGCGGCGACCGCGGCCCTCTGGTTCGCGCAAATGTCGCCCCAGGTGGGCCGCCTTCAGCTGGCGGCGCCGTTGCTGCTGCGCGGACTCATGATGCTGTTCGTGGTGCTGCCGGTGGCGGGCATCACGTTTCGATCTTTCGAAGCCGATGACTTCGCGCACAGCTATCGGCTGAAGAACCTGGTGCGCCAATTGGCGATCTCGTTTGCGACGGCCAGCGTCATCGCGCTTCAGCAGCATCGGGTGGCGCTGCACGGCACGCGGCTGGCCGAATCGTCGAGCGAATCGAACCCTGCCTTCATGCAGTCGCTCGACATGCTGACGCGCGGCTTCCAGGCCGGCGGGCATGCCTTGGGCGACGCCCACGGCATGGCGGTCGCGACGCTTTCGCGCATGCTCGAGCAGCAGGCCACCTTCATGGCTTCGCTCGACGGTTTTCATGTGATCGCGGTCGTTGCGCTGGTTGCCGGCGTGTACGCGGCCTGGCAGCGCGAGATCGACTGAGGCGCTCGCCCGCGTCAAAAAAATTCGTCGTCGCCCCTGTTCTCCGGCCCGCTTCCTGCCGATAGAGCGGAGTGACCATCTCGGCCAGTCAGCAAGCAAGCTATCGAATCCTGATGCGCGAAGGGTGCAGGATCGTCTACGGCCAAATGCCGCTGGTGGAGTTTCTTCGGTTGCTGAAGCAGGCCAACGACAGCGAGGTGTTGCACGCCGGGGTCGCGCGCATGCTGGATGCGACCGCCGTCATCGGGTCTCCCGACGCGCTCGAACGCCTGCGCCGGCAAGAAACCCCCGCCGCCATCGAACGCATGCGCGCGCGGCTCGGGCGGGACGCGCTGCGTCTCGACTTCCATTCGATCCGTTGGCTGGCCGCTGGCGAACACGGGCCCGCAAGCCTGGCGCTCTTCATGCTTCTGACGGGAGTGCGTCCGCGCCACTACCGGGGCACCCAGCGTGATCTTCCCCGAGACGCGAACGCCTTTCGGCGTTGCCGTCTCTTGATCGAACAAGTGCCGGCACTGCGGCAGGCGTTGCCGATATTGGCGCGCCGCGTGGGCGAACGCGGCGTTGCCGAATGGGCCGCGCTCGCCGAAGCGTGGGACGACCTTTGCATGCACATGGACCATGAAGCGCCCGACTGGCGGCGGGGCCCCGTCAAGGCGCCAGTGCTCACTGCGATGCTGGCTTGCTTTCGCGAACTCGAAATGGCGTGAGTCGACGGGCGCTTGCTGCAGCCTTCCCCCGTCTGCGGACGCGGACAACTTCCTGGCGCGCCGTGCCGTTCGGATGATCCGGCTACAGTCCTTTTCGCCTCGCAGTCTCAAACCCAATCAAACAAATGCCTCAACCAGCCCGAGCGTCCGGCTCCCGCGCGGACGACCTTCTCGGTGTCGACGCTCCTCCTCACGTTGCCAAGCCCCCGTCTTTCGGCGCTCCGTCCCAGGCGCAGACGCGCGCGCGGCAGGTGCTGCTCGGCTTGAGCGTGATCCTGATTGCTTTCAATTTGCGGCCGCTGTTCGGCAGCCTCTCGGTGTTGCTGCCGGAAGTCATGAAGGACACGGGCCTGACACCCACCGGTGCCAGCATGCTCACGACCCTGCCGCTTCTTTGCCTGGGCGTTTTCGCGGCACCGACGCCGGCGCTGGCGCGACGCTTCGGCCCCGAACGCACTCTGCTGGGCGCACTGCTGCTCATCTGCATCGGTTCGCTGCTGCGCGGCACTGGCAGCCTGCCTATGCTGTTCTTCGCGTCGGCCCTGGGCGGTGCGGGCATCGCTGTAGGCAATGTGCTGTTGCCCGGCCTTGTGAAGCGCGACTTCAGCAGCCATGCCGCGATGATGACCGGCTTCTACACGCTGGCGGTATGCGCCGGCGCGTCGAGTGCCGCCGCGTTCACGGTGCCGCTGGAACTTCTGTTCGGCGGTGCCTGGACGGCTGCGCTGGCGTTCTGGGCCCTGCCGGCCGGGCTCGTGGTGCTGCTCTGGGCTCCGCAGGCGCTGGCATCGCCTTCGCGTCAGATCCAAGCCAGCGCGCACGTCGGCAGCTTGCGGCGCGACCGGCTCGCTTGGCAGGTCACCTGCTTCATGGGGCTGCAGTCGTCACTGGCTTACATCGTGATGGGATGGCTCGCGCCCATGCTGCGCGAGCGCGGACTCGACAGCGCCACTGCCGGCTACGTGCTGGGCGTTTCCATCCTCGTTCAACTGGCGACCTGCCTCGTGACGCCTTCGATCGCGGCGCGCTGCCGCGATCAGCGCGGGCTGACGCTCGGCATCACGGTCGTCATCCTGATGGCGATGCTCGCTTTTCTCTTCGCGCCGCTCAACGGTGTGTGGTTCTGGGCCGTGCTGCTCGGCTGCGGACAGGGCGGCGCTTTCGCACTGGCACTCAGCCTCATCGTGATGCGCTCGCCCGATGCGGCGGTGACGGCGCGGCTGTCGGCGATGGCACAGGGTTGGGGCTATGTGCTCGCCAGCACCGGGCCGCTCATCGCGGGGCTGCTGCGCGGCTGGACAGGCGGCTTCCAGTCGTCCGCGATCCTGATGGTGATCGTGGCCGCGGGCATGGCCTGGAGCGGCTGGGGCGCGGGACGACGGCTGCACGTCCTGCGCGAAAACCGCGGCTGATCAGGCCAGTTCGAACTGCTCGCGGAACATCGCGCAGAAGTCCGGCGTGCCGCTGATCGCGATCGTGATTGTGTGACGGGGCTCGCTCGGCGGGCCTGCGCGCACACGCAGCTCGCGCATGTCTTCGTTGAATTCGAGCGACTCCGGAACGCTCGTTTCCTGCATGCCTTGCAGGTCGTAGTCCCACTCCCCGCCTTCGCCGACTGCGCCGCGGCTGCCGCGAAAAGTGTCGTGCGCCCAGGCGAGCACCTGCTCGATTTCGGCGCGAACCGCTGCGATATGCCGTGGGCCCACGGTGGCCATGGCATCGAACACGCCGATGCCTTCGGTGTCTTCGCTGTAGTCGAAGTCAAGATAGTCGAGAGTCATGCGCGCGACGCTACATCAACTGCGGCAGCCCGGACGCACGCTAGTCCGCCGAACTGCCCGGAATCGCAGCCACCGCATAAATGAGCGCACCACCGCGCAGTAGTTCGATGACCGTGTCGCGATCGGCGGATGAGAAGACCATGCATCCGTCGCTCCTGCCGGCAACGCCAAGCGCGGCGATCATTTCCGGCTCCACGTACGACTGCGCATGGATCACGATCAATCGCTTGTATGCGTTCCTGTTCGTTGGTGACAGGCCGCGCAAGCGCATGGAGAGGCCGTTGCCTTCCGTGGGGCTCATGTACACCTCGTCCGTCTTGAAAAGGCCCAGGCTGCTCGCGTTGCTGTCGACCTCGTCCAGGAAGACGTTGGGCACCCCATCCATGTCGTCGGGCTCCGAGCCGATACCGTGCGCCACGATGAAGCTGTGAATGACGGTGCCGCTCGTTCGATCGATCACGTGAAACCGCGGTTGGTTGGAGCGCGTCGAGTAGTCCAGCACGGCCGCATACGGGTGCTCGGAACTCTGCGCCAGCACGTAGCCAATGGCGGACTCGACCAGCGCGGAGCGCCCGGTCTGCGCATACGCGAGCCTCGGGGCGGCCGCAGTGCCGAGACCGAGTTGAAGTGCAATCATCATCCGAAGCAGCCATCGTCTTTTCATACGAGACCTCACTTGCAGATCGCCCGCCGCCCGCCGGGGGAGGGCAATGATTGCACGACGCACCCAAGTGCGCCAGCGACCGCTCGGCGGAAATGCGCAACGCCCGCTTGCGGAGCGAGCGAAGTAGTTATAAAAAACAACCGCGCGCGCTTTGCTCCAGTACAACAACAGGAGACGTGGATGAAGCTCAACGATCGACTCCCGGCGCCCTTTGCCTTGCTCCTGCTGGGAGCGGCGGCATCCGTTCATGCGGCAACGCCCATCGCGTGCAATGCCTTGCTCAACCAGTCCATCGAGGGCGCGACCATCACCAGCGCCGTGCTCAACCCGCCGACGTCGACCTTGCCCGAGCACTGCGAGATCCTCGGCACCATCGGCCAGCACACAGGCGCCGACGGCCAGGCCTACGCGGTCAAGTTCCATCTGCGCATGCCGACCGCCTGGAGCGAGCGCTTCTACTACTCGGGCGGCGGCGGGCTCGACGGCAGCGTCGGTGGGGCCGATTCTCCGCAACTCGCGCAAGGGTATGCCGTGGTGTCCACCGACAGTGGGCACGACGCCGCGCTGAACATCTCGGCAATCGCCGGCAACGCCGAATTCGGATTCGACCCGCAGGCGCGCCTCGACTATGGCTACGAGGGACCTGGCCGGGTGGCGCAGGCGGCCAAGGCCATCACCCGCGCCTACTACCGGCAGAGGATCAGGTATTCGTACTTCGAAGGTTGCTCCGAAGGCGGCCGCGAGGGCTTGATGTTCTCGCAGCGCTATCCCGACATCTTCGACGGCATCATCGCCGGCAATCCCGGCATCGATCTGCCCAAGGCCGCGGTCGCGGAGGCTTGGGACACGCAAGCTTTCGCCAAGGCCGCGCGTGCGTTGACGCCATTCGGCAATCCCGACCTCGCCACTTCGTTCACGCCTGCGGAGTTGAGCGCGATCGGCGACGCGATCCTGAAGGAATGCGACGGGAAGGACGGTCTCGTCGACGGCATGGTGACGAACCCCCAAGCCTGCCGCTTCGACCCGCAGACGCTGGGGCCCCAGGGCTCGGGCATGTTGTCGGCCAATCAGGTCGCGGCCTTGAAAGACGTCTTCGGCGGTGCCAGGAACTCGAAAGGCCGAGCGCTCTACGCTGGCTGGTTCTGGGATCCGGGCATTGCTGCGGCCGGCTGGCGCATCTGGAAGATCGGGCCGCTCTTTCCTGGCCCGGGCAATACGTCGCTCAACACCACCTTGGGCGGCTCGGCACTGCCCTTCGTTTTCACCACGCCGCCCAATTCCCAGACGGCGGGGACGCCCGGTCATCCGGGCACGGTCGTCACGACGGCGGGTCCAGCGCCCGGCCTGCCGGGACTCAATGACGCTTTCATGCCTTGGCTGCTCAGCTACAGCATGGATGTCGACGCTCCGAAGATCTACGCTCGCAGCGGCATCTTCTCGCAGTCGGCCATGGACTTCATGGGCACCAGCTCGACCGACTATCGCCGCTTCCGCTCGGGCGGCAGCAAGCTCATCGTCTACAGCGGCCAGGCGGACCCCGTCTTCTCGTCGAAGTACCACATCGGTTGGTACCAGGACTTGATGGAGCGCGTTGGCGGTGTGCGCGCGACACAGCAATTTGCGCGTCTGTTCGTCGTGCCGGGAATGAATCATTGCGGCGGCGGCTATGCCACGTCGCAGTTCGACGCGTTCAGTGCCTTGGTCAACTGGGTCGAGCACGGAAGCGGGCCGGCTTCTCTTGTGGGCACCGCGCCCGCGGACACGCCGTGGCCGGGACGCACGCGGCCGATCTGCGCATACCCTGCGCAAGCGCGCTATGTGGGACACGGGAGCATCGAGGATGCCGCCAACTTCGCGTGTGTCGCAGTGCGTGAGGATGACAGGGACCACGGCGGCCGGCGCAATGGCGACCGCGACGGCAACGGCGATCACGACCACCGCTGAAGGGTCAGGTGAGACGCGACGGCGGTTCGCTGTGTGACTTGGAAAACGCTGCGGCTGCGGCTTGCAGTTCGGGCACGAGCGTCAGCAGCCGGCGAGTGAGCCAATAGAGCTGCGCCGCATCGATGGGGTCCGGCAGCCTCAGCGTGTTGATCAGCCGCTGCGGGCGATCCCCGAATCCGAGAGAGGTCAGCGGCTCGAGGATTGCCGCCAGATCGGCCCGAACATGCTCGTCCACGAGCTCATGCTCATCCAGCCGGTGCCAGATGGCGCGCACTGCGCGCTCGCACATCTCGCCGTCCGACAGCGGAGCTTCCGCTTCTGGAAAGCCCAGCGCGCTCATCGGCATCTGCTGGATACCGGCTGTCTCTGCGCGTCCAAGACCTCTTCGTGAAGGCATGGGGTGCTCCTTCATGATGCCCACACGATACGCCGTGCAGGGGCAAGCGGCAATGCCATCGTCGAACGCGTCGTGCTGTGGGGACGCTCCTACGGTGCGCCGGCGAGTCGGTTCGACGCCACGGCACCCGCCTCTTCGAGCAGCCAGGCGCGAAAAAGCCTCAGTGCGGGCCGCTCGTCCTGCGTCGCGGGCATCACCAGGAAATAGCTGCGCTCGCCACGCAGCGGCCGGTCGCACGCGACGACGAGCTCGCCCCGCGCCAGTTCGGCTTCGATCAGCATGCTCGGGATCAGGGCCACGCCCAAGCCATGCGCCGCGGCGATCGCCAGCATCGAGAACAGTTCATAGCGCGGGCCGCTGTGGGCACGCGGCGCGTCGACGTTCTGCGCATCGAACCATTGGCGCCAGCCCTCAGGACGCGTGCTCTGCTGAAGCAAGGGCATGCGCGCCACCGCGAGCGGCGACAGCGGCTTGCGCCCGGTGAGCAATGCGGGGCTGCACACGGGAACCACGTCCTCGTTGAGCAGCACGGTCGATTGCGTACCGGCCCAGTTGGCTGTCTGCGAAGCGGTGCCCGCATAGATCGCCGCATCGAAGGGCGTGTCGTTGAACAGAAAAGGCCGCGTGCGCGTTTCGATATGCACGGTGATGTCGGGATGCTTCGCCGCAAAGTCTGGCAGCCGCGGGATCAACCACCGTGTCGCGAAGGTCGGCACGGCTGCGAGCTGAAGCGAGCCGCCTTGCCCCTGCCGCGCCATGGCATCGAGCGTGTCGCGCTCCATGGTGTCGAGCTGGCGGGCGATCTGGCGCGCATAGTCGGCACCCGCCGGGGTGAGCGCGACGCCATGGCGCGTGCGGCGGAACAGCGCCATCCCGAGGAACTCTTCCAGTGCGGTGATCTGGCGAGACACGGCGCTCTGCGTCAGCGCCAACTCCTGCGCGGCGCGCGTATAGCTTTCGTGGCGGGCGGCGGCCTCGAAGCAGATCAAGGCTTGGGTCGAGGGGATCTTGCGGCGCATGGTATGCGAAGGCTACATAGTTCGAGAGGCGCCGCCGTCGCGCGGTCAATGAATCGGCGGCGATGTATTGTGCTTTGAAGTGCGCAAAGCGCATAACTCGGTGTCAAAACGTCGTTTGCGCTCGCGTTGCCCCGCGCTTACGATGGCACCCAACTTCAGCACTTCATCTTCGGAGACACACATGGCCAAGCACGCCGCATTTCACTGGGACGATCCGCTCCTGCTCGATCAACAGCTCACGGACGAAGAGCGCATGGTGCGCGATGCCGCCAATGCTTACTGCCAGGAGCGCCTCGCACCGCGCGTGCTCGAAGGCTTCCGCAACGGGGAAACCGATCCGGCGATCTTCCGCGAGATGGGTGCGCTCGGGCTGCTGGGCCCGACCATTCCCGAGCAGTACGGCGGCCCCGGCCTCAACTACGTCTGCTATGGCCTGATTGCCCGCGAAGTCGAGCGCGTCGACTCTGGCTTCCGCTCGATGGCGAGCGTGCAGAGCTCGCTCGTGATGGTGCCCATCAACGAATTCGGCACCGAAGCGCAAAAGCAGAAATACCTGCCCAAGCTCGCGACCGGCGAGTGGATTGGCTGCTTCGGTCTCACCGAGCCCGACCATGGCTCCGATCCCGGCAGCATGGTCACGCGCGCCAAGAAGGTGCCGGGCGGCTATTCGCTCAGCGGCGCCAAGATGTGGATCAGCAACAGCCCGATCGCCGATGTCTTCGTGGTGTGGGCCAAGGAAGTCAGCGAAAGTGGCGCCGTCGGTCCGATCCGCGGCTTCGTGCTCGAGAAGGGCGCCAAGGGCCTCAGCGCCCCGGCCATCCACGGCAAGGTCGGCCTGCGCGCCTCCATCACCGGCGAGATCGTGATGGACAACGTGTTCTGCCCCGAAGAAAACGCCTTCCCCGAAGTGCAGGGCCTGAAGGGTCCTTTCACCTGCCTCAACAGCGCCCGCTACGGCATCTCCTGGGGCGCCCTGGGCGCCGCCGAGGACTGCTGGCACCGCGCGCGCACCTACACGCTCGAACGCAAGCAGTTCGGCCGTCCGCTCGCCGCCAACCAGCTCATCCAGAAGAAGCTGGCTGACATGCAGACCGAGATCACGCTGGGCCTGCAAGGCTGCCTGCGCCTCGGCCGCATGAAGGACGAGGGCACCGCATCGGTCGAGGTCACCTCGCTCCTCAAGCGCAATTCGTGCGGCAAGGCGCTCGACATCGCCCGTCTGGCGCGCGACATGATGGGCGGCAACGGCATCAGCGATGAGTTCGGGGTGGCGCGGCATCTGGTGAACCTCGAAGTGGTGAACACCTACGAAGGCACGCACGACATCCACGCGCTGATCCTCGGTCGCGCCCAGACCGGCATCGCAGCATTCGCGAACTGATGTCGGCCCCCACTGCTGCGCAAGGCGCCCTCGCGGGGCTCAAGGTCCTGGACCTCTCTCGCGTGCTCGCGGGTCCGTGGTGCACGCAGATCCTCGCGGACCTGGGTGCGGACGTCATCAAGATCGAACGCCCCGGTGTCGGCGACGACACGCGCACCTGGGGGCCGCCGTTCCTGAAGGACGCTGAAGGCAGGGACACCAACCAGGCGACCTACTTCACCGCCTGCAACCGCAACAAGCGCTCCGTCACCATCGACATGGCGACGCCCGAAGGCCAGGCGCTGCTCAGGCAGATGGCGGCTCAGAGCGACATCGTGGTCGAGAACTTCAAGACCGGCGGGCTCAAGCAATACGGGCTCGACCATGAAAGCCTGCGCGCGGCCAATCCGAGGCTCATCTATTGCAGCGTGACGGGGTTCGGCCACGACGGTCCGCACGCCTCGCGCGCGGGCTACGACCTGATGATCCAGGCGACCAGCGGCATGATGAGCATCACCGGGCGTCCCGACGATGTGCCCGGCGGTGGCCCTTTGCGCGTGGGTGTGGCGCTCACCGATCTCTTCACGGGCGTCTATGCGAGCACGGCGATCCTGGCCGCGCTGGAAGTGCGGCATCGCACCGGCGAGGGCCAGCACATCGACATGGCACTGCTGGATGTGGGCATGGCGATCCTCGCCAACCAGGCGAGCGCCTTCCTCAACACCGGCGTGGCGCCGCAGCGCCAGGGCAACAGCCATCCGAGCCTGGCGCCCTACCAGGACTTCCGCACCAAAGACGGCTCGATGCTGCTGGCGATCGGCAACAACGGCCAGTTCTCCCGCTTCTGCGAGGCCGCCGGGCACGCCGATTGGGCCAGCGATCCGCGCTTTGCCACCAACACGCTGCGCGTCAAGCATCGCGAAGTGCTGATCCCCCAGATGGAAGCCGTCACGCGCACGCGCACCACGGCCGAATGGATATCGCTGCTCGAAGACAAGGCCGTGCCCTGCGGGCCGATCAACGACATCGCACAGGCTTTCGAAGACGATCAAGTCAAGGCGCGCGGGCTTGCCGTGAGCCTGCCGCGCGACGCGGGCGATGGCATCGACCGCATCGTCGGCGTCGCGAGCCCGCTGCGTCTGCAGGGCACGCCGCCGGTGCTGCGCAATGCGCCGCCCGCATTGGGGCAGCACACGGATGAGGTGTTGGCCGAAATGGGCATCGACGAAGCACGCCGCGCCGCGCTGCGCGGGGCAGGCGTGGTGTGATCCAGGCGGGCACGGCCGGAACTCAGCGCGCGACGCGCGCGGCTGCCGCGCCCGCACCGGACACGCTGACGCCGGCGGACCGCTATCAGGAGCTCTTCGTGGCGGTGCAGAAGGGCCATGTCTTCGCCGACAGCAAGACCTTCGTCGACTGTGCGCCACGCATGGAGCCGGCGGACATCCTTGCCGCATACCGGGCGCAGTCCCCAAAGGCGGGCTTCGACCTGGTGGCCTTCGTGCATGCGCATTTCGACGTCATCGAGCAGGCGCCGTCCAACTACACCTCCGTGCCGGGGCAGCCCATCGGCGCGCACATCGCAGATCTCTGGCCCGTCCTGACGCGGCACCCGAAGTCGCATCCACCGCGGTCTTCGCTCTTGCAGCTTCCGCATTCCTACATCGTTCCGGGCGGGCGCTTTCGGGAGCTCTACTACTGGGATTCGTATTTCACGCTGCTCGGGCTGAACTGCGAAGGCGACGAGGGCCACGCGCGGCTCATGCGCGACATGCTGGAGAACTTCGCCTATCTGATCGATACCTATGGCCATGTGCCGAACGGCAACCGCATCTACTACCTGAGCCGCTCGCAGCCGCCCGTGTTCGCACTCATGGTCGAACTGGCGCAGCAACGGGGCGCAGCGAGCGCAGTCGACTTCCTGCCGCAGCTTCGCCAGGAACATGCGTTTTGGATGAATGGGAGCGATGGCCTGGCGGGAGGGCAGGTCGCGCGCCGCGTCGTGCGCATGGCGGACGGCGCGATGCTCAACCGCTACTGGGACGAACGCGATACGCCGCGCGAGGAGTCGTGGCTCGAAGACATGACGACCGCGCAGTCGTGCAAGCGCAACCCGGCCGAGCTCTTTCGCGACATTCGCGCCGCCTGCGAGTCGGGTTGGGACTTCAGCACGCGCTGGCTGCGTTCACCGCCGCCAGCGCACGCGAACCCGCAGGGCCGCTTGAACGTGCGTGCGGGCACGTCCGCAACGCTTGCGACCATCTGCACGACCGAGATCCTGCCAGTGGACCTGAACGCCTTTCTCTACAAGCTCGAATCGATGATTGCCGCGTTGTCAGGCGAGGCGGGCGACGCCGCGGCGCAGCAGTCATTCGCCGAGCTTGCCGAAGCGCGCAAGGCGGCGATCAACCACTATTTCTGGGACCCGGCTCAAAAGGCTTATTTCGACTATGACTGGCGCCAGGACGAACGGCGCTCCTGTCTGACCGCAGCTTGCGTCACCCCGTTGTTCGTCGGCGCCGCAGAGCCTGCACAAGGGCAGGCGATGGGCGACACCGTCTCGCGCCGGCTGCTGGCGCGCGGAGGCTTTTCAACGACTGAATGCGCCAGCGACCAGCAATGGGACCAGCCCAATGGCTGGGCCGGGCTGCAATGGATCGCGGTGCAGGGCCTGGCCGCGTACGGCCATGAGGATCTTTCGCGCAGCATTGCCAAGCGCTGGCTTGCGACGGTCGCGGCGCTCTACGAGCGCGAGGGCAAGCTGGTCGAGAAATACGCGCTGCGCCGCGTCGAGCATGAAGACACCAAGGGCGGGCACGGCGGCGAATATCCGCTGCAAGACGGCTTCGGCTGGACCAATGGGGTTACCGCAGCATTGCTTGCCGCGCATCCGCAGCACACGGCACATGCCTGCGTGTCCTGCTCCACGGCGCCGATGCATCGCTGAGCGGCGAGTGCTCCTGAAGCAGCGCCGGAATCTCGCTGCGGCCGACGCCCAGGTCATGCAACTCGCGCTCCGACATCGAGCGCAACAAACCTCGATCTTGCCTCTTCCGCCGTGCGTTGCGGAGCAGGTCGATGAAGGCGGTGAAGAGGGCGGGCTTTGACTGCGGCATGAGTGGCTCCTTGGATGGAAATGCCATCTTGCGAGTCCATGCAGAATTGTGGAAGTTGAGAATTCCAAGGCCTATGATCAGCTTTCCTGATGAGACAACTCAACCTCGACCAACTCCGCACGCTGGTGTCGATCACCGATCTGGGCACCTTTTCCGCCGCCGCAAAGGCGCTGCATCTGGCGCAGCCGACGGTAAGCCTTCATATCAGCGAACTCGAAGCACGACTTGGCGCACGCCTGGTGGTGCGGGGCAATCGTCGCGTGACGCCCACGCCGGCCGGCGCGGCCCTGGTCGAGCGCGCGCGACGTTTGCTGCGCGACGCAGACGATGCCGTCGATGTGGTGCGGCGCCAGGCCGAAGGGCGAACGGGGCGCGTGAGACTGGGCACGTCGACCGGTGTCGTGGTCGATCTGCTCCCGCAGGTACTGGAGGCGCTGGAGGCGAGCAATGCCGGCATCGATGTCGAGGTCGTCATCCTCGGTTCGAACGACGCGATGGCGCGCCTTGCCATGGGCACGCTCGACATCGGCCTGGTGGCGGTGCCGCAGCCGCCGGTGCGCGAACTCGTGGTCACGCGCTGGCGCAGTCAGCCGATGATGGCCTTCGTGCCGCGAAAGTGGGGTCCGCCGAAACGCGCAACGCCGCAATGGCTTGCACAGCGGCCATTGATCTTCAACGACGCCTCCACGCACATGTACCACCTGACGATGCAGTGGTTTGCCGCGGCGGGTGAATCGCCGCGCCCGCGCATCGAACTGAACTACGACGCGGCCATGCACAGCCTCGTCGCGGCTGGCTACGGCGCTGCGGTGCTGCCGGCCAATCCGAGCGCCGAGGGGAATGCCGATCCGCGCGTGCAGGCGCTTGCACTAAGCCCGAAGCTCACGCGCCACCTGGGCATCGCGCACCGGCAGCGGCCGGCGCTCGATGGTGCAACGGCCACAGTGCTGAAAATCCTCATGCAGTTCGCCCAGCGCTAGCTCGAAGCGTCAGACCGCCCGGCCCACCACCGCCAGCGCGATCACGACCACGCCGAGCAGCAGGTTGATGCGCACCAGCTTGCGGATGAGGTCGAGCGAAGCCGCTGCCACGGGCCATTCGCGCCCCGCGACCGCGCGCTTCAGTCGAGGATAGGGGGCGAAGCGGATGTGCAGGTAGATCGCCATCATGAAAAGCCCCAGGCCGAACATGAGATGCACGTTCCAGCGGACGTTCGCGAAGCCGCCGGCCCGCCAGATGAGCCCGAGGCCGGACGCGAGCAACACGATGATGGCCGCCCAGACGCCCGCGAAGAAGCGAGCGAGCACGTCCGTCATGAAGGGCAGGCGCAGCGGCGGATCGAGCTTTGCAACAGCCGCTGGCCGCACTGCGAAGTGCATGAGCGCCATGCCGCCCACCCAGAAGGCCACGGCAAGAATGTGGATGAACAGGAGGAGCGGGGCGAGAAGCGGCATGGACGTGAGCATGCGCCAAGCGTAGACGAGATCGCCCGTGTTGAATACTCAAGCCTTCACGCCGCGTCTGTTCACGAGCACGATCCCCAGCGCCACGCCGGTGAGTGCGAGCACCAGTTGCAACGTGAGCGGCTCCGAAAGAATCGCCACGCCGAAGACCAGCGCAAGCAGCGGCGTGAGGAAGGTGAAGGACGAAACCCGCGTCGCAGGGTAGTGCCGCAACATCCACATCCATGCGAGATAGCTGGCGAATGCGCCGATCACAGTCTGCAGACCGATCGAAAGCCATGCGTAGTTCGAATACGCGAACCCCCAATGCTCGCCCAGCAGCAGAGACAGCACCGGAGAGAGCGCCGCGGTGACGGCGATTTGATAGAAGAGCGTCTTTTCCGCGCTGGCCGTCGACAGGCGGGTTGTCCGGATCGCCAGCGTCGTGAGACCCCACAGCACGCCCGCCAGGAGGGCCAGCGCGTCACCTCGCAACTGGCTCGAGGTGCTATGGCCGAAGCTCTCGCTGAACGCGAACACCACGCCGGCGAACGCAATGGCGAGTCCGGTCCACTGCGCGCCGCGCAGCCGCTCGGCGGGCACGAAGCGCGGAAGCAACACCGCGACGACAAATGGCGCGGTGTACAGGAACACCGTGAGCCTCGATGCGCTGGTGAGTTGCAGGCCGAGGTAGATGCAGGTGAATTCGCCTGCGAACAGCGCGCCGGCGAGCAGGCCGCCCGGCAACGTTCCGTCGCGCTCGAACAGCGAAACGCCACGCCATTGGCACCAGAGCCACAGCAGCACGACTGCGCCGGTCATGCGGATCGATGCCTGCCACAGCGGCGGCACTTCGGTCACGGTCGTCTTGATGAGGATCTGCTGCAGTCCCCAGAATGCGCAGCAGGCAAGCAGGAGCGCGGTGGCGCGAGTGTCGAGATGGTCCTTGCGTTCGATCATGGATTCGTTTTTCTTGGTGGGTAAGGTGGCTTGCCGCGGGTGCCGACCATGAGGTCCGGCACCACGGTTTCCACCTCATTGACCTTGCGTGCTGCGCTTTCCAGGCGTTGCGCCATTTCGCGCGTCGGGACACAGCCCTGCAGATAGACCCATCGGCGCTGAACTGTGACCCACACGCTGCTGCGGCGCAGGCCGGGCACTGCGGTCAAGGCCTTGCGCACTTCAGGCGCGATGGCCTTGTCGTAGAGGTAGGCATTGCTGTCCTTGCAGCGGCCCGCGAGCCAGCAGCTTGTGCCTCGCTCGAGCCGGCTGTGCATCTGTTCTCGTGCTTCAGCTGCGGAATAGAGCGGCCCGAGCGGCGCCGGGCAGTCCGCGAGGCCTGATGACACCTGGAAAAAAGGGTCGTCGAAGAAATTGCTGCGCTCCCCGCCATCTGCACCGTGCGCCGCCTGCGCCGCCGCACTCGCGAGTACGACGGCCGCTGTCAGCCAACGTGAGCGGCGGCCCGGATTCAAAGCGGATGCTCGGTGTAGAAGCGCCCACCATGGAACAGCAATGGAGATGCGCCCGGGCTGTGCGCGCAGCGCTCGACCTCGCCGACGAAGATCACATGGTCGCCTTCGTCATAGCGGCTGCGATTGAAGCACTCGAAACTGGCTGCCGCGCCGACCAGCACCGGCGCGCCGCCCACGCCTTCGATGAAGGCAACGTCTGCCCAACGGTCGACATCCTTCGTCGCGAAGCGCTCCGCCAGCAGCTTCTGGCTCGACGAGAGGATGTTGATCGCATAGTGCGATCCGGTGCTGAGCGCCGCCATCGAAGCGGCGCTGCGCGCGAGGCTCCACAGCACCAGCGGCGGATCGAGCGACACCGAGTTGAACGAGTTGGCGGTGAGCCCGACCAGCGCTCCTTCGGCAGAGCGCGCGGTGACGATCGTGACACCGGTGGCGAACATGCCGAGCGCGGCGCGAAATTCGTCGGTCGAGAAAGAAGGCGGTTGTGCCTGGGCGGGAGCAGTCACGAAGAAGCGGCAAAGTGGAAGGCTATTCTGGCATCTTGACTCGCCCCCAGGTTGGCTCACTTCGTGTAGCCGCCCACCCCCTACCGGGGGCGCTGCCGGTGGCCCGGCGAAGCCGGTTCCACGGCAGCCCACGAAAAAACCGGCGCGAGCATCGGGGGAGGTTGATCAGCCGAAGAACCAGTAGCCGACGCCGATCGCAGCGATGACTCCCGCCAGTTCGGCCAGCAGCGCGCAGCCCACCGCATGGCGCGCGCGCTGGATGCCGACCGCGCCGAAGTACACCGCGAGCACGTAGAACGTCGTCTCCGTGCTGCCCTGGATCACGGCGGCAACCCGCGCTGCGAAGCTGTCTACTCCCTGGCTCTTCATTGTCTCGATCAGCATCGCGCGCGCCGCGCTGCCCGAGAAAGGCTTCACGAGCGCGGTCGGCAATGCATCGACGAAGCGCGTGTCCCAACCCGCTCGCGCCACGAGCCAGCGGATGCTCTCCAGCGCGAGGTCGAGTGCGCCCGAGGCACGCAGCGCGCCGATGGCGCAGAGCATGGCAACCAGGTAGGGAAGCAGATTCTTCGCGACGTCGAAGCCCTCCTTTGCGCCTTCGACGAAGCATTCATAGACCTTCACGCGTCGCAACGCACCCGCCAGCAGGAAGGCGACGATCAGCCCGAACAACGTGAGGTTGCCGAGCAGCGAAGAGAGCGAAGCCAGCGCTGCCGAGGACAAGGTCGAAAGCAGCGCCATGAACCCCCCGAGCAGCAATGCGCCAGGAAGCAGGTACGCGAGCACCACGGGATCCCATAGCTTCAGCCGCTGCATGAACGCGACCGACAGCAGTCCTACCAGCGTCGATGCGCTGGTGGCGAGGAGGATCGGCAGAAAGACCAGCGTCGGATCGGCCGACCCCTGTTGGGCCCGGTACATGAAGATGGTGACCGGCAACAGCGTCAGCGATGAAGCGTTGAGGACGAGGAACAGGATCTGCGCATTGCTCGCCGTGGTCGTGCTGGGATTGAGCGCCTGCAATTCGCGCATCGCCTTCAACCCGATCGGCGTGGCCGCGTTATCGAGGCCGAGCGCGTTGGCGGCAAAGTTGAGCGTGATGAGGCCGAGCGCAGGATGCCCCGCCGGCACTTCGGGCATCAGCCTCCGGAAGAGCGGCCCGAGCATCCGCGCGAGCAAATTCACGATGCCGGCCGCTTCAGCAATGCGCACGAAACCGAGCCACAAGGTCAGTGTGCCGAAGAGAAGCACCATCACCTCGACGGACAGCCGCGCCATCGCGAACAGGCTCTCGACGATTGCTGCGAACACGCCGGCGTCGCCGCCGATCAGCCAGCGACCTAGCGCAGCCACTGCTGCCGTCAAGAAGAATCCAAGCCACAAGCCGTTGAGCACGCGTACCCCTTGCTGCCGATGCGGGCCGATCATAGGGGCCGCGACAATTGCGGCGATGAACATCACTCGGAGGGACCTCAACCGCGCCGCGCTCTGGCTCGCGTTGGGGAAGTGGGCCACACCAGTGCGCGCGGGGCCGAAGACGCCGCGTTGGACATCGAATCCATTCACGCTCGGTGTCGCCAGCGGACAGCCGCGGCCGCACAGCGTGGTGATCTGGACGCGTCTCGTGCCAGCGCCGGAAGATGCAGGCGCCGTCCGCACGCACACAGTGCAGTACGAAATCTTTGCCGACGAGAGCTTGCGGCGGCCGGTGACGCGCGGTGAAGTGACAACGGGCTTGTCGCGCGCGCTGAGTGTTCATGCGGTCGTTCCGGGCTTGCAGCCGCAGCGCGACTATTGGTATCGGTTCACTTGCGGCAACGCGGTGAGCCCGATCGGCCACACGCGCACGGCGCCTGCCGCAGATGCCGATGTCCGCCGAATGCGCTTTGCGCTCGCTTCGTGCCAGCACTACGAGCAGGGGCGCTTCATTGCGCACCGTGAGATCGCCGGACGCGAGCTGGACTTCGTGTTGTTCGTGGGCGACTACATCTACGAAGGCAGCGGCGCCAGCTACGACATCCGCAAGCACGGTACGCGCACGCCGCACTCGCTGGACGAATACCGCGACCGCCATGCGCTCTACAAGGGCGATGCCGATCTGCAAGCCGCGCATGCGGCGCATCCGTGGATCGTGACTTGGGATGATCACGAGGTGGTCAACGACTATGCAGACGATCGCGATCCGGCCTACAGCACCCCAGCGCGCTTCCTGCGGCGTCGCGCGGCTGCCTACCAGGCCTATTTCGAACACATGCCGCTTGAGCTGCCGCCCCAGGGCGCCGCGGTCCGCATTCATGACCACTATGCGTGGGGTCGCTTGGCGGGCCTATGGACACTGGACTGCCGCCAGTTCCGCAGCCACCACGCGTGTCCCGATCCGAAGCGTGATGTGGGTCGCACGTTGATCGAATGCGCCGAACTGGGCGATCCGGCGCGCACCGTGCTGGGCTCCAAGCAGGAGCGTTGGTTGAGCGAAGGTTTGGCGTCTTCGACGCGCAAGTGGAATCTGCTCGGTCAGTCGACCCAGATGAGCGCCACCGGCATCAATACAGCCGAAGGCCGCAAGGTCTGGACGGATGGCTGGGACGGCTACCCCGAAGCGCGCCGCCGTCTTCTTCAAGGCGCGAGCGACGCGGGCGTGCGCAACTTGGTCGTGATGGGCGGCGACGTGCATCGGCATGCGGCCGCGGACCTCCGGCTCCGTTCCAACGACCGGGCGTCGCCGGTCGTTGCCAGCGAATTCGTCGGCGGTTCGGTAACGTCCCGGGGCGCCAGCGTCGCCGCCATGGCGCGCATGCGCCGCGACAATCCCGACGTCGCGTACGCGCGAGGCGATCAACGCGGCCACGCGCTGTTCGACGTTACGCCCGATCGCATGCAATGCGAGTTTCGAGCGACGCCGCATCCCGTGCGGGCCGATTCGGTTTTCGAGACAGCGGCCCGCTTCGAGGTGGAAGCCGGTGCTGCGGGCGTTCAGCCGTCTTGAAGACGCGTCAGCCGCGCCCGCGAGGCCGCGGCACCTCGATCAGGAGATCGGGCCGAAAGTTCTCCTGCTCGCCCTTCGACATATAGCCCAGCGGGTTGGCGACGACGCGGCAGCCGTCCTTCACATAGTCGAACTGGCAATGCAGATGCCCGTGCAGCCAGAGCTCGGCATAGGGCAGCAGTTCGTCCAGGCTGTTGCAGAAGCCGGCCGTGCCGGGCGTCAGCCCATAACGCGGATCGGCGCTCGCCAGCGTCGGCGCGAAATGCGTGACCGCGACCGTGGTGCCGTCGAAGTTCTCGGCCAAAGCATTTCGCAGCCACGCCTGGCACGTCAGTGAGTGCTCTCTCAGAGGTTCTGCAAGAAAGAGTTCACCAGCGCGGAGCGTGCCTGCCTTCTCGAGATAGAAATTGGCTGCGCGCATCGCCTTGCCGCGTTTCTTGAAAGCCTCGGCCATGCTGTCCGTCGGCTCCACGAGTGCATCGAAATCAGCCCACAGCGTGGTGCCGACAAAGCGGACTTCGTCAATGACGAGGATTTCGCGCTCGAGCCACTGAATATCGAGTCCGTCGCAAGTCTCACGCAAGCGCGTGTGGATCTCGTCGAAGTCGGCGTTGTCGTATTCGTGGTTGCCCGGCACGTACAGGACCGGGACCGGCCATCCGTGGCGAGGCGAAAAGCGGCCCAGTCCGAAGTCCGGTTCCAGCAGCCTCGAACCTGACTGGTAAGAGCCAATGTCGCCGGCAAGTACCAGCAGATCGGCACCGGGGGCCGGCGCAATCTCAAGTTGCGGATGCACCTCGATGTGCAGGTCGGAGAGCAACTGGAGCTTCATGATGAATGCAGTCTAGATGAGGAGGTCATGCGCTGCACGCATAAAGTTCAACTTGAAGTATTGGGGAAAACCCTTAATCTTCAATCCATCGTTACTTCAAGCGCGCGCAAAAGCGGCGCACCATCATGTTCAGCTTGATCGCCCAAGTGGCAAGTTTCTTTTTCTCTTCCAATGCCGTGACCTCCAATCCGGCCACCGCGCTGATGGAATCGGCCGACGTTCGCGCTGGCCTCGATGCGCATCATGCCCAGGAACTGCGCGCTGCGGCCAGCGCCTGGCTCAGCGTCATCCGCTGATCAGCCTCCTACCTTCCTGCTCTCCTGCCCAGCGGCGACCCTTCGAACGCGGCGCTCGCCGACCGCAGCAGCGCCTGCCGTAGCCATTCGTGCGCGTGCGCATGCTGCGCGCGCCGATGCCAGAGCGCATCCACATGCACGTGCGGCTGATCGAATGGCAGATCGCGCAAGACGAGCTGGTCGTCGATTCCCGTGACACGAACGAAATGACGCGGCATGACGGTCAGCAGATCAGAATTCGCGACCACGCGGCCCGCGGTGAAAAACTGGTTGACCGTGACCACGATGCGCCGCTCGCGCCCGAGCGCACCCAGCGTCTGGTCGATGAAGCCGTGCGGGCGTCCGGAAAAACTGACGAGCAGATGACGGGCGGCGCAGTAGCTGTCGAGCGTCAGGGGCGCAGCGGCCAGCGGGTGATCGCGCCGCATCACGCAAACGTATTCGCCCACGTAGAGCCGCTGGGTTTCGAAGGGCGTGCCGTCCCCCGACTGACCACGCGCGGACAAGCTGGCGACCACGGCCGGAAAGTAGCCAATCGCAACGTCGACCTCTTCGCTTTCGAGCATGCGGCGCGGATCGCGCGTGGTGAGAGGCAGCACGCGCAGCGAAACGGCGCGCGCTTCGGTCTCAACGATCTTGATCAGGCCTGGCATGAGTTCGGCTGCCGTCGCATCCGCCATCGCCAGAAGAAAAGTCGTGCTTGCGCCGCTTGCGTCGAACTCGCCAGGGGCAAGAGTGTGCTGAAGCTGCCGCAGCGCATCGCGCACGGTGGGCCAAAGCGCCAAGGCGCGCGGCGTCGGCTCGACGCCGGGGCCTGAGCGTCGCACGAGATCGTCCCCGAGCACCTCGCGCAATCGCCTGAGCGCGTTGCTCACCGCCGGCTGCGTGATGGAGAGGTTTCGCGCCGCGCGCGTGAGATTGCGCTCCGCCATGACTTCGTCGAACACGCGAAGGAGGTTGAGGTCGAGTGTGCGGAAGTTGATGTCCATCATTAGGCTGAATGATAGACATCAGAAAGATAAATTAGATAAACACTAGGGTAACCCCTAATATCAGCGCATCGCCTCCGATTTTGTTCACCTTTGGAGCACCTCATGACCCACTTCGTACACGTAGATACTCCTGCAACCCACCCCGGCGTGCTTCGCGCAGAGGCTGTGATCGAGCGCGTTCGCCGCTCGCGCCTCGGCTTCGACAGTTCGCGCGGCTTGGCCGCTTTGCTCCTGGCCGCCATCGTTTCATCACTGCTGGTGGTTGCCGACAAGCTCATGTCGACCACTGAAGAGGGTGGCCTGCTCGTCGCTTGGGTGGTGCTCTGGGGTGTGGCCTTCGTGGGCATGGCCCTCTTCGCCGGCACGGCCCGTTCGCTGGCGGTCCGTGGGATTGCAGCCGCCCGCAAGGTGGCGCGCCATCGTGCAGCGGCACGCGCCGATGAAGAATTCATGGCGTATGCCAAGTACGACACCCGTATCCTCCGCGACCTCGAAGTGGCTGCCTTGCGCCAGGAACGGCCGCAATTCAGCACCGCGACCGCGGCAGTCGGATCCGAGGACGCCGTGCCGTCGTTCCGGAATGCACTGCGCAGCGTCGGCTACTACTGATCTGGTCGAACCGCGCTCATGCAAAAAGCCGCCGAAAGGCGGCTTTTTCTTTGGCCGAACGCGAAGGCTCAGGCAGCGAGACGCTGCTCGATGGCGGCCTTCGTTGCCGGCAACTCCTTCGGAAGATGATGGTCCAGTTGCTGGAAAAGCTCTGCGTGGAGCTTCAATTCAGCTTGCCACGCCGCCTTGTCGATACTGGTGACGGTGTTGAACTGTTCAGCGCTGAAGTCCAGGCCCGTCCAGTTGAGGTCTTCATAGCGCGGGCTCACGCCAAAGACGTGCTCGGTGCCTTCGGCCTTTTGGTCGATGCGATCGATCATCCACTTCAGCACCCGCATGTTCTCGCCGTAGCCTGGCCACACGAACTTGCCGTCAGCGCCCTTGCGGAACCAGTTCGTGGTGTAGATCTTTGGCAGACGTGCGCCGGAAGCTTCGAGCTTCTTGCCGAGATCGAGCCAATGCTGGAAATAGTCGCTCATGTTGTAGCCGGCAAACGGCAGCATCGCGAACGGATCGCGCCGGACGACGCCTTGCTGGCCGGCAGCTGCGGCGGTCGTTTCGGAGCCCATGGTCGCTGCCATGTAGACGCCTTCCACCCAGTTGCGGGCTTCGGTCACGAGCGGAACGGTCGTCGAACGGCGGCCGCCGAAGATGAAGGCGTCGATTGCCACGCCCTTCGGATCGTCCCAGGCTTCGTCGAGCGCCGGGTTGTTGATGGCGGACACCGTGAAGCGCGCATTCGGATGCGCCGCCTTTGCACCCGTTTCCTTGGCGATGGCCGGGGTCCAGTCCTTGCCTTGCCAATCGATCGCGTGGGCGGGGGGCTCGCTCATGCCTTCCCACCAGACGTCGCCGTCGTCGGTCAAGGCGACGTTGGTGAAGATCACGTCATGGTCCAGGCTCGCCATGCAATTCGGATTGGTCTGCATGTTCGTGCCCGGCGCCACGCCGAAGTAGCCCGCTTCGGGGTTGATGGCATAGAGCTTGCCGTCGGCGCCGGGCTTGATCCAGGCGATGTCGTCGCCGATGGTGGTGACCTTCCAGCCTCCGAAGCCCTCTGGCGGGATGAGCATCGCAAAGTTGGTCTTGCCGCAGGCGCTGGGGAATGCGGCTGCCACGTGGCGCTTCTTGCCTTCGGGGCTCGTGACGCCCAGGATCAGCATGTGCTCGGCGAGCCAGCCTTCGTCGCGGCCCATGTTCGATGCGATGCGCAGCGCAAAGCACTTCTTGCCCAGCAACGCGTTGCCGCCGTAGCCCGAGCCGTAGCTCCAGATTTCGCGCGTCTCAGGGTAGTGGACGATGTACTTCGTCTTGTTGCAGGGCCAGGAGACGTCCTTTTGCCCGGCTTCGAGCGGCGCGCCGACCGTGTGCACGCAAGGCACGAAGTCGCCTTCGGCGCCCAGCACGTCGTACACGGCCTTGCCCATGCGGGTCATGATCTTCATGTTGGCCGCCACATACGGGCTGTCGGACAACTCGATGCCGATGTGCGCGATGGGCGAGCCCAAGGGGCCCATGCTGAAGGGCACGACGTACATGGTGCGGCCCTTCATGCAGCCGTCGAACAGCGGCTGGAGCGTTGCGCGCATCTCGTCAGGGGCCATCCAGTTGTTGGTGGGGCCGGCGTCTTCCTTTTTCGCGGAGCAGATGAAGGTGCGGTCTTCCACTCGCGCGACGTCGCTCGGGTCGGAAGTTGCCAGAAAGGAGTTCGGCCGCTTGGCGGGATTCAGCTTCTTGAAAGTGCCGGCATCGACCATGAGTTGGCAGAGACGGTCATATTCCTCGGCGCTGCCGTCGCACCAGTGGACGGCGGCCGGCTTGCACAACGCGGCCATTTCTGCCACCCAGGCGATCAGCCTGGCGTGCTTGACATAAGAGGGGGCCTGAATGGCGAGTCCCTTCAGCGGTGCGTTCATCGAAATCTCCTAAGTTGAAAATCGTCTTTTCGAAGGGGACTCGGCGCCGAGGACGGCGAGATCCATTTGAAAAAACGTTTCAGTCTCTGAAGAGTGGGGCCGGGTGTCAGCCAGCACGGACCGCAAGATGGGGCCGGACGATGCCGACCCCTGATTCGGCCAGAGGCGAATCAAGCCATGTAGATGGCGATGGATGCCAAAAGGAGCATCAGCACTCCGCCGACGATCGGCAGGACGAGGGGCATCAGATGAACGATCGACTCGACCGCGTCTTTTTCGACGGCGGCCGCATGGCCGGGTTCAATGGGAGTTGTTGGGTTGGTCATCAGGATTCCTCGGGTTCTCAGGACTGAGGTCATTTTAGAGGCGGCCCGGCGGGTCGCAGTCTAGGGGGTTGCCAGAGCCTCAGTGCTGCTCCATAGCTTCGAATCCGGCAGCTCTCAGCGCAATGAGAACGCTCGAAAGATGTTCCCGCCCGCGCGTCTGGAGCACCAGTTCGATGTCCACGTTCTGGGCCGCAAGCATGGTGAACGCGCGTTGATGGTGCACTTCGTCGATGTTGGCGCCCGCTTGCGCCACAGTGGCCGTGATATGGGCCAGGGAGCCCGGTATGTCGCGCGCACTGACGCGCACGCGCGCCAGCCGTCCGGCCCGCACCATCCCGCGTTCGATGATCGCTGCCAGCAGCAGCGGATCGATGTTCCCGCCCGAGAGCACCAGCCCGACCCGCTTGCCCTTGAAGCGGGCCGGATGCCTGATCAGTGCCGCGAGACCCGCGGCACCAGCCCCTTCGACCAGCGTCTTCTCGATTTCGAGAAGCATCAGCACCGCTTGCTCGATGTCGCCCTCGTCGACCAGCACCAGGTCGTCGACCAGCCGGCCGATGATCTCTTGCGTCAATGCTCCCGGCGTTCCGACCGCGATGCCTTCGGCGATGGTGTTGGTGCCCTGCGGGTGCGCGGTGCCCTTCACGGCATTGACCATGGCTGGAAAGCGCGTGGTCTGCACGCCGACGATTTCGATGTCCGGTCTGCGTGCGCGTGCGGCAACCGCCATGCCGGCAATCAATCCGCCGCCGCCGACGGACACCACCAGCGTGTCGAGATCCGGAACCGCATCGAGCATTTCGAGCGCGACCGTGCCCTGTCCCGCAATGATCGCGTTGTCGTCATACGGGTGAACGAAAGCCAGGCCTTCCCGTTCGGCCAACTCCAGGGCGTGCGCGCGTGCGCTGTCGAGGGTGTCGCCGTGGAGCACGATCTCGGCACCGAAACCGCGAGTCCGCTCGATCTTCACGCCGGGCGTGAACCGCGGCATGACGATCAATGCCCGCAAGCCCAGGCGCTGCGCGTGGTAAGCCACGCCTTGGGCGTGGTTTCCGGCCGACATCGCGATCACGCCACGCGTGCCGCCCTCTGAAAGGTCGACGAGCTTGTTACATGCGCCGCGTTCCTTGAAGGACGCCGAGAACTGGAGGTTTTCGAATTTCAGGAAAACTTGCGCACCGACGATTTCCGAGAGCGTGCGCGATTCCACGCACGGCGTTTCGAGTATTTGTCCTCTCAGGCGCGCTGCCGCACGTTCGATGTCTTTGATTTCGACCATTGCAAGCATTGTGGATGGATTCGCAACATCCGGGTTTTTACCCGCTTGCAGGCTTCCCGAAGCCAAAACTCTGCGCTATGGTCGCTCCCAGATTGGTTTCTCCCGGTAGGAGGTTGGTGAATGGTCAAGCGTTCTGGCGTCGATGTAGTGGCTGCGGCTTCCCGCGGCCATGCATTGCCATCGCCCGGACTCAAGGAAGCGCCGGTGCTCGAACTCATGTGTTCGCATTTCGTGCTGACGCTGGCGGCCAAGCAGGGCCCTCGGTTCAACGTGCGCCGCGACCTCAACGGCCTCCTGTCGCTCACCGGGCGGCATCTGGTCTGGCCGACGCCCGTGCTTTTGCGGCTGCGGGAGTTCCTGAGCCGCCGCTGCGCCGGCAACGAGGTCTGGAAAGACGTCGAGAACTTCGACGGCAGGACGCTGCTGGAGCGGCACGGCGTTTGGCGAGGTCCCTATGAGGAGGGCACGCTGTTCTTCTATCTCGACGAATACGCCAAGGACCAGCCCAAGGACTTGCTGGCGGTGCTGTCGGTGACGCGCGACTGGCTCACACATGCTTTGCGCAAGCAATCAACGCTGGTCGAGAAGAACATCGACGCACTTGCCGGGCTGCTGCAACTCAACAAGGCCGAGCGCGCGCTGCTGCTGTATGGCACCTTGGCACGCTATCAGCGCGATTTGCGATCGTTGCTCGTCGAGTTCAAGGTCAACAACGCGCCCGAAGCCTATGCGGCCATCGCCGAAGTGGCCGGCGTCAACGCGAGCGATGTCGGCGAAGCACTGCGCGCGGGCTCCCGGCTCGAACGCATCGGCCTGATCGAAAACCTGATCTCGGAACACAACATCACCGACCTCGCTGACCTGATGAAGGTCAGCGAAAAGCTCCCGCCGGTGCTGATGCGCGAATACCGCGATCGCAACGAGTTGATGGCGGTGTTCACGCGGCCGTCCGCCAAGAGCGCGTTGACTGTCCAGGATTTCTCTTTCGTCGACGACGATGCGCAGATGCTCGTCACACTGCTGCGTGCTGCGGTCGCGCGCAAGGAGCCAGGCGTCAACGTTCTGCTCTATGGCCCGCCCGGAACCGGCAAGACCGAACTCGCCAAGGTGGTGGCGCGAGCAGCGGGGCTCGAGCTTTTCGAAGTCGAATACGCAGATCGCGACGGCAATTCGCTGTCGGGCCGTGATCGCTACCGTTCGCTGCAGATCGCGCAAGTGTTCCTGAAGGGCAGCGAGCAGGCTGCGTTGCTGTTCGACGAAGTGGAAGACGTGTTTCCGCCCATCAGCACCGAGGCCGCGCAACTCATGGCGCGCGCCGAGCAGATTCCTTCGCCGACCAGCGGAAGCGTCAGCGGCAAGGCGTGGGTGAATCAGATTCTCGAATCGAATGCCGTGCCCACGCTATGGGTCACCAATCGCATCGAACAGATCGATCCGGCTTTTCGGCGCCGCTTTGCCTATCACCTCGAACTCAAGTCACCGCCGCCGGGCGCGCGCGAGCAATTGGTGCGCAAGACGCTCGAGGGTGTTTCGGTGTCAGACACCTTCACGGCAAAGCTCGCGGCGCGCAAGGGCCTGACGCCTGCGCAGATCCGGACGGCCGTGCGTTTTGCCGAGCTGGCGATGACCGAAGGCGACTCGATCGAGCGCCTCATCGAGCGCCAGTTGAAGAACGCCGACCTCGCGCTCGGTACGCTCGACGGGCTGGGTGCGCGACGCAGCGTCACGACCTATGACCTCGACATGTTGAACGTCGAGACCCGTTTCGAGATCCCGCGCATCGTCGAAGCGCTCAAGGTGCGTGGACACGGAACGCTCTGCTTCTACGGAGCGCCCGGCACCGGCAAGACCGCCTTGGCGGAACACCTTGCGAAAGCGATTGGCCGGCCGCTCATCATCAAGCAGGCCAGCGATTTGATGAGCAAGTACGTCGGCGAGACCGAGCAGAACATGGCCGCGATGTTCAAGGAAGCCGAAGCCGAAAAGGCCATCCTGCTGCTCGACGAGGCCGACAGCTTCCTGCAGGACCGCCGGGGCGCCCAGCGCACTTACGAAGTGACCGAAGTGAACGAAATGCTGCAGGGCATGGAGCGCTTCGATGGCATCTTCGTGTGCACCACCAACCTGCTCGAGCGACTCGATCAGGCGGCCTTGCGGCGCTTCACCTTCAAGATCAAGTTCATGCCGCTGACCAGCGAACAGCGCGAGCAGATGTTCATCACCGAAGCGCTCGCTGGAGACGCCATGCTCATGACGAGCGAAATCAGGACGCGCCTTGCGAAGCTTCAGCAACTCTGCCCGGGCGATTTCGCGGCAGTGAAACGTCAGACGGATATCCTTGCGGTCGAATTTTCAGCGGCCGAGTTTCTCGACCAGCTCGACGCTGAGCATCGAATCAAGCCCGAAGTGCGTGAATCGCGCGGCATGGGCTTCGTTCAGTAAACCAAAACACAAAGACTGCAGCGGGATTCGCCGCGCGGGAGGGCGAACGATGAAGAGTGTCCGTACGTTGGCTGCAGTGCGCTGCGCCACACCCATCGCCGTGTTGGCTGTCGTGGCCATGGTCGCCGCGTGCGGKGGCGGCGGGAGCAGCGGGGGCGGAGTCGCGTTGCCGATAGCCTCGGCGCCCGTTGCGACGCCGAGCCAGCCAGTCGTGGCGTCATCCAGCGTCGCCGGACAGTGCGCCGCGCCGCGAATGGGCGTCGACCCCGACACCGGCGCCGCCTTTCCCGATCGCCCTGGGACTGCCGCCACCGAGAAAAGCTGGGTCCGCGCCTGGATCGATGAGACCTACCTGTGGTTTGACGAAGTGCCCACGACCCTCGCGGCGGACGACTACGCAACGCCGATCGCGTATTTCGGCGCGCTCAAGACGCCGAAGCTGACGGCGAGCGGCCACGCCAAGGACCGCTTCCACTTCACCGAAGACACCGCGGACTTTCTCGCTTCGTCGCAGAACGGCATCGAGATCGGCTACGGACTCGAACTGGCGTTCTTGAGCGCCGCGCCGCCCCGCGACCTTCGCGTTGCCTTCACGGAACCGGGCTCGCCGGCGGACCAGTCCGCGATCGCCCGCGGCGCGAAGGTCGTTGCCATCGACGGCATCGACGTCGCCAATGGCGCGGACGTTGCCGGACTCAATGCCGGCCTCAGTCCCATGCACGAAGGCGAGGCGCACAGCTTCACGCTGCGCGCGGCGGATGGCAGCGACCACACCGTGACGCTGACTTCAACGCGAGTCACCCGCACGCCCGTGCAGCATGTGAGCACGATCGCGACCGCCAGCGGCCCGGTCGGCTACATGCTCTTCAATGACCACATGGCGACGGCCGAAGCGGAGCTGATCGCTGCCGTCAACCAATTGAAGGGCGCGGGCATCGCCGATCTCGTGATCGACATGCGCTACAACGGCGGGGGCCTGCTCGACGTCGCGAGCGAACTCGCCTACATGGTTGGGCCCGTCACGGCGACGGCCGGCACCGTGTTCGAGCGCCTTCAGTTCAACAGCAAGAACCCCTTCGCGCTCACGCCCGCACAGGCTACGTTGCCGTTTCATTCGACCACGCGGGGCTTCTCGACCACGGCGGGGCAGCCGCTGCCGAAGCTCGGCCTGTCGCGCGTCACCGTGCTGACGGGGCCGGACACCTGCTCTGCAAGCGAGTCGGTGGTCAACAGCCTGCGGGGCGTCGGCGTCACCGTCAATCTGATTGGCGGCACGACCTGCGGCAAGCCCTACGGCTTCTTTCCGCAGGACAACTGCGGCACCACCTACTTCGCCATTCAGTTCCAGGGCGTCAACCAGAAGGGCTTCGGCGACTATGGCGATGGCTTTGCGCCGACTTGCGCAGTGGCGGACGACTTCGACCACGCACTCGGAGATCCGGCGGAAGCCCGTCTTGCTGCGGCCTTGAGCTTTCGCAGCAATGGAGCTTGCCCTGCAGTGGTCGCCAGCAAGATCGATGCTGCGCGCAACAAGGCGGAGGTGGGCGGCACGCCTTATCTGATCCGCTCGCCATCGCGAGAAAACCGGATCGTGAGGCCGAGCGCTGCGAACCCCGGCTAGAACGCCGCGCAGACGCGGAGCACATCCGCGCCGTAGGCTTCGAGCTTCTTGCTGCCGATCCCGCTGATGCCCTGGAGGTCCTCGTGCGTGGCGGGGGCGCGTTCTGCAATGGCTGCGAGCGTCGCGTCGTGAAAGATCACATAGGCCGGCAGGTTGTGCTCGCGCGCCACTTCGCCGCGCCAGGCCTTGAGGGCGGCGAAGCGGGTCTGGGCCTGCGTATCGAGCGTGGCAGCGGCTGGCGATGGGGCGCCGCGAACCGTCTTCTCGCGCCGCGATTTCCGCTCCGCGGGCTGCGACACAGACTCGCGGAGCATGACTTTGATCTCGCCCTTGAGGACAGCGCGTGAGCCGTCGGTGAGTTGCAAGGTGTTGTAGGCCTGCGCGTCGACCGAGAGCGCGCCGGTCGCGATCAACTGCCGCAGCACGCCGCGCAACTGCGGCTCCGAGAACTCACTCCCGATGCCGAAAGTGCTCACGCGTTCGTGCCCGAACTGCTTGACCTTCTCCGTCGCCTTGCCGCGCAGGATGTCCATGATGTGACCGGCGCCGAAGCTGATGCCGCTTTGCTGTTGCACACGGTAGATGGTGGAGAGCAGCTTGCGAGCCGCATCCGTGCCGTCCCACACCTGCGGTGGCGCGATGCAGTTGTCGCAATTCAGGCAGGCGATGCTCTTCTCGCCGAAGTAGCCCAAGAGACGCACACGCCGGCAGTCGCTGGCCTCTGCGAGCGACAGCAACGCATCGAGCTTGCCCCGCATCACCTGCTTGAAGTCTTCGCCCGCGGGGCTTTCGTCGATCATGCGGCGCTGGTTCACCACATCCTGCAAGCCGTAGGCCATCCAGGCGTCGGCCGGTTCGCCGTCGCGCCCTGCGCGGCCGGTCTCCTGGTAGTAGCCCTCGATGTTCTTCGGCATGTCAAGATGTGCGACGAAGCGCACGTCCGGCTTGTCGATGCCCATGCCGAAGGCGATGGTCGCGACCATCACGATGCCTTCGTCGCGCAGAAAGCGGTCCTGGTGCTTCTGGCGGACTGCCGCATCCAGACCCGCGTGATAGGGCAGCGCGTTGATGCCTGCATCGCTCAGAGTCTGGGCCACATCCTCGACGCGCTTGCGGGACTGGCAATAGACGACGCCCGCATCGCCCTCATGCTCGCGCTCGATGAAGCGCAGCAACTGGGTGGTCGCGTCCTTCTTCTCGACGATCGTGTAGCGGATGTTTGGCCGGTCGAAGCTCGAGACGAACTGGCGCGCTTCTTCGAGTTGAAGGCGCTCGACAATGTCCGCCCGTGTCAGTGCATCGGCCGTCGCAGTGAGCGCGATGCGCGGCACGCCGGCATAGCGTTCATGCAGCACAGTCAGCGCGCGGTATTCGGGCCGGAAGTCATGGCCCCACTGGCTGACGCAATGCGCCTCGTCGATGGCGAACAGCGAGAGCTTGCCGCGCTCATGCAGCGAATCGAGCTGGGACAGGAAGCGCGGCGTCGTCACGCGCTCGGGCGCAGCGTAGAGCAGAGTGATTTCGCCGCGCAGCATGCGGCGCTCGACGTCCTGGGTCTGCTCCCAATCCAAGGTGGAATTGAGAAACGCCGCATCGACCCCTGCTTCGTGCAGCGCACCGACCTGATCGTGCATGAGCGCGATGAGCGGCGACACCACGACCGCAACGCCATGGCCGCAGCGTTGGCGCGCAATAGCCGGGATCTGGTAGCAGAGCGACTTTCCGCCGCCCGTTGGCATCAGCACGAGGGCGTCGCCGCCGTCGGTGACGTGATGCACGATCTCCTGCTGAGGTCCGCGAAACTGCGCGTAGCCGAAGACCTCGTGAAGGATCAGTTCCGGCGCGGTGGCGGTTGCAGGGGATTCGGAGGGTGGAGCGGACAAGGCGGCTTTGATTCTGGTGGGTGCTGGAACGAGCACGCGCACCTCCTGTGCGCGTGAACGCCATTGTCTCCGATGGCCTTCCGCAGGCTGGCACAGGCTTTGCAAACCACCATCTTGTTCGTTGCTTTGCGACCTGTCTAGACAGCTTTTGGTGCGCCGAAATGTATCTGTTGCATTGCAAAGGGGCAGACGGCTCTTGATCTGGGTCGCAGTCTCGGGTTAACCTGTATATACAGGTGCATCGCAGCGAAAGAAACTCGGCCTCCTGCTGGGATCGGCACCTATGGCGTTCCAGCGAGCCGAACTTTTTTGAAACGCAACAGGAGAACCTTGATGGTCAAGTCGGTCGGAAAAATCGCCTCGCTGGTCGCGGCAATGGCGTGCATCGCAGGCATGGCGGCGAATGCCAGCGCGGAGGAAACCAAGATCGTGCTCGGCATGTCCGGCTGGACCGGCTTCGCGCCGCTCACGCTGGCAGACAAGGCAGGCATCTTCAAGAAGAATGGGCTGGACGTCGAACTGCGCATGATTCCGCAGAAGGACCGCCACCTGGCGGTGGCTTCGGGCGCCGTGCAGTGCGCCGCCACCACGGTCGAGACGCATGTGGCATGGAACGCCAACGGCGTGCCGATCGTGCAGATCTTCCAGATGGACAAGTCCTATGGCGCCGACGGCATCGCCGTGCGCAACGACGTCAAGACCTTTGCGGACCTGAAGGGCAAGGCAGTCGGCGTCAGCGCGCCGGGCACCTCGCCTTACTTCGGTCTGGCCTGGATGCTCAACAAGAACGGCATGACCATGAAGGATGTGAAGCTGGTCTCGCTGGAGCCGCAACCTGCCGCGCAGGCCTTCGTCTCCGGTCAGAACGACGCCGCGATGACCTACGAGCCGTATCTCTCGACAGTGCGCTCCAATCCGGCCGCCGGCAAGATCCTGGCGACGACGCTCGACTACCCCATGGTGATGGACACGGTCGGCTGCACGCCGACCTGGCTCAAGTCCAACGCCAAGGCTGCGCAGGCGCTGACCAATTCGTACTTCGAAGCGCTGGAGATGATCAAGAACGATCCGGCCAAATCGAACGAGATCATGGGCGCCGCGGTCAAGCAGTCGGGCGAACAGTTCGCGAAATCATCTGCCTACCTGCGCTGGTCCGACAAGGCGGCCAACCAGAAATTCTTTGCGAACGACATCGTACCCTTCATGAAAGATGCGCAGGTGATCCTGCTGGAGTCCGGCGTGATCCGCAAGGCGCCTGACGACCTGAACGCCATCGTCGACACCAGCTTCATCAAGTAAGAGCGACACCATGGACGCGACGCCTGTCATGAACTCATCCAAGCCGGTGATGCCCGCAGGAGCGGTCGCGTCGGTGGCGCCTCGCCGGCGCCGCGCGCTAGCCCCGCTCGAACCCGTCAGCGCGCGCGCCCGATGGCTCCTTGGGCTGGGCTTCTTCGTGGTCTTCGTGGTGGTCTGGAGCTTCTTTACGCTCGGCGGATTCGTCTCGCCGACCTTCCTCGCGAGCCCCATCACGATGCTCAAGGAGGGCGTGCAGCTCTTCACCCAATACGACTTCAGCCACGACATCGCGATGACGGTCTGGCGCGTGCTCGGCGGCTTCGTGCTGGCTTCGATCGTCGCGGTGCCGCTCGGCATCGCGATGGGCACCTGGAAGAGTGTCGAAGCGTTCTTCGAGCCCTTCGTGTCCTTTTGCCGCTACCTGCCGGCCTCTGCGTTCATTCCGCTGCTGATTCTCTGGGCGGGCATCGGCGAAGCGCAGAAGCTGCTGGTGATCTTCATCGGCTCGGTGTTCCAGGTCACGCTGATGGTGGCCGTCACGGTGGGCAGCGCACGGCGCGATCTGGTCGAGGCGGCCTACACGCTGGGCGCCAACAGCCGCGGCATCGTGCTGCGGGTGCTCATCCCGGGCGCGGCGCCGGGCATTGCCGAGACACTGCGCCTCGTGCTGGGCTGGGCCTGGACCTACGTGATCGTCGCCGAACTGATCGGTTCGTCTTCAGGCATCGGCCACATGATCACGGACAGCCAGGCGCTCCTGAACACGGGGCAGATCATCTTCGGGATCATCGTCATCGGCGTGATCGGGTTGATTTCCGACCTGGCCTTCAAGGCGCTGAACCGTCGCCTCTTCGCATGGAGCACTCTGTGATGAACCAGCTTTCCATTCGCGGTGTCTCGCGCACCTTCACCGGCACGCGCGGCCAGAAGACGCAGGCGCTGCTGCCGATCGACTTCGAAGTGCGCGAGAACGATTTCGTCACCATTCTCGGCCCGTCGGGCTGCGGCAAATCGACGCTGCTGCGCATCGTCGCGGGCCTCGACTATCCGACCGAAGGCCGAGTGCTGCTGGACGGACAGACCATCGAAGGACCGGGCGCCGATCGCGGCGTGGTGTTCCAGAGTTACACGCTCTTTCCGTGGCTGACGATTGCGCAGAACATCCGCTTCGGCCTGCGCGAACGTGGCATGAGTGAGGCCGATCAAAAGGAGCGCAGCGACTTCTTCATCGCCAAGGTCGGCCTGCGCGGGTTCGAGAACCATTTTCCCAAGCAACTCTCGGGTGGGATGCAGCAACGCACCGCCATCGCGCGTGCGCTCGCCAACGATCCGAAGATGCTGCTGCTCGACGAGCCTTTCGGCGCGCTGGACAACCAGACCCGTGTGCTCATGCAGGAACTGCTGCTCGGCATCTGGGAGTCGGCGCGCAAGACGGTGCTCTTCGTCACGCACGACATCGACGAGGCGATCTTCATGGCCAATCGCGTGGCGGTGTTCAGCGCGCGTCCTGGTCGCATCAAGACCGAGATTGCGGTCGACTTTCCGCATCCTCGCCACTACACCGTCAAGACATCGCCGGAGTTCATGGAGATCAAGGCGCGCCTCACCGAAGAGATTCGCGCGGAATCCATGGCTGCAGCAGCATCATGAACCACCCCCAGGCTTCGCGCACTTCGTGTCGCTTCTCCCACCCCCTTGCAGGGGGCAACACCAGCGGCCCGGCGAAGCCGGTTCCGCGGTGTTTCGCGGAGGCGCTATGACGGCTGCCGCGCTTCGCAAATCTGGTTCGCCCGGCCCGGCGCTGCCTGCAATGGCACTCTACGAGCAGGTCAAGGCGTTCATCACGCACAAGATTCAGGACGGCTCCTGGGCTGCGGGGCACCGCCTGCCATCTGAAAGCGAACTCGTCGCGCAGTTCGGCGTAGCCCGCATGACGGTCAATCGCGCGCTGCGCGAATTGGTGGAGCAGGGCCGGATCGTGCGCGTTGCCGGTGTGGGAAGCTTTGTCGCGGAGAACAAGCCCCAGTCGACGCTGCTGCAGATCGCCAACATTGCCAGCGAGATCCGCGCGCGCGGCCACGACTACCGCTGCGAGTTCCTGGTGGCGGAGCGCATCGCGGCGTCGCCAGACGCCGCAGTGTGGCTCGACCTGCGCCCCGGCGAATCGGTTTTTCACACCGTGTGCCTGCATCTCGAAAACGACATTCCGGTCCAGCTCGAGGATCGCTACGTCAATCCGCGCGTGGTTCCCAACTTTCTCGAGCAGGATTTCGGCGCGATCCCGCCGAGCGAATTCCTGGTGCGCAACGTGCCGTTCGACCAGATCGAGCATGTCGTCGATGCCGTGCTGCCGACGCCGGAGCAAGCCGAGCGGCTGGCCATGGCAGGCACCGACCCATGCCTCTTGCTCACACGGCGTACGTGGACACGCACGACGCCCGTGACCTTGGTCCGCTGTCTGCACCCGGCTTCACGCTACCGTCTCGGCAGCCGCTTTCGCGCCGACGGCAATCCGAGCATCGGCTAGGTCGCGTCCGTTCGTCTCACATCTTTTGACGCCCCTACTTGTATAGACAGGATCTTTCATGGACAACGCTTCTCTCACCCCAGCGCCGCTCATGCTCACGCCCGGCGAGGTCGATCTCGCCACGCTGCGCCGCGTGTACGCCGGTGGCGAACGACTGGCGCTGCATTCGTCGGCCCGCGCGGGATTGGTGGCCGCACAAGCCACTGTGCGCAAAATCGTCGAATCCGGGGACGTGGTCTACGGCATCAACACCGGCTTCGGCAAGCTGGCGCAAACCATCATCCCCACCGAGCGGCTCGCGGAGTTGCAGCGCAATCTGGTGCTTTCGCACAGTGCCGGCACGGGCGATCCGCTGCCCGCGGGCGTGGTTCGGCTTGTGCTCGCAACCAAGGCCGTGAGCCTGGCGCGCGGCCATTCGGGCGTGCGGCCTGAAATCGTGGATGCGCTGCTCGGCCTGTGCAATGCGGGCCTGCTGCCGCGCATTCCCTCGAAGGGCTCGGTTGGCGCATCGGGCGACCTCGCACCGCTCGCGCACCTCGCCTGCGTGCTCATCGGCGAGGGGGAAGTCACGACGCCTGAAGGCGATGTGATCGGCGGCGCCGATGCGCTCGGCTGCCTCGGCATTGCACCCTTCGTGCTTGGACCCAAGGAAGGGCTCGCGCTGCTCAACGGCACGCAGGTTTCGACCGCGCTCGCATTGGCTGGCCTCTTCGGTGCAGAGGACGTCTTTGCCGCCGGCCTGATGGCGGGCGCGCTTTCGCTCGAAGCCATTCAAGGCTCGATCAAGCCGTTCGATGCGCGCATTCACGCGGCACGCGGCCAGCCCGGGCAGATCGCAGTGGCCGGTGCGATGCGCGCACTGCTCGACGGCAGTGAGATCGTGCCTTCGCACGCGGACTGCGGTCGCGTGCAGGATCCGTATTCGATTCGCTGCGTGCCGCAGGTCATGGGTGCGTGCCTCGATAACCTGGCGCACGCTGCGCGCGTGCTGCGCATCGAAGCCAATGCGGCATCCGACAACCCGCTGGTCTTTGACAACGGCAACGTGATCTCCGGAGGCAACTTTCACGCGGAGCCTGTCGCTTTCGCGGCCGACATCATCGCGCTCGCGGTGAGCGAAATCGGCGCGATCTCGGAGCGCCGCATGGCGCTGCTGCTCGACAGCGGCCTGTCGGGCCTGCCGCCGTTCCTGGTGCGCGATGGCGGCGTCAACTCCGGCTTCATGATTGCGCAGGTCACCGCCGCTGCGCTCGCGTCGGAGAACAAGTCACTCGCGCATCCGGCCAGCGTCGACAGCCTGCCGACTTCGGCCAATCAGGAGGACCATGTGTCGATGGCCACGTTTGCGGGCCGTCGCCTTGCAGAGATGGTCGAGAACACGGCGGTCGTGGTGGGCATCGAGGCCATGGCCGCCGCTCAAGGCATCGAACTCAAGCGTGGCCCTAAGAGCTCACCGCTCCTCGAAGCCGAGTTCGCCGCCATCCGCGAGCGCGTCGCCTTCATCGACCAGGACCGCTTCCTGGCGCCTTCCATCGAAGCGATGCGCGTCTGGGCGCGCCAGGGCCAATGGCCCGGGCCTGTGCAGTCCATCCTGCCTAGCCGCACCTGAATCAACGATTCCGTTCCGACACCGAAAGGACACTTCGCCATGAATGCACCCGACAAATTCCTCGCTGCCAAGACCGATCCACGTCACGACGCGAGCCGCGTGATTCGCGCGCCGCGCGGCAGCACGCTCAGCTGCAAGAGCTGGCTCACCGAGGCGCCGTTTCGCATGCTGCAGAACAACCTCGACCCGGAGGTGGCGGAGCGCCCGCAGGACCTCGTGGTGTATGGCGGCATCGGCCGCGCGGCGCGCGACTGGGCCTGCTTCGACCAGATCCTCGCGTCGCTCAAGGAACTGAACGACGACGAGACGCTGCTCATCCAGTCGGGCAAGCCGGTGGGCGTCTTCAAGACGCACGAGAACGCACCGCGGGTGCTGCTCGCCAATTCGAACCTGGTGCCGAAGTGGGCGACGTGGGAGCACTTCAGCGAGCTCGATCGCAAGGGCCTGATGATGTACGGCCAGATGACTGCCGGCAGCTGGATCTACATCGGCAGCCAGGGCATCGTGCAAGGCACCTTCGAGACCTTTGTCGAAGCGGGCCGCCAGCATTACGACAACGACCTCACCGGCAAGTGGATTCTCACGGCCGGCCTCGGCGGCATGGGCGGCGCGCAGCCTCTGGCCGCGACGCTTGCGGGTGCGGTCTCTCTCAACATCGAGTGCCAGCAATCGAGCATCGACTTCCGCCTGCGCACGCGCTATCTCGACAAGCAGGCAAAGGACATCGACGACGCCCTGGCGCTCATCAAGCAGCACACCGAAGCCGGCGAAGCCGTGTCGATCGGCCTGCTAGGCAATGCAGCCGATGTGCTCCCGGAGCTGGTGAAGCGCGCCAAGGCAGGCGGAATCAAGCCCGACCTCGTGACTGACCAGACGTCCGCGCACGACCTCGCCAGCGGCTACCTGCCGATGGGTTGGACACTCGCGCAATGGGAGGCTGCCAAGGCCGATCCGACGCAGCATCCGACCTTGCGCAAAGCCGCCGCCAAATCCTGCGCGGTGCACGTGCAGGCGATGCTCGACTTCCAGGCGATGGGCATTCCGACGGTCGACTACGGCAACAACATCCGCCAGGTCGCCTTCGATGAAGGCGTGAAGAACGCTTTCGACTTTCCTGGCTTCGTGCCGGCGTACATCCGGCCGCTGTTCTGCGAAGGCAAGGGCCCGTTCCGCTGGGTGGCGCTCTCGGGCGACCCCGAGGACATCTACAAGACCGACGCCAAGATCAAGGAGCTGTTCCCCGACAACAAGCACACGCATCGCTGGCTGGACATGGCGCGCGACCGCATTGCCTTCCAGGGCTTGCCGGCGCGCATCTGCTGGCTCGGCCTGGGCGAGCGCCACAAGGCGGGCTTGGCTTTCAACGAGATGGTGAAGAGCGGTGAGCTCAAGGGCCCTGTCGTGATCGGCCGTGACCACCTCGACACCGGCTCCGTTGCCAGCCCCAACCGCGAGACGGAATCGATGAAAGACGGCACCGATGCCGTGTCCGACTGGCCGCTGCTCAACGCGCTGCTGAACACCGCCGGCGGCGCGACCTGGGTCAGCCTGCATCACGGCGGCGGTGTCGGCATGGGCTATTCGCAGCACTCGGGCGTGGTCATCGTCTGCGACGGGACCGACGCGGCTGCCAAGCGTATCGAACGCGTGCTCTTCAACGACCCGGCCACCGGCGTGATGCGCCATGCCGATGCGGGCTACGACATCGCCATCGCGACAGCGAAGAAGCAGGGACTGAACCTGCCGATGATCAAGTAGGCGCAGCAGTCGGTCGCAACGTGGCACTGCACAGATTCGACATGGGCTCGCTGCCCGCAATGCCGTGGAAGAACGGCGGCGGGGTGACGCGAGAGATCGTGTGCTCGCCGCCGGGCGCCGGAATCGAAGGTTTCGACTGGCGAGTGAGCATCGCAACCATCGACAAGACCGGGCCGTTCTCGGCGTTCGCCGATGTGGACCGCGTGATCATGCTGCTGGACGGTGCTGGAGTGCGCCTTCGCTCGGTGGGCGGCCGCATCGACCATCGGCTCGACGTGCCGCACGCGCCATTCGCTTTTGCCGGTGACGCGGTGCTGGATTGCGAATTGCTCGGAGGAAGCTCCACCGACTTCAACGTGATGACGCGTCGCGGCAAGCTGCGGGCGGACGTCCGCGTGCTGCACGGGAGCGGCGGCATCGCGCTTGCGGAGCGAGGGCTGCTGCTGGTGCTGCGCGGGAATTGGCGATTGAACGAAATCGATTGCGCGGCCGGCACCGGGTTCTGGTGGGACGGTGATGCGCGTGAATGGCGAGCAGCCTCAGGCGACGCTGATGCCGCGCTGGTCGCGGTGCGCATCGGGCCGACAAACACAAGCTCAAGCGAACAAACACCATGAACCACCTCGAACTCCCTTCGGCCGATGGCGTCTGGCACCGCCTCCGCATCGCGCCGGGCGCGCTCGCTGATGACAGCTCGATCGATGGTGAAGCGGCCATCGTGGTAGCCGCTGGAAACATCGCCTGGATCGGCCGCCCGAGCGATTTGCCGCACGCATACGTTGGCTTGCCGCGCTTTGATGGGCACGACGCGCTGGTCACGCCCGGACTCATCGACTGCCATACGCATCTCGTCTACGGCGGACAGCGCGCGAACGAGTTCGCGATGCGTCTGGCCGGCGCCACCTATGAAGAAGTCGCGAAGGCCGGCGGCGGCATCGTCTCCTCCGTTCGCGCCACGCGTGACGCGGACGAAGACACGCTCTATGCCCAAGCGGCGCCGCGTCTTGAGCAACTGCTCGCCGATGGTGTCTGCGCGATCGAGATCAAGTCCGGCTATGGCCTCGCGACCGAACACGAGCGCAAGCAACTGCGGGTCGCGCGGCGCCTCGGCGAGGCATACGGCGTCACCGTGCGCACCACCTTTCTCGGCGCGCACGCACTACCGCCGGAGTACGAAGGGCGCAGCGCCGATTACGTCGAACTCGTCTGCAATGAGATGCTGCCTGCGTTGGCTGCGGAAGGGCTTGTCGATGCGGTGGATGTGTTCTGCGAGCGCATCGCCTTTTCGCTGGTGGAGACCGAGCGCGTGTTCAAGGCGGCCAAGGCGCTGGGGCTGCCGGTCAAGCTGCATGCGGAGCAACTGTCCGACATGGGCGGCGCCGCGTTGGCAGCCCGCTATGGCGCGCTCTCCTGCGATCACATCGAACATCTCTCCGCCGAAGGCATCGCGGCGATGCGAGAGGCGGGCACCGTGGCCGTGCTGCTCCCCGGCGCCTTCTACACCTTGCGCGATACGCATCTGCCGCCGATCGATGCGCTGCGCGCAGCGGGCGTGCCGATGGCGGTGTCCACCGATCACAACCCGGGCACATCGCCTGCGCTCAGTCTGCTGCTGATGGTGAACATGGCCTGCACGCTTTTTCGCCTGACCGTACCCGAGGCGATCGCAGGAGTGACCCGGCATGCGGCGCGTGCGCTGGGCCTGCAAGACACGCATGGTGCGTTGGCCGTTGGCCGACCGGCCAACTTCGTTTTGTGGCGGCTTCGCGAGAGCGCCGAACTGGCTTACTGGTTCGGCCAGCAGCCCGCTCGCACCATCGTGCGCCAAGGGCGAATTGCGTCCGGACATTCACGCTGAAGGGCCAAGGATGCCATCCCTCTTTGCATCCGATGCGTTGCTGCCGAGCGGTTGGGCGCGCAACGTTCTGCTCGAATGGAATGCCGATGGCGTGCTGTCCGCCGTCACGCGCGATCACACGCCAGCCGGCAATTTGCCGCGCGCTGCCGGACCGGTGCTGCCCGGCATGCCCAATCTTCATTCGCACGCCTTCCAGCGCGCCTTCGGTGGGCTGACCGAGTTTCGCGGCGCGGCGCAGGACAGCTTCTGGAGTTGGCGGACGCTGATGTACCGCTTCGCGGCAAGGATCTCGCCGGACCAGGTCGAGGCGATCGCCACCTGGCTCTACATCGAGATGCTCGAAGCCGGCTACACGTCGGTGTGCGAGTTCCATTACCTGCATCACCATCTGGATGGCAAACCGTACGCTGACGATGCGACCCTGGCATTGGCGCTGCTCAGGGCGGCAGCGCGTGCGGGCATCGGCATGACGCTGCTGCCCGTGCTGTATCAGACCAGTGGCTTCGGCGCTCTGCCGCCGAGCGAGGAACAGCGGCGCTTCATTCGCTCAACGGATTCAATGCTGAGGCTGCTGGAGCGACTGCGCCCACTGTGCGAGGTTCAGGGTGCACGGCTCGGCGTTGCGCCGCATTCGCTGCGCGCGGTGCCACCGGACAGCTTGCGAAATGTGCTCGAGGGGCTGGATGCGATCGATGCCACGGCGCCCATCCACATCCACATTGCCGAACAGACCGGCGAAGTCGACGCGAGCATTGCATGGAGCGGCCAGCGTCCGGTGGCATGGCTTCTCGATCACGCGAAGGTCGATGCGCGCTGGTGCCTGGTGCATGCAACGCATATGGATGCGGATGAATACCGCCGCGCGGCTGTCAGTGGCGCTGTGGTGGGCCTGTGCCCCACCACCGAGGCCAACCTGGGCGACGGCGTCTTCGATTTCGAGGCATGGCGCGCCGGCGGTGGCCGCTGGGGCATCGGCTCCGACAGCCACGCCTGCGTCAATGCGGCGGAGGAACTGTTGATGCTGGAGTACGGCCAACGGCTTGCCACGCGACAACGCAATGTAGGTGCTGACGCGGCGCACCGCGATGTCGCAACCGCTCTGACGCTTGCGGCCGTGCAGGGCGGGGCGCAGGCATCGGCCCGCGCCGTCAAAGGACTCGCCGCGGGTCAGCAGGCTGATTTCGTCGTACTCGACCCGTCGCACATCGCACTGCAAGGGCTCTCCGCGCAGGACATGCTCTCTGCGCACGTATTCGCGAGCCATCGCACCTCTGCCATCAGGAGTGTCCACGTTGCCGGCAAGACCCTGACAGCCGCCGGCCGCCATGTTGCTCACGACGAAGCCGCAGCCGCGTTCGTGGCCGCGCGCAGCCAACTTCTCGCCAAGGAATGACCGCAAGGAATGACCGCAATGCCCTTCACGACGACCGAGCCTCCTTTCCGTTTCCGCCGCGGCACGCGTCCGCTGTTGATCTCCATGCCGCACGTGGGCACGCACGTGCCGCCGTCGATCGCTGCGCGCCTCAGCGATGAGGCACGCCATATGCCCGACACCGACTGGCATCTGGAGCGCCTCTATGACTTCGCCGACGAACTCGGCGCCTCGGTGCTCGTGGCGACGCACTCGCGCTACGTCGTCGACCTCAACCGTCCCCCGGATGGCGCCAGCCTCTATCCCGGGCAGAGCGTCACCGGCCTGTGCCCCGTCGACACCTTCGACGACACCGCGCTTTATCCGGCGGGCGATGTTCCTGATGCCGCGGAGATCGCCGAACGGCGCGATGCCATCTGGCAGCCCTACCACCGACAGCTCGCCGACGAACTCATGCGCATCAAGGCGGAGCACGGCATTGCCATGCTGTGGGACGCGCACTCGATCCGATCGGTGCTTCCGCGCTTCTTCGAGGGCAAGCTGCCCGATCTCAATCTGGGCACCGCGCAGGGCGCAAGCTGCGATCGCGCCGTGGCCGAAGCGCTGCTGGGCATCGCCAAGCAGGCACCCGGCTTTACCAGCGTGCTCAATGGCCGCTTCACCGGCGGCTACATCACGCGGCATCACGGGCGACCGTCGCAAGGCGTGCATGCCGTGCAGCTCGAAATGACCCAGTGCAGCTATATGCAGGAATCACTTCCGTTCGACTATTTGCCGGAACGCGCCGCGCTCGTGAAGCCGCACCTGCAGCGCATGCTGGCCGCCATGCTCGACTTCGCCGCGTCGCGTCAAGGTTGAGGCAATCACTATGAACGCATCCGTCATCCGCGAGCTCGTGCGCCCCGAGGTGCCCACGCTGCCACCTTACAACGCGGGCTTGTCGTCCGAGGCCGTGCGCTCGCGTTACGGCGTCGATCGCATCGCACGCCTTGCCAGCAACGAGAACCCGTTTGGCGCGAGCCCGGCGGTTGCGCGCGCACTCGCCGACCTGGCGCTGCGGGTGGGCACGTACCCCGATGCAAACTGCACGGCATTGCGCACGGCCATCGCCAAGCGCACGGGCGCACGCGCCGAAGAGATCGTGATCGGCAACGGTTCCGAATCGATCTTGCAGATGCTCTGCCAGGCCTTTCTGTCGCCCGGCGATCGCGTCCTCACGCAGCGTCCCGCGTTCGGCCTGCACGAGATCTATCCGCGCATGATGGGTGCGCAAGTCGAACTGCTGGCGCTCACGGCATCGCTTGAGTTCGACCTCGACGCTTGGTGCGAAGCTCTCGCGCGCGGACCGAAGATCGCGATGATCGCCAACCCGTCGAACCCGGTCGGCTGCATGTTCGACGGGCGTGCCTTCGCGCAATTGCTGTCCGCCACGCCTGCCGGTACGCTGCTGGTGATCGACGAGGCCTACTATGAGTACGCACGGCTCGCTGACGGCTTTCCCGACGCGCTGGCCGCGCTGCGGGCGCAACAACGTCCGTGGATCGTGCTGCGCACCTTCTCCAAGGCCTGGGGGCTTGCGGGGCTGCGCGTGGGCTATGGCATCGCATCCGATGCTTCGCTCATCCAGTGGCTCGACCGCGTGCGCACGCCGTTCAATGTCAACGAGGCGGCGCAGGCCGCCGCGCTGGCCGCATGGAGCGACGAATCCTTCATGGCGAAAGCCGTCGAAGAAACCGTCAAGCAGCGCGAGTTGCTGGTGCAGCAACTGCATGCGATGAACGTGCCTGGACTGCGCATCGCGCCGTCCGCAGCCAACTTCCTGTTCATTGACCTGGCGCGGCCGAACGGCCCTGTGAACGAGGGGCTGCTGCAACGCGGCGTCATCGTCAAGCCATGGAAGGACGCCGGTTTCGAAAACTACATTCGCGTTTCGATCGGCTCGGACGTCGACATCGCGCACTTTCTCCAGGCGCTCGGCGAGATCGTCGACGGATAGACAGCCGCCAAGACCCGCCGCCGGAGAGGGAGGAATGACGCTTCCTACAATCGGCCCCATGAAGCCCATCGCCTACACCCGCGCGCAGCAACTGCCGGAGATCCTGAGCCAACGCATCGCCATCCTCGATGGTGCAATGGGCACGATGATCCAGCGCTTCAAGCTGACGGAAGAACAGTACCGGGGCGAACGCTTCAAGGACTTTCCGCGCGACGTGAAGGGCAACAACGAACTGCTCTCGCTGACGCGCCCCGACGTGATCCGCGACATCCACGAAGGCTATCTGGCGGCCGGCGCCGACCTGATCGAGACCAACACCTTCGGCGCGACCCGCATCGCGCAGGAGGACTACAAGATGGGCGATCTCGCGCGCGAGATGAACTTCGAGTCCGCCAAGCTCGCGCGCGCTGCCTGCGACAAGTTCAGCACGCCGGACAAGCCACGCTTCGTCGCCGGCGCCCTCGGCCCGACGCCCAAGACCGCCAGCATCAGTCCCGACGTGAACGATCCCGGCGCGCGCAACGTGAGCTTCGAAGAGCTGCGCCAGTCCTACTACGAGCAGGTCGAGGCGCTGGTGCAGGGTGGTGCCGACGTGCTGCTGGTCGAGACGATCTTCGACACGCTCAACGCGAAGGCCGCGCTGTTCGCGATTGACGAGTACTTCGAGGCCAGCGGCGAGCGGCTTCCACTGATCATCAGCGGCACGGTGACCGACGCTTCAGGCCGCATCCTCAGCGGCCAGACGGTCACTGCCTTCTGGCACAGCGTGCGCCATGCGCGGCCGCTGGCCATCGGCCTGAACTGCGCGCTGGGCGCAGCGCTGATGCGGCCCTACATCCAGGAACTGGCCCGCGTGGCGGACGACACCTTCATCAGCTGCTATCCCAACGCGGGATTGCCCAATCCGATGAGCGAGACCGGCTTCGACGAAACACCCGACGTCACCTCGCGCCTGCTTCACGAATTCGCGGCCGAGGGGCTGGTGAACATCGTCGGCGGCTGCTGCGGCACCACGCCCGAGCACATCGCGGCCATCGGGCAGGCGGTTGCACCCATTGCAGGCCGCGCGCTGCATCGCGCCGGCTATCGCGAAGCGGCTTGAGTGCATCGCACCCGGCCGCTTGTGAAGCCGAGGTGAAGAAGCTCTCCAAACGTGGACGCGGTGCACGGCAGCGCGCGATTTGCCGTTGTGTGTTGACTGGACGTCGCGATGGCAGATTGACATCGTCTTGGCGGCGCAACTAACCTGTCTGGCAGAAGAAAAGGAACTCCCTACATGCAGAAAACGACTTGGCGATGGGTCGGCATCGGCACCATTGCCTTGGCGCTTCCGCTGGCTGCAGCCGCGCAAGACGCCTTTACGCGGGGGGCCGTCAATCTCCGCGCGGGACCTTCGAGCTCGTATCCGCTGGTCGCCACCCTGGCGCCCGGCCAGTCGGTCCAGGTGATGGGCTGCACCAGCGGCTACGGTTGGTGCGACGTGGTGTTGCCAGACGGACTTCGGGGATGGGCCTACGCGGGCAGCCTCGACTATGCCTATCAGGAGCAACGTGTGCCGCTCGCCGGTTATGGCGCAGTGATCGGCGTGCCGATCGTGACCTTTGCGATCGGCAGCTACTGGAACAACTACTACCGCGACCGCCCCTGGTACAACCAGCCGCGCTGGTGGGGCGGCCGGCCGCCACCGCCGCCAGTGCCCGGTTGGCGCCCGCCGCCGCCGCCGGTGCCGGGATGGCACCCCAATCCATGGCCGGGCGGGGCTCACCCTGGATATCGACCGCCCCACGGAATCCGTCCGCCCCCGCCTGCCGTCCGACCATTGCCGGCGGCAGGGGTCCGCCCACCGCATAGTCCGGGCTACAGGCCCCCGGGGCCGCCGCCCGGCAACGGATTCCAGCCACATGGTGGCCGTCCGCCGGGGCAGCCGCATGGGAATGGGCAGGGCGGCCACGGGCAGGGCCGCGGGGGAGACCGCAATCACAACGGCAATGGTGGCAACCAAGGTCACGGCCACGGCCATGGCGACCGGTGAATGGGGGTTAATGGGGTGAATGGGGTGAATGGGCCTTGCGGCTCAACGCTTCATCAGCTCGACGAAACGCTGGGCGCCAAGCCCCAAGGGCCGCTCACGCGACCAGACGACGTCCACCCACAAGTCCAGCCCGTTCGATAGATTGACGAAGGGGATCTCCACCAATGCGCCGGCCGCCACGTGCGGCCGGGCAAAGTTGCGCGGCAGCCAACCCCATCCGAGCCCGGCGGTGATCAGGCTCAGCGCGGCCAATGCGTTGTCGGTCCGCCAGACATGCCGGGCGAAGACAAAGCGTGGATCCTTGGTCGCGAGATCGCGGCCGGCGACCACAATCTGGCGGGTTGTCGTCAAGTGCTCTGCGCTCAGCCGCCCGCCGGCGCCGATCAGTACCGGATGGTCGGGCGCCATGACGGCCACCATCGTGTCGCTCGCCACTTCCTGAAAGCCTTCGCGGCCGTCGAGGCTTGGCCGCTCGAAGACCAGCGCGAGCTGCGCTCGCCCGCTGTGCAGGAGGCTGAGCGCATCCTCCTGCGGGGCGGCAAGCACTTCCACTTCCAGCAGCGGGAATTCATTCGCCAGCGCTGCAAGGGGCGCGCTCCACGGCGCCGCCAGCAGCTCCGGCGCGATCGCCAGCGTCAGGCGGCTCTCCAGGCCCTGCGTCAACGCCAGGGCCTGCACCTGGAGCTGCTTGAGTTGCGACGCGAGCAAACGCGCTTGCGGTTCGAGCGAACGCGCAGCGTCCGTGGGCTGGGGTTCGCGGCCGCTGCGGTCGAAAAGCTGGAGATCGAGCTCGGCTTCCAGGTTCGATATGCCCATGCTCACTGCCGAGGGGACGCGCCCCAGTGCGCGGGCAGCGGCCGAAAACGAGCCGTGATCAAGCACGGCGAGAAACACCCCTACGTTGTCGCTGGAAAAGCTCACGGTGCGCCCGATCTATCAATAGAACTGAAGGAAGATGACTTTATATGTCAGTTGAAGGCACATAAAGTCCTCCCTATTCCAATACCCATTCCGGTACCACAGCAACCAACGGGATCGATTTCATGCAAGGGTTCAAGCGTCGCGTCGTCTACATCACGCTCTACGAGGGCATCGCCATCGTCGCGGCAAGCGCCGGGCTGGCCGTGATGTCGGGGCAGGGGCTTGGTCACTCGGGGGTGCTCGCCGTCATCGCCTCGGCAATCGCCGTGCTGTGGAACCTGAGCTTCAACGCGCTCTTCGAGCGATGGGAATCGGCACAGATCGTCCGGGGCCGCAGCGTGAAGCGGCGAATCGCCCACGCGCTGGGATTCGAGGGCGGATTGATCGCCTTTCTTGTGCCGGTGTTCGCGTGGTGGCTGGACGTCAGCCTGTGGGATGCGCTGGTAATGGACCTGGGCCTGGTCGTCTTCTTCCTCGTCTACACCTTCGTCTTCAACTGGGCGTTCGACGCCATCTTCGGCCTGCCCGCATCGGCGGCCACTTCCGCTCAGCCGGCGTAAAATCCGCCGCTCCCAAGGAGCGTTGCAGCGCAGCCGCCTTCCATAGAGTCTTTACAGACGGCCGCGCCAGGCTTGGGCTATCTCTCCTCTTGCTCCGTGCGCCGCGCCGACCAGAGATGCCGCAGAACTGGCTTTGCCAGGCTGCCGGCATCGCCCCCGGAAGAGGGTAGGCGAAGCGACACGAAGTGCGCGAAGCCTGGGGGTGAGCAATGTCACAACGACGCTCGCCTGATCCGAAGTTAAGCAGGTGAGCCCATGTCCTCCGATTCTTCTCCAGTCCTCGTCCCTCCGATGAAACTGTCCGGCCTCGAGCCGGTGCAGATCGGCGAGGGTGCCTTGTTCGTCAACATCGGCGAGCGCACCAACGTCACCGGCTCCAAGGCATTCGCGCGAATGATCCTGAACGGCCAATTCGAAGACGCCCTGGCCGTCGCGCGCCAACAGGTCGAGAACGGCGCCCAGGTCATCGACATCAATATGGACGAGGCCATGCTCGACAGCAAGGCCGCCATGGTGCGCTTCCTGAACCTGATCGCCAGCGAGCCGGACATCGCTCGGGTGCCGATCATGGTCGACAGCTCGAAATGGGAAGTCATCGAGGCGGGCCTGCGCTGCATCCAGGGCAAGGGCATCGTCAACTCGATCAGCATGAAAGAGGGTGAGGATCAGTTCCGCCATCATGCGCGCCTGCTGCGGCGATACGGCGCGGCCGCGGTCGTCATGGCCTTCGACGAGAAGGGCCAGGCCGACACCTACCAGCGCAAGATCGAAATCTGCGAACGTGCATATCGCATCCTGGTCGACGAGATCGACTTCCCGGCCGAGGACATCATCTTCGACCCAAATATCTTCGCGATCGCCACGGGCATCGAGGAGCACAACAACTACGCTGTCGATTTCATCAACGCCACGCGCTGGATCAAGGAAAACCTGCCCGGCGCGAAGGTGTCGGGCGGCGTCTCCAACGTGAGCTTCAGCTTCCGCGGCAACGACCCGGTGCGCGAAGCCATCCACACCGTGTTTCTGTATCACGCGATCAAGGCGGGCATGGACATGGGCATCGTCAATGCCGGCATGGTGGGCGTCTACGACGACCTGGAGCCCGAACTCCGCGACCGTGTCGAGGACGTCGTGCTCAACCGCCGGTCCGATGCCGGCGAGCGCCTCGTCGAAGTCGCGGAGACCGCAAAGAGCGGCGCCAAGGACGAGAGCAAGAAGCTCGAATGGCGCGGCACGCCGGAGCACCCCGTGCATGTCAACCAGAGGCTGTCGCACGCCATGGTGCACGGCATCACCGACTTCATCGTCGAAGACACCGAAGAGGCCTACCAGCAGATCCTTGCCAAGGGCGGCCGGCCACTGCACGTGATCGAAGGCCCGCTGATGGACGGCATGAACATCGTCGGCGACCTGTTCGGCCAGGGCAAGATGTTCCTGCCGCAGGTGGTGAAGTCCGCGCGCGTGATGAAGTCGGCCGTCGCTCACCTCATCCCCTACATCGAGGAAGAAAAGCGCCAGGACGAGGCGGCCGGCCGCGATGTGCGGACGAAGGGCAAGATCGTCATCGCCACGGTGAAGGGTGACGTGCACGACATCGGCAAGAACATCGTCACGGTCGTGCTCCAGTGCAACAACTTCGAGGTGGTGAACATGGGCGTGATGGTCCCGTGCCACGAGATCCTGGCGCGCGCAAAGGTCGAAGGCGCCGACATCGTCGGGCTGTCGGGCCTCATCACGCCGAGCCTTGAAGAGATGCAGTACGTTGCCGGCGAGATGCAGAAGGACGAGCATTTCCGCATCCGCAAGATCCCGCTGCTGATCGGCGGTGCGACCACCAGCCGCGTGCACACGGCGGTCAAGATCGCACCGCACTATGAAGGCCCGGTCGTCTATGTGCCTGACGCGTCGCGCAGCGTGAGCGTGGCCCAGTCGCTGCTGTCCGAGCAGGCGGCGAACTACATCGACGAGATCAATGCCGACTACGACAAGGTGCGGCAACTGCACGCCAACAAGAAGCAGGTGCCGCTATGGCCGCTTGCGAAGGCACGCGCCAACAAGACGCCGATCGACTGGTCGGGCTATGTGCCGCCGGTGCCGAAGTTCATCGGCCGGCGCGTGTTCCGCAACTTCGATCTCACGGAGCTTGCCAAGTACATCGACTGGGGACCGTTCTTCCAGACCTGGGACCTGGCGGGTCCTTTTCCCGCGATCCTGAAGGACGAAATCGTCGGCACCGAAGCCGTGCGCGTGTATGCCGATGGCCAGCGCATGCTCAAGCGACTCATCGAAGGCCGCTGGCTCACGGCGAGCGGCGCGATCGGCTTCTGGCCGGCCAATACGGTGAACGACGATGACATCGTGCTCTACACCGACGAGTCCCGCACCGAGGCGGCGCTCACCTGGTACGGGATGCGCCAGCAGACGGAAAAGCACGTGATCGACGGAGTGACTCGTCCCAGCCGGTGCCTTGCGGACTTCGTCGCACCGCGCGAGAGCGGGCTTGCCGACTACGTGGGCATGTTCGCGGTGACGGCCGGCCTTGGCGTAGAGAAGAAGGAAAAGTATTTCATCGACGATCTCGACGACTACTCGGCCATCATGCTCAAGGCACTGGCCGACCGGCTGGCCGAAGCTTTCGCCGAGGCGCTGCACCATCGCGTGCGCACCGACCTCTGGGGCTACGCGCCCGATGAGGGACTGTCCAACGAAGACATGATCGCGGAGAAATACCGCGGCATCCGGCCGGCGCCTGGCTATCCGGCTTGCCCCGACCACAGCGTCAAGCGGCCGATGTTCGATCTCCTGAATTGCGCGGAAGTCGGCATGACGCTCACGGACAGCCTTGCCATGATGCCGGCCGCCAGCGTCAGCGGCTTCTATCTGAGCCATCCCGATTCGACCTACTTCAATGTCGGCAAGATCGGGCACGACCAACTGCAGGACCAGGCAGCGCGACGCAAGGAAAGCGAAGCACATCTCGAGCGGCTGTTGGCGCCGAACCTTTGACACGGCCAGCCGGCGTGAAAGACCGGCACTGGGAGGACCTATTCAAAAGCTGATGTTTGCGGCCGCGCACTATGCGGCTCTGGCGGTCTTTGTCGCTGCCTGCTGGGGATTCGGAAGAGCGCTCCTGGTGCGCCTGGGTGCGCCGCCGCGGCGGGATGTCTGGCTCGAGGCGGCGATCGCCGTCGCGGCAGGGATAGGCATCTTCATTTGCATCTTTCAGGCATTTGCYATTGCGCAACAGCTCACGGCGGGCGTGGTGGTCGCGGCGGTGGTTGTCGGTGTGGTCGCTGCGATCCCTCAGGTGCCCGGCTGGCTGCGCCAGGTGAAAGCACGCGAGGTCTCGCCGCAGCTTTCCTGGCTCGAAAAGCTCGGCTTGATCGTCGTGGCAGTGGTCGCCGTGCCGACGCTGGTGGCGCCCCTTGCGCCGCCGGCGGTCTTCGACGAGCTGATGTACCACCTCCCCTATGCGCGAGAAGTCGCTGAGAGCGGGTCGCTGGGCATCTACGAGTGGCTGCGCTATCCCTGGTTTCCGTACAACTTCAACTTGCTGTTTGCGGGCGCGCTGCTCGTCGGGGACGACGTGTTCCCGCACTTCCTGAGTGCCCTCGCGGGCTGGGTTTCGGTGTTGATCGTCTATCGCCTTGGCGTGATGCACATCAACCGCGTGGTTGCCTGCATCGGCGCGGCGATCTGGCTGGGGATCGGCGACTACACCAGCGCGCTCATCGACATGAGCGTGGCGCTTTTCGTGCTCGCGGCCTGCGCATGCCTGTGGTGGTGGCGCGAGACGCCGGCGCCGCGGCCCGCACGCTGGCTCTTGCTGTCGGCATTCTTCCTAGGCGTTGCCGTCGGCTCCAAGTACCAGGCGCTGACGGTGATGCCGCTGCTCGGGATCTTCGTGCTCTGGCATGAGCGCCGCCCGCGCGTCATCGCGCTGGCGCTGCTGTGCTTTCTGGTCCCGTGCGTGTACTGGTATGCGCGCAATGCCATCCAGACGGGCGACCCGTTCAATCCCATCGGCGCGCGCATCTTCGGCTTTACCAACTGGAATGCCCAGGACTACAAGCTTCAACTGCAGGATGTGCGCGACCATTCGTCATTGCCGAATGGCTTCATCTGGGCCGTTCTGGCGGTTCCGTTCAGTGCCTACTGGAAGCGCTCTCCGGCCTTGCGTGCGGCGCTGGTTTTCTGCGCGTATTCGCTCTTTGTCTGGAGCCTGACTTCACGTTACCCGCGCTACCTGACGGCGTCCTTTCCGTTGCTCGCGCTGACGGCTGCCGTGGGGTGGCAAGCCATCTTCAGTGCTATCTCCGCGCGCCTGCGCCGAGCCATGCCCGCTCTCGACCGCAGTGGCGGACTCGATCGCGCGGGCCGGTGGTTTGCGGTGATCCTGCTGGCGGCGGGTGTCGGCGTGATCCTTCACCTGACGCGCATCAAGGCCGCGACGGTGGCGGCCACACCCCTGCAACGCGAAGCCTTCCTGCGCTCTCGCGTGCCCGGCTATGAAGTCATGAAATATCTGCGGGAACACGCGACCGGCCGCGTCTACCAGGTCGCCCTCAGCGAGGCGACATACTACGGACCGAGTCCGGTATGGGGCGATGCGCTCGGCCCTTGGCGGTATGCGGACTTCATCGCGCTTCCGCCGGCGGAGTACGCCCGCAAACTTGCCGACCTGGGATTCGAGGCCATGGCCGTGTCTGCCGCGACCGTGCCGGTCCTGGAAGCGCAGCCGGGTTTCCATGATCATTTCGCCGTGATGTACGAAAAGGACAATGCCAAGGCCTACCGGATCCTCGACGACAAGAATGACCGCAAACCCTGAACCACGCGCCCTGCGCATCGCCGCCGTGATCCCCTGCTTCAACGAGGCATTGGCGATCGCGCAAGTCATCGAGGAATTCCGCGCGGCATTGCCGGAAGCCGAGATCCACGTCTTCGACAACAACTCCACCGACGACACGGCCGAGGTGGCCGCCGCCCATGGTGCGTGGGTGACGCATGTCGCGCTTCGGGGCAAAGGCAACGTGGCGCGGCGCATGTTCGCGGACGTCGAGGCGGATGTCTACGTGATGGCCGATGGCGACGCCACCTATGACGTCGGCGAGGTACGGCGGCTCATCGGCATGCTGGTGGATGGCAATCTGGACATGGTGGTCGGTTCGCGGGTCGATGACGGCGCGGACGTGCAGACCTACCGGCGCGGCCACCGCTTTGGCAATCGCTTGCTGACCGGTGCTGTTGCGGCCCTCTTCGGCGGGCACCTGACCGACATGCTGTCGGGTTATCGCGTGTTTTCCCGACGCTATGCCAAGTCGTTTCCGGCGGTGTCGAAGGGCTTCGAGATCGAGACCGAACTCACCGTCCACGCGCTGGAGCTGCGCATGCCCTTTGCGGAAGTGCCCGTTCTCTATCGCTCGCGGCCGGAGGGATCGGAGAGCAAGCTCTCGACCTACCGTGACGGCTGGCGAATCCTGAAAACGATCTGCAAGCTCTTCGTGAGCGAACGGCCGCTGCTGTTCTTCAGCGCGTTCGCGGCTGTGCTGGCCCTGTTGTCGATCGTGCTGGCGGAGCCGCTGGTCGTCACGTATTTCGAGACGGGTCTGGTTCCTCGTTTGCCGACAGCCGTCCTGGTGACCGGCACCATGCTGGTCGCGATGTTGTCCTTTGTGTGCGGCGTCGTGTTGCACACCGTGACTATCGGCCGGCAGGAGGCCAAGCGGCTGCGCTACCTCGCGATTCCGGGCGTGCGGCATCGCTCGGCCCCATGAAGGCCGGCAAGGAATTCCTGTCGTTCGCACTGGTCGGCGTGATTGGCTTCGGCGTCGACGTCGGAGTGCTGTACCTGCTGGCGCCGTACGCCGGCTGGTATGGCGCGCGGGTGGTCTCCTTCATCGCCGCGGCCACGGTGACCTGGCTGCTCAACCGGCATTTCACCTTCAAGGAACGGCGCTCAGGCGCATCGGTCCTTCGCGAATACACGCACTACCTGCTGACCATGGTCGGCGGCGCGCTGGTCAACTATGCGGCCTACGTGCTGACCCTGCATTGGATCGGCGGGCCACTCGCGCCCGCGCTAGGCGTTGCGATCGGAAGCTGCGCGGGCCTCGCCGTGAACTTCCTGTCGGCCCGTCATCTGGTCTTCAAGTAAAGCCGGCCAAGCCGGACCCCTTCCAGAAACACCGCGGAACCGGCTTTGCCGGGCCGCCGGTGTTGCCCCCGGCAGGGGGTAGGCGAAGCGACACGAAGTGCGCGAGCCTGGGGGCGAGCAACAGGAACACCGCGGAACCGGCTTTGCCGGGCCGCCGGTGTTGCCCCCGGCAGGGGGTRGGCGAAGCGACACGAAGTGCGCGAGCCTGGGGGCGAGCAACAGGACTCACCGCGGAACCGGCTTTGCCGGGCCGCCGGTGTTGCCCCCGGCAGGGGGTAGGCGAAGCGACACGAAGTGCGCGAGCCTGGGGGCGAGCTAAATGACCACCGGAACCTCGGTGGCTGGTGGCGTGTTACGGCTGCGCCCGCAGCGCACGATGCCGTCGATCATCACCATGCCCACGCCCGGGATGTCGCCGAGCTGAACGCTTTCGAGCAGCGTCTTGCCGGCGGTGTGCTGCGCGCGGTCCATGAAGACGAAATCTGCGGCGCGGCCGACTTCGATCAAACCGCAGTTGAGCTTGCGAATGCGCGCCGTGTTCCCCGTCGCAAAGCAGAACACCAGTTCGGCCGGGATGTTCGCGAGCGATGACAACAGCGAGATCATGCGCAGGATGCCCAGCGGCTGGACCCCTGACCCGGCCGGCCCGTCAGTGCCGAGGATGATGCGGTGCGGACACTTGAGATCGAGCGCCGCCTTTGCCGCGGCGATGGCGATGCGCTCGTTGCCGTTGTGCACGATCTCGATCGCGCGCGACGACTTCTCGCACAGCTCGCAGACGTGCGCCTCGGGCAGCGCCGTGTGCCCGCCGTTGATGTGCCCGATGACGTCGGCATCGGCTTCGAGCACCACGTCCTTGTCGATCAGGCCCGAGCCCGGGATGGACGGGCCGCCCGTGTGGATCGTGCTCTGGATGCCGTACTTGCGTGCCCAGGCGACCATCTCCTTCGCTTCGTAGCCGGCCTTGACCGAGCCCAGGCCCACTTCGCCGAGCAGCCCGACGCCGGCTTCGGCCATCTCTTTGAAGTCGCTCTCGACCATTCCTTTTTCGATCACCGGCGCGCCCGCGAGCACCTTCACGCCGCCAGGGCGGAAGTTGTCGAAAGCACGCTGAGCGGTGATGGCCAGCGCCTTCACGCCGACGATGTCCTTGGGGCGGCCGGGGAGATGCACTTCGCCGGCGGAAATCATGGTGGTCACGCCGCCGTTCATGGTCGAGTCGATCCAGCCGATCTGGCCCTGGCGCGGGGTCCAGTCGCCGAAGACCGGATGCACGTGGCTGTCGATGAGGCCCGGCGCGACGCAGGTTTTCTTCGCGTCGATCGTGATGTGCGCGCCTTCGAGATCGCAGTCCTTTTCCTTGCCGAACGCGACGATCAGGCCATCGTTCACGACGATGGTGTCGGCGTCGAGGATGGGCTGGTCGATGTCGCCCGAAAGCAGCAGACCTATGTTCCGGATGACGACCTTGCCCGACTTTGCGGCGGTTGCGACTTCTGCCATGTCTTTACCTCGTGAGATGTGGATTCTTCATCTGGAGCGCCGACGTCGACGGCGCGCAGCACCGTTTCGATGACGAAGTTCTCCCAGTGCGTGACCGCTTCCGCGCTCTCCAGCGGCTCGCCGAGGAACGCGGTCAGCGTGTGCCGGTTCGACGTGTAGAAATAACCCGTCGATGCAATCAGAAGGTACAGATCGCGTGCGGCCACATCGTCGCGGAACAAGCCCTGTTCGACACCGCTTTCGACGATCTCCTGAATGATCGAAATGGCGCGCGACGAATACTCGCGCGCTCGCAGCGACTTCGCGATGTGCCGCCCCTTGTGCAGGTTCTCGGTGTTGAGCAGCGTCACGAAATCAGGGTTGCGGCGGTAGTAGCCGAGCACGAAGCGGATCACCGCCGTGAGCGACTCCACCGGCCGCGTGGCGTCGAGATCGAGCGCTGCCTCGGCATCGTCCATGCGCCGATAGATGCCTTCGAGCACCGCGATGAACAGGCCTTCCTTGCTGCCGAAGTAGTAGTAGATCATCCGGTCGTACGACTTGGCCGCTTTCGAGATCTTCTCGACACTACCGCCTTCGTAGCCGTATTTGGCGAACACCTTGGTGGCGGCGCGCAGGATGCTCTCGCGCGTGGCCTGCGCCGCCGCCTCGCGCACGCCGGTGCGGCGCTGAGGCTTTCCTGCGGCCGGCTTGCGTTCGGTCATCGGCGTCTTGCGGCGTTTTCCAGGCGGTCCGGCATCACTTTTCAGCGAAGGCGCGCTCGACCACGAAGTCACCGGGCGTGGATGTATTGCCTTCCTTGAACCCGCGGCCTTCGAGGATGTGCTTCAAGTCGACGAGCAGCCCGGGGCTGCCGCACAGCATGACGCGGTCTTCCGCTGCATTGAGCGGCGGCAGGCCGAGATCGTCGGTCAGCTTGTTGGTCTCGATCAGGTCCGTGATGCGACCCATGTTGCGGAATTCCTCGCGCGTCACGGTCGGGTAGTAGAGCAACTGCTTCTCGATCATCTCGCCCAGGATTTCATGCTTGGGAAGGTGATCGGTCACGAGGTCGTGATAGGCGAGTTCGTCAATTTGCCGCACGCCGTGCACCAGGATGACCTGCTCGAACTTCTCGTAGGTGTCCGGGTCCCGGATGATGCTCATGAAGGGTGCCAGGCCGGTGCCGGTGCCGAACAGATACAGCCGCTTGCCGGGCAGGGTGTAGTCGATCAGCAATGTGCCGGTGGGCTTGCGGCCGACGATGATGGTGTCGCCCACCTGGATGTGCTGGAGCTTCGAGGTGAGAGGGCCTTCCTCCACCTTGATGCTGAGGAACTCCAGATGTTCCTCGTAGTTCGGGCTCACGATGCTGTAGGCGCGCAGCAGAGGCTTGTTGTTGACCTTCAGCCCGATCATCGTGAAATGGCCATTGGAAAAACGCAGGGCCGGATCGCGCGTGGTGGTGAAGGTGAACAGGCGGTCGGTCCAGTGGTGGACGCTCAACACACGTTCTTCGCTGAATGCACTCATAAGGGTCAGGAATGGTTATGAACGAAAAAGGGATGCCCTATTGTCGATCACGGGCGCCCACGAAAACACCATTGCAAGCTTCGGACCTGTTTGCTACATTGATTCTCGTCAATGTAGTGATTGCCACATGAAAGTGTAGGGAATGCTACACAAACGGCACGCCCGGCACAAGCGGGCTCCCGGCACAGATGTTGCAAACCTCGCGAGACCTACGAACCGATTGCCTGCGATGACTGAACACACCAAGACAGACGGATTGCCCGGCATGGACGTGCCCGTGTTGCCCATGACGCCCGAGCCCCTGGGCCGATCGCCGCTGCGCAACGAGCGCATGAGCACCAGCAAGGTGGAGTGCAATGCGTGCCCCGTGCTCTGCCAGATCTCCGACGGCCGCACGGGCGCGTGCGACCGCTATGCCAACAAGGACGGCATTCTGGTGCGGGTCGATCCGGTGGTGCTGCTCAGGCGCGAGCTTGCCGGCGAATCGCCTGCGCTCGTGCCGTTCGCCCGCGACGCCGCCGCAGCGGACGCCCCCGAAGCCGTTGAAAGGAACGATCCCGACTGGAACGGCGATCTCCTCCTTGCCGACGAGGTTTTCGTGACTGGCGTCGGCTCGTCGACCACCTATCCCGACTACAAGCCCGCGCCCTTCATCGTCGCGTCGAAGGCGCAGGGCGTGGACATGGTCACGGTAGTGACTGAAGGCATCTTCAGCTACTGCAGCTTCAAGGTGAAGATCGACACCGACCGCTTCCTGGGCGCGGAGCAGGCCAACGTGCGGTATCGCGGCGAAGTCATCGGCCACGTCACCACCGCGGAATACGGCTCGCAGATGCTGTCGCTCGGAGGCGTGCACCACCTCACGGGTGGCAGCAAGAAGGAAGGCCGCATGACGATGGAGCTGATGCAGTTGCTCGGCAACAAGAAGGCGGTCGAATGCGTGATCGACGGCGGCGCCAGCATGGTGATTCAGGCGGGCAAGGCGCCCATCGTCAACGGCGTCGAAGAACAGCGGATGCGCGTCGGCTGTGGCTCGGCGGCCATCGGCATCTTTGCGCGTCAGCTTTTCGGGCACGCGGATGAAGTGGTGGTCGTCGACGATCACATCACCGGCGTGCTGACCGAACACCAGGCCGGCCGCTGCCTGGACATGCCCGCTTCGGGCATCCAGATGCGCGGACGTAAATCGACGCCGGGGCGCTATTTCCAGGTGGCGAATCCCGGCAATGGCTGGGGCGGCACCGACATCGACGATCCGCTGTCGATCATCGAAGGTTGGGAAGAGGGTGTGGCGCGTCCCGGGCTGCGTCTGCTGATGACGTCGACCACGGGCGAGCATGCGCAGTGGTACGTGCTGGACGATGATCTGCGGCCTGTCGAGCAGCAGATGCCTGCCGAGGTGCGGCGCATCGTCGAGCGCATCGGCGAGAACTGCGAGCCTTCGCTGTGCAGCGTGCTCTTCCTCGGCGGCGCGGGCGGCAGTTTGCGCGCGGGCGTGACTGAGAACCCGGTCCTGCTGACCCGCGCCATCAAACGCGCGCTGGTCAACGTGACGTGCGGTGGCGCGCCGGCCTACGTGTGGCCGGGTGGTGGCATCACTGTGATGGCCGATGTGCTTCGCATGCCCGACAACAGCTTCGGAACCGTGCCCACGCCGGCCATTGTTGCGCCCATCGAATTCAGCATGCGCCGCGAGGACTACGCCGCGCTGGGCGGTCACATGGAGCATGTGTTCACCCTGCAGCAGGCGCTCGCCCGCGGTGCCTGGCAGGACGACGGTGCACCGCTGTCGCGCCGCTGGCTGCCCATGGATGCGGCCAACCCCTGGCCGCTCGGCCAGCCACCCATGCTCGGGTAGCATGTTGGCCCCCCGGCTTGCCACTGCGTGTGCTTCGCCACCCCCCGAGGGGGAGGCGCGGCTCGCCTTGGGGCGGCCCGGCGGCGGCCGCCTTTTTGCCGCAGGAAAGGTTTGGGCATGACTGCCGAACGCGCATTGCTCGATGGGGGGCGCTGGCACCTCCATCACGGGCCGATCGACATCGTGGCGGAGGCGCATGGCGATCCGGTCGAGGTTGCCGTGGCGAATGAGCTCGCGTGGCGGCGCTTTGGCGGTGTGCTCGACGAGTTGGTGGGCGAGCTGCCCTTGCTGCGTCAACCCTTAGGCGCGGATTGCGATCTGCGTGGCGTGATTGCGCGGCGCATGTGGCAGGCGTGTGCGCCGTTCCGCGAAGCCTTCATTACGCCGATGGCTGCGGTGGCGGGTTCGGTGGCGCAGGAACTCATCGGCTGCTATCAACGGTCGGGCATCGAGCGCGCCTGGATCAACAACGGCGGCGACATCGCGTTGCATCTCGCAGATGGCCATTCCGTGCGCGTGGGGCTCTTCGCAGATCTCGCCCGCTTCGATCTGCGCGATGCGGGCCCGCTCGCAACCGATGGCCAGTTCGAAGTCACCGCCGACATGCCGGTGCGCGGTGTCGCCACCAGCGGTTGGCGCGGACGAAGCTTCTCGCTCGGGATTGCCGACAGCGTGACAGTGCTCGCTGCCACAGCCGCCCAGGCCGACGCGGCGGCGACGGTGATCGCGAACGCCGTCAACGTCGAAGACCCTGGTATTCACCGCATGCCGGCGAGCGCGTGCAAGGACGACAGCGACCTCGGCGACATCCCGGTCACGACCGAAGTCGAGACCTTGCCGCCCGCGCAGGTGCGCCGCGCACTCGACGCCGGCGAGGCGCGCGCCGAGGCGCTGCAGCGGGCAGGCCTGGTGAGTTCGGTCGTGCTCGTTTGCCAGGGGCAGTGGCGGGTGATTCAACCTTTAAGCTCGCAGGCTCCGGTCACTGCATCGCAAATCGATGCAAGCGTCGCGGCCGATGCAGTTGGTTCAGTATTTGCTTAACGAAAAGCAGGACTTCTGTTCATGATCGATATACGTCGTGTCTTCACTCAGGTCGAGCACATCCATCACGAGTTCGGGCCGCGCGCCGCGACCCCGCTGGTGCGTGGCGCGATCGCCGCGGTGCTGACCAATCCTTTTGCCGGCCGCTATGAGCCGGACATCCTTCCGATGATGAAGCTGCTCGACCCTGTAGGTCTCGAGATGGCGCATCGACTGCGCGCGGCAATGGACGTGCCGGTGGAGCGCATCGCCACCTATGGCAAAGGTGCCATCGTTGGCGCGGCCGGCGAACTGGAGCACGGCGCGCTCTGGCACGTGCCGGGCGGCTACGCCATGCGAGAGCTGCTCGGGTGGAAAGGCGACCGCGATGCATATCGCCAAGGCAAGGCCGAGGAGAAATCAGGCCAGCCCGGGAACGCGCTCTCGATCGTGCCGTCGACCAAGAAAGTCGGGCCGCCAGGCGCGGCGCTGGACGTGCCGCTCACCAACATCAACGCCAGCTACGTGCGCGGTCAGTTCGACGCCATCGAAGTGCGCGTGCCGGGTGCGCCGGCTGCCGACGAGATCGTGTTCATCCTCGCGATGAGCACGGGTTATCGCGTTCATGAACGCGTAGGCGGCCTCCGGGCCGAAGACATCAGCAAATGGGATGGGTTGAGATGACCCCCCAGTCTTCGCGCACTTCGTGTCGCTGCGCCAACCCCCCTGAAAGGGGGGCAACACCAGCGGCCCGGCAAAGCCGGTTCCGCGGTGTTTCTTGAATGAAGACGGAACTCGCTACAACAAAGACATAAAGGCAAAGGACAGGATATGACTGCAAGCATCCGCAAACTCGTTCTCCAGGTTGACGAGACGCGCAAGGAAATGGGCAAGGTGATTGAGCCGCCGACTCGTCGTGCTGTGGCCATTGCTGTTATCGACAACCCGTATGCCGGTCGGTACAGCGAGTCGCTCGATGAACTGATCGCGATCGGAGAAGAACTCGGTGCGCTGCTGGGCCAGAAGGCGGTTGCGGCGCTGGGCATCGAGCCTGGTCAGGCACAGAGCTACGGCAAGGCAGCGATCGTCGGCGAAGCCGGCGAACTGGAGCACGCCGCGGCCATCCTCCATCCGAAGCTCGGAGCGCCGCTGCGCGTGGCGGTGGAGAAGGGCGCTGCGCTCGTGCCTTCGGCCAAGAAGCGCGGCACGCTGGGCACTGCCATCGATGTGCCGCTCGGGCACAAGGATGCCGCCTTCGTCCGAAGCCACTTCGATGCCATCGAAGCGCGTGTGTCGGATGCACCGCGCGCCAACGAGATCGTCGTCGCCGTCGCGGTGACCGACAGCGGGCGTCCGCTGCCGCGCATTGGCGGATTGCAGGTTTCTGAAATCAAGGGTGAAGACGGTCTCCGTTGAATCGCTTCGTCACTCTCGTATCTCTCTCGCCACTTCGTCCCTTTTCTTTTCGTTCTCAAGGAGCTCTCGATGAATCAACTGCGCTTTGCCTTCACTGCAGCGGCGCTGGCCTCGCTGATCACCACGCTCGTTCCCGCGCATGCGCAGGACGTGATCAAGATCGGCGAGATCAACAGCTACAAGGCACAGCCCGCCTTCCTCGAGCCCTACAAGAAGGGAATGGAGCTGGCGGTCGACGAGATCAACGCGGCGGGCGGCGTCAACGGCAAGAAGATCGAGCTCATCAGCCGCGATGACAACGCCAATCCTGGCGATGCCGTGCGTGTTGCCGAAGAACTGGTGTCGCGCGACAAGGTCGACCTGATCGCCGGCACCTTCCTGTCGAACACCGGCCTGGCAGTGGCCGACTTCGCCAAGCAGAAAAAGGTCTTCTTCCTGGCTGGCGAACCGCTCACCGACAAGCTCACCTGGCAAGGCGGCAATCAATACACCGTGCGACTGCGCCCCGGCACCTACATGCAGGCCGCGATGCTGGTGCCCGAAGCCGCCAAGCTCAAGAAGAAGCGCTGGGCGGTGGTGTACCCCAACTACGAATACGGCCAGTCCGCGGTCGCCGCCTTCAAGCAGTTGCTGAAGGCTGCACAGCCTGACGTGGAGTTCGTCGCCGAGCAGGCCACGCCACTGGGCAAGGTCGACGCCGGCAGCGTTGTGCAGGCGCTCGCCGATGCCAAGCCGGACGCGATCTTCAACGTGCTGTTTGCGGCCGACCTGTCGAAGTTCGTGCGCGAAGGCAATACGCGCGGCCTGTTCAAGGGCCGCGAAGTGGTGAGCGTGCTGACCGGCGAGCCCGAGTACATGGATGCGCTGAAGGACGAGGCGCCCAACGGCTGGATCGTCACCGGTTACCCCTGGTACGGCATCACCACGCCGGCACACAAGGCCTTTGAACAGGCTTACCAGGCCAAGTACAAGGACTATCCGCGCCTCGGCTCGGTGGTCGGCTACAGCATGATCAAGTCGGCGGCCGCGGGCATCGCCAAGGCCAAGAGCACCGACACCGAGAAGCTGGTCGCGGCCTTCAAGGGCCTGCCGGTCGACACGCCGTTCGGAAAGATCACCTACCGCGCGGAAGACAACCAATCGACGATGGGCGCCTTCGTGGGCCGCACCAAGAACGAAGGCGGCAAGGGCGTGATGGTGGATTACGTGTATCTGGACGGCGGCGATCCGAAGTACCAGCCTTCGGCTGCTGAGATCAAGAAGTCAAGAACTGACTAGTTGCTCGCCCCCAGGCTGCGCGCACTTCGTGTCGCTTCGCCTACCCCCTGCCGGGGGCGGGCCGGCCGCTTCGGGCGGCCGGGCGCGGCGGCCCTCCGGCGAAGAGTCCGTGGGCGCTTTGGGGGTCCGCTGGCGAGAGTACTTGGGCATCTGTAGTTGAGCGTTTAACGGGATGTTGAATGAGCTTTTCGGGATTCATTGTTCAGTTGCTGAATGGGCTGGCTAGTGCGTCGTCGCTGTTTCTGGTGGCGGCGGGGCTGTCGCTGATTTTTGGCGTCACGCGGATCGTGAACTTCGCGCATGGCTCGTTCTTCATGGTGGGCATCTATATCGCCTACACGCTCGTCGACCGGCTGGGCACGGGCGTAGGGTTCTGGCCGGCGCTGGTTCTTGCGGCGTCGGCGGTCGGGGTGCTGGGCGCGTTGATCGAAGTGGTGCTGCTGCGGCGCATCTACAAGGCGCCCGAACTCTTTCAGCTGCTGGCGACCTTTGCGCTGGTGCTGGTGATCAAGGACGCGGTGCTGTACCTCTGGGGGCCCGACGAGTTGCTGGGACCCCGCGCGCCGGGGCTCTCCGGGTCGATCGAGATTCTTGGGCGGCAATTTCCCACTTATGACCTTTTCCTGATCGTCGTCGGCCCGGTCGTGCTCGGGCTTGTCTGGATGCTGCTCACGCGCACACGCTTCGGCACGCTGGTTCGCGCCGCGACGCAGGACCGGGAGATGGTCAGCGCGCTCGGGGTCAACCAGGCGTGGCTCTTTACGGCGGTGTTTGCGCTTGGGGCGCTGCTGGCGGGCTTGGGCGGTGCGCTGCAGTTGCCGCGTGAACCCGCGACCTTGGAAATGGACCTGAACACCATCGGCGCGGCGTTCGTGGTCGTGGTGGTCGGTGGCATGGGCTCGATTCCTGGGGCCTATGCGGCTGCGCTGCTGATTGCGGAGATCAAGGCGATCTGCATCTGGCTTGGCGTGGTCGATGTCTTCGGGCTCAGCATCTCGTTCTCCAAGCTCACGCTGGTCGTCGACTTTCTGGTGATGGCTGTCGTGCTGGTGTGGCGGCCATGGGGCTTGTTCGGCAAGCCTCAAGCGCCGAGCCGTTATGTCGGCATGCAAGAGGAGCCTTTGCGGCGGCCTGGGAAGGCCTATCTCACCGCGGCTGCCGTGTTCGGCCTCGTGCTGGCGGCGGTCCCGTTTTTCACGGCCGATTCGCCTTACACGACCGTGCTGATGATCGATCTGTTGATTGCAGCGCTCTTCGCAACCAGCCTGCACTTCATCATGGGGCCGGCGGGCATGCATTCGTTCGGCCATGCGGCTTACTTCGGGCTGGGCGCCTACGGCGCGGCCTTGCTGGTTCGCAGCAGCGGAATGCCGATGGAGTTGGCATTGATCCTCGCGCCGCTCGTTGCTGCAGTGGGGGCGTTCGTCTATGGGTGGTTTGCGGTGCGCTTGTCAGGCGTCTATCTGGCGATGCTCACGCTGGCCTTTGCGCAGATCACTTGGGCGATCACTTATCAGTGGGACAGCTTTACAGGGGGGAGCAATGGGCTCACTGGCGTTTGGCCTTCGGCCTGGCTTGCGAACAAGAACGCCTACTACTGGGTGACGCTGCTGCTGGTGGGGCTGGGTGTGTTGTGGTTGCGGCGCGTGCTGTTTTCGCCGTTCGGGTATGCGCTGCGGGCGGGGCGCGATTCGGCTTTGCGGGCTGACGCGATCGGGATCGATGTGAAGCGGATGCAGTGGGCGGCGTTTGTGATTGCTGGAGGGGCGGCGGGGTTGGCTGGGGCGCTTTATGCGTTTTCCAAAGGGAGTATTTCTCCGGAGTCGCTGAGTGTCGGGAAGTCTGTGGATGGGTTGGTGATGGTGCTGCTCGGGGGGATTCAGACGTTGGCTGGGCCTGTGGTGGGGGCTGTTACTTTTACTTGGCTGCATGACACGGTGGCGCGGAATACGGATTACTGGCGGGCCATGTTGGGCGGGATCATTCTTTTGCTGGTGTTGCTGTTTCCGCAGGGGATTGCTGGGTTTGCTAAGCAGGTGTTTGAGCGGAAGCGGAGGCCTTTGGGGGGGAAGGGGTTGGAGCGGGAGGCTGAGGCGTGATCGTGAATGGGGGTTCTTTTTTGGGGGCTGTTGGCCGGGTTTCGCCCCGGCGGGCGACTTACTTTCTTTTGCGTCGCCAAAAGAAAGTAAGCAAAGAAAAGGCGACCCCACTGTGCGTGTCCCTGCGCTTCGCTTCGGGCAACCTGCGGTGCTCGCTTCAGGCGGGGTCCGCGCGAAACTCGCTGCGCTCAAACACGCGCAGCCCTTGTCCGCCTGAAGCTGCGCTCCTCGGCACGCACAGAGGGGACCCGGACACGAATACCGATACCAATACCAATGCCAAGGCAGAACGCGCCGTGGCGCGTCCTTGTGTTTTTGGTTTGGCTGTTGGTATTCAACAGGCCGAGCGAAGCGACGGCCCGAGCACTCCCTTCTGTGGGTGCCGAGGAGCGGAGCTTTTCGTGGATCAGGGCCGCGCGTGTTTGAGCGCAGCGAGTTTGCGCGGACCCCACGAAAAGCGAGCACCGCAGGTTGCCCGTAGCGCAGCGRAGGGACGCCCACAGCAGGGTCGCCTTTTCTTTGCTTACTTTCTTTTGGCGACCCAAAAGAAAGGAAGTCGCCCGCCGGGGCGAGTCCCGGCCAACAGCGCCACCAAGCACAACACCCCATGACCCTCCTAAAAGTCCAAGACCTAGGCAAGTCCTTCGGCGGCGTAAAAGCCGTAGACGGCATCACCTTCACCCTCCCCCCCGGCGAGCTCCTGGCCCTCATCGGCCCCAACGGCGCAGGCAAGTCCACCACCTTCAACATGGTCAACGGCCAACTCAAGGCAGACCGCGGCTCCATCCTCCTCGACGGCGAAGAACTCGTAGGCCGCAAGCCTAGAGAGATCTGGCGCATGGGCGTAGGCCGCACCTTCCAGATCGCCGAAACCTTCGCCTCACTCACCGTGGCCGAAAACGTGCAGATGGCCTTGCTCTCCAATGACCACAAACTCTTAACGACGTGGCGCCGCGCAGCCGACCACAAGCGCGACGAAGCGATCGAATTGCTCGACCAGGTCGGCATGAAGGCGCAAGCCGACCGCCCCTGCAGCGTGCTCGCCTATGGCGACGTCAAACGCGTCGAACTCGCGATCGCGATGGCCAACCGTCCCAAGCTCCTGCTCATGGACGAGCCCACCGCCGGCATGGCCCCCAAGGAACGCAACTCGCTGATGGCGCTGACGAAGCAATTGGTCGTCGATCGCGGCATGGCGGTGCTCTTCACCGAGCACAGCATGGACGTCGTCTTCGCGTATGCCGATCGAATGATCGTCCTCGCGCGCGGGCGGCTGATCGCGCAAGGCAAGCCGCTGGAGATCCGTGACCATCCGAAGGTGCAGGAGGTGTATTTCGGCAGCGGCAAGACTTTCGAGAAGATCGCGGAAAAGGCGGCGGCGGTGAACGCAGCAGTGGGAGAGAGCGCATGAGTTCGCACGAGGTATTGCTCGAAGCCAAGGCACTGTGCGCCTGGTACGGCGCTGCGCAGATCCTCTACGACGTCGACCTCGAAGTGCGGCGCGGCGAAGTGGTGGCACTCATGGGGCGCAACGGCGCGGGCAAGTCGACCACGCTGAAGGCGCTCATCGGAATGCTCGGCAAACGGCGGGGCGCTGTGCGCTTTCTCGGCCATGACATCTCCAAGAGCGAGCCGCATCAGGCCGCGCGGCTGGGCCTGGGTTTCGTGCCGGAGGACCGGCGCGTGTTCACCGATCTCAGCGTGATGGAGAACCTGGAGGTCGGCAAGCAGGACGCACGTCGCTGGAGCGATGGCACCGATGCGCCGCTATGGACCCCCGAGCGGCTCTTCAAGCTCTTTCCGAATCTTGGCGAAATGCCCCATCGCCCCGGCGGCCGCATGAGCGGTGGCGAGCAGCAGATGCTGACCGTGGCACGCACATTGATGGGCAATCCATATCTCGTGCTGCTCGACGAACCGTCCGAGGGCGTTGCGCCGGTGATCGTCGAGCAGATGGCCAACATGATCCTGGAGCTCAAAGGGCAGGGCGTGAGCATCCTCTTGTCGGAGCAGAACATGCACTTCGCGGAGCTGGTGTCCGACCGTGCGTACGTGCTGGAGAAGGGGCAGATCCGCTATCAATCGACGATGGCGGACCTGGCCACCAACGACGAAGTACGCCGCGCATATCTGAGTGTCTGAGCATCGATTTTTTTTCAACCACGAGGAGTGAAGACCATGACGACCATGCATTTCACGCAACGCAGAACTCTCTTGAAGTCCGCAGCCGCCTTCGGCCTGATCGGCGGGCTGGGTGCCTCGGCGCCGCTCTTCGCGGCTTCGAAGATCAAGCCGGGATCCAACGCGGCGCTGATCGTCGTGGACGTTCAGAACTGCTTCATCGATGGCGGAACCTTGCCAGTCAAGGGTGGTGCCGAGGTCGTGCCGATCATCAATAAGCTCGCCGGATCCTTCGACAACATCGTCGTCACGCAGGATTGGCACACGCCGGGCCATGCCTCCTTTGCGAGCACCTACGCGGGCAAGAAGCCGTTCGAGACGACCAAGCTGAGCTACGGCACGCAAGTGCTTTGGCCGGACCACTGCGTGCAGGGGACGGACGATGCCGCGCTCAACAAGGACCTGAAGCTGCCCACGGCGCAGATCATCATCCGCAAGGGCTTTCACAAGGACATGGACAGCTACTCCGCGTTCGAGGAAGCCGATCACAAGACGGCGACCGGGCTTGGCGGCTACCTGAAGGCACGTGGCGTGAAGACAGTGTTCGTCACCGGGCTCGCGACGGACTTCTGCGTGGCCTGGACGGCGATGGATGCGCGCAAGGCAGGCTTCGATGTCTACGTGATCGAGGATGCGACGCGCGCCATCGACCTCAACGGCTCGCTCGCCGCCGCATGGAAGCAGATGACCGCCAAGGGCGTCAAGCGCATTCAATCTTCCGATATCGAAAGCGTGTGACACCGACCCGCCTCACGGTCAACGGACGCAGCGTCGAACTCACCGCGCCGCGCGAGGCGACGCTCCTGCACGTATTGCGCAACGACCTGGGCCTGAACGGTCCCAAGTACGGCTGCGGCCTCGGGCAATGCGGTGCCTGCACGGTGTGGGTGGACGGCGTGGCCGCGCGTTCGTGCGTGATTCCGGCGCACGGCGTGGCGGGCCGCGCCATCACCACGCTCGAAGGCCTCGGCTCGCGTGATCGATGGCACCCCGTCCAGCAGGGCTTCGAAGACGCACAGGCGGCGCAATGCGGCTATTGCCTGAGCGGCATGGTGATGCAGGCAGCAGCATTGCTCGCCCGTGAGCCGAACCCGAGCGAGGCTCGAATCCGCAGCGAGCTGTCCGGCAATCTCTGCCGTTGCGGCACGCACGTGGAGATCGTGGCGGCCGTGCAGCGCGCGGCACTGTTGATGGCGAGGGACGCGGCTTCGTGACTCGGCGCGCCGACCAGCCCCGCACGCGCAGCGATTTCCTCCGTGCCGACGGCGTGCTCGTCGTCGTGCGCGACACGCCGCCGGCGCCACCCCCGGCAAAGGGGCAGCCCGCGCTCATCGCAGGCAACCCGGCCGAGGGGCCGGAGGTGTTGGTCGCGATCTGGGACGACGGCAGCGTCACGGCACTGAACGGCCACGTCGACCTGGGCACCGGCATCCAGACCGCGCTGTCGCAGATCGTCGCGGAAGAGCTCGACGTGCCGTTGGCGCAGGTCCGCATGGTGCTGGGCGACACCGCCAGGGCGCCCAACCAGGGCGCGACCATCGCGAGCGCGTCGATACAGATCCATGCCGAGCCGCTTCGCCGCGCGTCGGCGCAGGCGCGCGCATGGCTCGTCGCACAGGCATCGGAGCAACTCGGCGTGCAGCCGTCGCTGCTGAAGGTGCGCGATGGCCGAGTGCATGCCGGAGACGATCTCGCCTTCAGTCTCGGCTTCGGCGAACTGGTCGCCGGCGGGCGCACGGTGCTACAGCTTGATCCCGCGTCCCGCTTGAAGGACCCTGCCGACTACCGCATCGTCGGCAGCCGCATTCCGCGCGTCGATATCCCTGCCAAGCTCACTGGCGAACTCGTCTTCGTGCATGACATGCGCGTGCCGGGCATGCTGCACGGCCGTGTCGTGCGCCCTCCGTATGCGGGGGCGGACCATGGTGACTTCATCGGCAATACGCTCGAATCGGTCGATGAATCGTCGATCGCCCACATCACCGGAATCCGCGGCGTGGTCGTCATTCGCGACTTCGTCGGCGTGGTTGCGGAACGCGAAGAGCATGCCGAGCAGGCCCTGCGTGAACTGCGCGTGACCTGGAAAGCATGGCCCGGCCTGCCCGCGCTCAGCGATGTGGAAGGGGCATTGCGCAATAACCCTTCGACCCAGCGCGTGCTGGTCGACGAAGGCGACGTGGACCGTGCACTCGCGAGCGCCGCGGATCCGATGCCGCGCACCTACGTGTGGCCCTATCAGATGCACGCGTCGATCGGGCCCTCGTGCGCAGTCGCCCAGTGGGAGCCCGAGGGCGATGACGGCTACAAGCTGCGCGTGTGGGCCGGTTCGCAAAACCCGCACGTTCTGCGCGCCGATCTTGCAAAGCTGATGGGCCTCGACGATCTGGCGGTCGATGTCGTCCGGATGGAAGCGGCGGGTTGCTACGGACGCAATTGCGCCGACGACGTGGCGGCCGACGCGGCGCTGTTGGCGCGCGCAGTGGGCGCGCCCGTGCGCGTGCAACTCACGCGCGAACAGGAGCATGCGTGGGAGCCCAAGGGCGCAGCGCAGTTGATGCAGATCCGCGGCGGGCTCGACGCTGACGGCAATGTTGCGGCTTACGATTTCGAGACCTCGTATCCATCGAACGGTGCGCCGACGCTGGCGCTGCTGTTGACGCGCACCATCGAACCTGTCGCCCAAGCCTTCGAGATGGGCGACCGCACCGCGCGCCCGCCCTATGCCTACGCAAACCTGCGCGTCAAGGTCAACGACATGGCGCCCATCCTTCGGGCTTCATGGCTGCGCGGGGTGTCCGCGTTGCCGAGTTCGTTTGCGCACGAGTCCTACGTCGACGAACTCGCGACGGCCGCGGGCCTTGACCCCGTCGCCTTCCGCCTGCGCCATCTGCACGACCCGCGCGCCGCGGACCTCGTGCGCGAGACGGCACAGAAGGCAGGCTGGCGCATGCGCACCGGCCCGCAAGAGAACGCCGATGGCGGGCTGGGACCGGGCGGCGACATTCTTTTTGGGCAGGGCTTTGCCTATGCGCGTTACGTGCACAGCAAGTGGCCGGGCTTCGGCGCCGCATGGTCCGCCTGGGTTGCGGACGTGGAGGTCAACCGAAAGACCGGCGAGGTGCACGTGCGCCGTGTCGTGGTGGGGCATGACGCCGGCCTCATGGTCAACCCGGCGGGCGTCGAACACCAGATTCATGGCAACGTGATCCAGACGACGAGCCGCGCGCTGAAGGAGCGGGTGCAGTTCGCGCCGCAGCGAGCGCCGGATGCAGCAACGCTCCCGGGCGTGCGGCCTTCAGGCGTGGTCGCGAGCCGCGAGTGGGGCGGCTATCCGATCATCAACTTCCGCGAGGTCCCGGTCATCGAGGTGATGCATATGCAGCGCCCCGGAGAGCCGCCGCTCGGCGCGGGCGAATCGTCTTCGGTGCCGGGAACGGCGGCGATTGCCAACGCGATCTTCGACGCGACGGGCGTTCGCTTCCGGTCACCGCCGTTCACACCGGAGGTGGTGCTTGCGGCGTTGAATCCACTCGCGGCGCCGACGCCAGCGGGCGAGGGCGATGGTCCGCAGCCGAGGCGTGTCGAGCCGGTTCGCGAGCCGCCTGCTGACGCGCCGTGGCCTCGTCGCAGAGGTCTGTGGGCCGGACTCGCCGCGCTGGTCGTCGGCGGTATAGGGGTCATCGCGGGTTCCATGGGCTGGCGCTCCGCCATCGCGCCGGTGTCTTTCAGCGCACCGGCTTACAGCGAATCGACAATCGAGCGCGGCCGCACGCTTGCAGCACTGGGCGACTGCGCGGTTTGCCACACGGCAACCGGCGGCAAGCCCAATGCCGGCGGGCGACCGATGCAAACGCCCTTCGGCACGATCTACACCACCAATCTCACGCCCGATGCCGAGACAGGGCTTGGCCGCTGGTCGTTCAGCGCCTTCCAGCGTGCGATGCGTGAAGGCATTTCGCGCGACGGACATCATCTTTATCCGGCGTTTCCGTACACGGCGTTCGCGAAGACCAGCGACGACGATCTGCAGGCGCTCTACGCGTATTTCATGTCTTTGACGCCGGTCAGCGCCGAAACACCGAAAGCGGACCTCAAATTCCCCTTCGGCGCGCGGCCGCTCATGGCGGGGTGGAATGCGCTGTTCCACGATACTTCGCCGATGCAACCCGTTGCTTCGCAAAGCGCGGATTGGAATCGCGGCGCCTACCTCGTCAATGGGCTGGGCCACTGCGGCGCCTGCCACACGCCGCGCAACGCACTGGGCGCGGAGCAGGGCGGCACCGCGTTTCTGTCGGGCGCCATGGTCGACGGCTGGGAAGCGCCGGCGCTGACTTCAGTATCTACATCCGCCGTTCCATGGAACGCCGAATCGCTCTACAGCTACCTCCGCCATGGTCACGCAAAGAACCACGGCATTGCAGGCGGTCCGATGGCGGAAGTCGTGCGCGAACTCGCAGCAGTGCCGGACGGGGACATCCGCGCGATGGCCACGTACCTTGCGTCCTTCAACCCCGACACATCCAATGAAGCAACCGCAGCGCAGGCGAAGCGCGTGGTGGCCGACGCTGCCGCCCGACAGGGCCGCCTGCTGGGCAGCGGTCAACGCTTGTTCGACGGCGCTTGCGCGGCCTGCCATCACGACGGCGACGGACCGACGCTGCTCGGCGTCAACACGCCCCTGGCGCTGAACAGCAATCTCACGAGCGCCCGGCCGGACAATCTCCTGCGCACGATTCTGGATGGCGTGCGAGAGCCGGCATCACGAGACATCGGCTTCATGCCCGCGTTCGGCGATGCGCTCGACGATGCGCAAATCGCCGAACTGTCCAGTTACATGCGCGCGCGTTTCGCGCCGCAAGAGCCGGCATGGAAGGACCTGCCGCAGGCGATTGCCCGCGTCCGCGCGAGCGGTACCGACAAAGCGCGCTGACAGTCCCGTACGATCTGCAAATCAAAAAGGAGACTTCTGCATGACCTCGTCGCTTTCGCCAGATCAATCATTGCCTCAGGATGCCGAGCGCGCCACGCTGATCGGCCGCATCTGGCTGCCCGACGTCGGTCCGGTGCTCGTTGCCCTGCACGAGGGCGGACTGCACGACCTCTCGCGCATCGCCGCGACTGCCAGCCAATTGCTCGAACTCGATGACCCGGTGGGCGCGGTGCGCCAGGGGTTGCGTGACGAACGCCTGCCGCGCGTGGCTGCACTGGAGCCGACCTTGGCCAACAGCGACGAGTCGCAACGCGACACCCTGCATCCCTGGATGCTCGCACCGTGCGATCTGCAGGCAGTCAAGGCCAGCGGCGTCACCTTCATCGCGAGCCTGCTCGAACGCGTCATCGAAGAGCAATCGCGCGGCGATGCGTCGAAGGCGGAATCCATCCGCGCGGCGCTCGGCGGCGTGCTCGGAGACAACCTCGCCGGCATCGTGCCCGGATCGCCGCAAGCAGCCAAGGTCAAGGACGTGCTCATTGCACAGGGCGCGTGGTCGCAGTACCTGGAGGTCGGAATCGGCCCCGACGCCGAGATCTTCACCAAGGCGCCGGTGATGTCGGCGGTCGGAACCGGCGCCGACGTGGGCATTCATTCGGGATCGATCTGGAACAACCCCGAGCCCGAGGTGGTGCTGGCCGTCAACAGCCGCGGACAGACGCTCGGTGCGGCGCTCGGCAACGACGTCAACCTGCGCGACTTCGAAGGCCGAAGCGCACTGCTGCTTGGCAAGGCAAAGGACAACAACGCTTCTTGCGCGATTGGGCCTTTCATCCGGCTCTTCGATGAACACTTCGGCATCGAAGACGTGCGCCGCATCACTGTCGCGCTGCGAGTGCTCGGGCCGGAAGGCTTCACGCTCGAAGGATCGAGTTCGCTCTCGAAGATCAGCCGCGATCCGCTGGACCTCGTGTCACAGGCGATCGGGCCGCACCATGCCTATCCGGACGGCCTGATGCTCTTTCTCGGCACCATGTTCGCGCCCACGCAGGACCGCCATGGCCCAGGCCAGGGATTCACGCATGTGGTGGGCGACCGCGTCACGATTTCGGCGCCTGAACTCGGCGCGCTGGAGAACCGCGTCGTGTATTCCGAAGATGCCGCACGCTGGACCTTCGGGATCGGCGCGCTGATGCGCAACCTCGGGGGGCGCGGACTTCTTTGACCGACTATTCAATGCTCGTCGCGTTCTGCATGGCATCGCTCTCGCTCGCGCAGTTGCCGAACTCGCAGCGCACCACCATCACCTCTCCATCGCTGCACGGCACTGCGTGAAGCTCGAAGCCGGGGCCCTTTTCCTGCAGCGAGGCAAACGGAACCGCTGCGCAGTTTCGATCCTTGGCCAGGGCTTCGACGTTGTAGGTGTCCCGTCCCGTCGCACGGGGCGGCGGCTTTCGCGTCGACGGTGGGCGAGGTGCCCAGGTGACGTTCACGGTCGGGTCCGCGTTGACGTAGCCCTTCTCGGCCATGCAGTTCATCAGCATGGTTTCCTGGCGCGACCACCAATCGACGCGCTCGGGCATGTACGCGACGTAATGCAGGCCCGCCAGTCCCAGCAGCGCGCCGCCGCCGGGAAGAACGCCCCAGCCGGCGGCCCAGCCCAGGCCGACCGTGCCGACGTCGATGGCTGCCAGCGCATCGTCGTGCCGGTCCATCTTGAACGGCACGTTCACCGCACTTAGCCTGCAGTGCGCGACGTCCTTGTCGAAGGCCGCGACGTCGGTCGATATGGGATGAACGTTGGGCACGTAGTCGGCCCCGTAGCGCGACCCGGGACCCTCATTGGGACGAATCGCACAGCCGCAACCCAGCGCGGCCGCGCACGCAATGCTCAGCACTTTTTTCATACCTCTCCCTGCGAAATTCTTGATTTAGGGTGCGGATTCAACCACACCGGCAAATCAAGTCGCAGTGCGCAACGCGCGCCGGTATTGCACCGCTTCGGCGACGTGGCCCACCTGGACTTCACCGGTTTCCGCCAGGTCCGCGATGGTGCGGGCCACCTTCAATGCGCGATGTGTGCTGCGCGCCGACCAGCCCAGCTTGGCCGCCGCTGTGTGCATGAACTTCAACGCGTCGGCTGCCAACGAAGCGTGCTGGTCGATCTCTGCGCCCTGCAACGCATGGTTGGTCTTTCCTTGTCGCTTTACTGCAAGTTCGCGAGCGCGAACCGCGCGCTCGCGAATGGCGCCAGTCGCTTCGCCGGCGGGAGCCTCCAGCAGTTGCTGCGCGGACACTGCAGGCACTTCGATGTGAAGATCGATGCGGTCGAGCAAGGGTCCGCTGAGCTTGCCCTGGTAGCGCGAAACCTGGTCCGGCGTACAGCGGCAGGCTTTCAGCGTCGATCCCAGATAGCCGCAGGGGCAGGGGTTCATCGCCGCGATCAACTGGAACTTCGCGGGGAACTCGGCGCGCCGCGCCGCACGTGCGATCGTGATGGTCCCGGTCTCCAGCGGTTCGCGGAGCGCCTCCAACGCGGGCCGTGTGAATTCCGGAAATTCATCGAGAAAAAGGACACCGTGATGCGCCAGCGAAATCTCGCCGGGCCGCGGCGGCGATCCGCCGCCCACCATGGCGACGGCGCTCGCCGTGTGATGCGGGCTGGACGTCGGCCGGCACATCCAGCGGTCGACTGCGAACCGGCCACCCAGACTGGCGACGGCGGCACTTTCGAGCGCTTCGTCGACGCTCATGGCAGGCAGCAGCCCGGCGAAACGCTGCGCCAGCATTGACTTGCCTGAGCCGGGCGGCCCCACCATCAAGAGGCTGTGATTGCCAGCAGCGGCGATTTCCAGTGCGCGCTTGGCGCCGGCGTGTCCCTTCACATCGGCCAGATCGGAATGAGCCACAGCGGTTCTGCCAGGCACCGGCAGAACGCGGGCCCAGCCGTCGTCCCCGGCTTCGGGCGGAACGCTGTCCGGCGGCAGAAACTGCTGGACCACATCGAGCAGATGCCGCGCGCCATAGACCTCCGCGCCGGGCACCAGCGCGGCTTCCTGTGCGCTGTCGGTCGGCAGCACCAGCCGGGTGGCGATGCCGCGCGTATGCAGCGCCAGCGACATGGCGAGCGCACCACGCACGGGACGCAACTGCCCCGAAAGCGAGAGCTCGCCCGCGAACTCATGCCCCACCAGTCGCGCGGCCTCGATCTGGCCGCTCGCCGCGAGGATGCCAAGGGCGATCGGCAGATCGAAGCGCCCGGAATCCTTCGGCAGATCCGCAGGCGCGAGGTTGACCGTGATCCGCTTGTTATTGGGGAACTCGAGGCCGGCATTCTGGATGGCCGACCGCACGCGTTCGCGCGCTTCCCTCACTTCGACGTCGACCAGACCGACCAGCGTGAAGCTGGGCAAACCATTGGCCAGATGCACCTCAACCGTGACGCTGGCGGCTTCCAGGCCCAACAGCGCGCGGCTTTGCACCAAACAAAGACTCATGACACTCCCTATCCCCAGGATGGTGCACCCATCCCTTTCTTGTATGAAACGACGTACATGCCGCGCCGGCCCTTGTAAGGCAGGCCTTGTTGCGCTTGGCACGCTCCCTGCTTTGAGGTGGTTGATCACCACTTTCAAAAACAACTCCGAGGAGTCTTTCGATGATGCACCGTAAACCCGTCCGAATCCTGGCTTTGGGCGCACTCGCTGTCTTGCCGATGCTTGCGAGCGCGCAAGCCACCGACGCAAGTGCAGCGCCGGCGGCAGCTCCAGCCCCGAATCTCACGGGCAATATTTCGCTGACCACGAACTACAAGTTCCGCGGCCAGGATCAGGACACCATCGGGCACAACGGCTTCGCCAAGACCAGCTGGTTCAAGCCCGCCATTCAAGGCGGCCTGGACTACGCCTTTGGAGAAAGCGGCTTCTACGTCGGCAACTGGAACTCCAGCGTGAACTGGCTGCCGGGCAACTCGATCGAGATGGACTTCTACGGCGGCTACAAATTCAAGGGCGGCCCGATCGACTGGGACGTGGGCGTCTACCAGTACTACTACCCCGGCAACACCGCGGGCAACACGACTGAAATCTACGGCGGCGCAAGCTGGACCGACGAGCGCATCGGCACCTTCGCGGGCAAGTATTCGTGGACCGTATCGAGCGACTACTTCAACTACGCCGGCAGCCAGGGCGGCTCGGGGCTCGATGGCCAGAACACCAGCTACTTGAATCTCTCCTACTCGAAGGAGATCTTCCCGAAGCTGACCTTCAAGACGGCCGTTGGCTACACCTTCTTCACCAGCGACATCAAGAGCCTGGGCTACAAGGACTACCTTGACTACAACGTAGGCGTTTCCTACGACTTCGGCAGCGGCTTGGCGTTGGCCGGCTCGGTGCAGGGGGGCAACAACCAGAGCGCCTTCAACCTGGTTGCCAGTCCAGGGATCCCCACCGGGACTGCCTTCGGACCCATCGGCCAGACCACCTTCTCGCCGAACGTCACCCGATTCATCGTCATGCTCACCAAGACGCTGTAGCTGCCGCAGGCGCGGCACCCATGGCCGCGCCGCTTCCATCCATCAGGAGAAACATCATGAAGCTGGTCACAGCCATCATCAAACCCTTCAAGCTCGACGAAGTGCGCGAAGCGCTCTCGGCCATCGGCGTGCAAGGGATCACCGTCACCGAGGTCAAGGGCTTCGGTCGGCAGAAGGGCCACACGGAGCTGTATCGCGGCGCGGAGTACGTGGTCGACTTCCTGCCCAAGGTCAAGATCGAGGCCGCCGTGGCCGACGAACTCGTCGAGCGAGTGATCGAGGCGGTCGAGTCCGCCGCACGCACCGGCAAGATCGGCGACGGCAAGGTTTTTGTGTACGACCTGGAGCAAGTCGTCCGCATTCGCACCGGCGAAACGGGCCGCGAAGCGCTCTGAACTACAAGGCATGAAAGACATACCGAAATGAAGAAATTCCTTGTTTCACTCGCGCTCGGCCTGAGCGTGCTTGCCGCCGGCACCTCCGGCTTCGCGCAGACGCCGCCGGCAGCGCCCGCTGCAGAGGCGAGCGCCCCGGCCGCTGCCGCCACCGCAGCAGCACCTGCCGCAGCCGCTGCTGCCGCAGCACCGGCCGACGCCGCTGCAGCAACGCCCGCTGCTGCACCCGCGCCTTCCTTCAACAAGGGCGACACCGCCTGGATGCTCGTCTCCACGCTGCTGGTGATCATGATGACGATCCCCGGCCTGGCGCTGTTCTACGGCGGCCTCGTCCGCAGCAAGAACATGCTGTCGGTGCTGATGCAGGTGATGGTCACCTTCTCGATGATCGTGGTGCTGTGGCTGATCTACGGCTACAGCCTGGCATTCACCGAAGGCAATTCATTCATCGGCGGATTCGACCGGCTCTTCATGAGGGGCATCTTCGATGCGTCGACCGGCGTGTTCGCGCCCGGCGCGACCTTCAGCAAGGGCGTGTACATCCCCGAGCTGCTGTTCGCCGCCTTCCAGGCAACCTTCGCCGGCATCACCTGCTGCCTGATCGTCGGCGCCTTCGCCGAACGCATCAAGTTCTCGGCCGTGCTGCTCTTCATGGCGATCTGGTTCACCTTCAGCTATGCGCCGATCGCGCACATGGTCTGGTTCTGGATGGGTCCTGACGCTTACTCGAGCAAGGAAGTGGTCGACGCGATGAACGCCAAGGCCGGTTTGATCTGGCAGTGGGGCGCACTCGACTTCGCGGGCGGCACGGTGGTGCACATCAACGCGGCCGTCGCCGGCCTCGTCGGCGCCTTCCTGGTCGGCAAGCGCATCGGCTACGGCAAGGAATCGTTCACGCCGCATTCGCTGACGCTGACGATGGTCGGTGCTTCGCTGCTGTGGGTGGGCTGGTTCGGCTTCAACGCCGGCTCCGCGCTCGAGGCAGGCACCAGCGCCGTGCTCGCCTTCATGAACACCTTCTCCGCGACCTCCGCCGCCGTGCTGGCATGGTGCATCGGTGAAGCGCTGATGCGTGGCAAGGCTTCCATGCTGGGTGCCGCATCGGGCGCCGTCGCCGGCCTCGTGGCCATCACCCCCGCCGCCGGCAACGTCGGCCTGATGGGCGCGATCATCATCGGCTTCATTGCCGGCTTCGCCTGCCTGTGGGGCGTCAACGGTCTCAAGAGACTGCTCGGCGCGGACGACTCGCTCGACGTCTTCGGCGTGCACGGTGTCGGCGGCATCGTCGGCGCACTGCTCACCGGCGTGTTCAACACCCAAGCGCTCGGCGGCCCTGGCCTCGTCGGCGACTGGGTCACCGCCAGCGTCATCTCCAACGGCATCGGCGCCCAATTTTGGATCCAGCTCAAAGCCGTCCTGCTGACCGTCGTCTGGTCTGCCGTCGTCGCCTTCATCGCCTTCAAGATCGCCGACCTCACCATCGGCCTGCGCGTCACCGAAGAAGAAGAACGCGAAGGCCTGGACATCTCCGCCCACGGCGAAACCGCCTACAACCGTTAACCCAAGCGTCTCCTCTGGATATTAGGCCCGCTAACGCGGGCCTTTTTTTGCGCAAAAAAAAAGCCCAGCGAAGCGGGGCCCCCACCAGAAACACCGCGGAACCGGCTTCGCCGGGCCGCTGGTGTTGCCCCCGGCAGGGGGTGGAGAGCGACACGAAGTGCGCGAGCCTGGGGGCGAGCATAATTTTTGGGGCGAGCATAATTTTTTAGATGTGGACCACACTGAATGAGAGCTTGAGCCAGCTCGGCGAATCGCCCTTCTGGCATCCGGCGGAACGATCGCTCTATTGGCTGGACATCCCCGGCCGCGCCGTTCTGCGCACGCGCGGCGACATCGCCGATCCGAAGGTCGAGCGATGGGACATGCCGACCGAGCCCGGCTGCATGGCGCCGGCGCGGCGCGGCGGGCTGGTGATTGCGCTGCGCGACGGCGTCTATCGCGCGCGCGAATGGGGCGGCACGCTGCAGGCCATCGCCGGTGCCGACCACGACGTTCGCACGATGCGCTTCAACGACGGCAAGTGCGATCCGCTGGGTCGCTTTTGGGCCGGCACGCTCAATGAGGCCAAGGACCGGCCCAACGCGGCGCTCTATTGCCTCGACGCACGCGCCGGCCGCGCGCCGACGCTCAGGCAGATGGCCAACGAAGCGACCACGGCGAACGGGCTGGCCTTCTCGCCCGATGGCGCCACGCTGTATTGGGCCGATACCGCGGCGCACTGCGTGCGTGCGTGGAATTGGGCCGCGCGCGCCAACACCATGACGCATCCTCGCGTGTTCCAGCAGTTCGCCGACAAGCCCGATGGCTGGACGCCGGAGTCGCCCGTGCGCTACGAGGGCCGGCCTGACGGAGCGACGATCGACGCCGAAGGGCACTACTGGGTCGCCATGTTCGAGGGCGGCCAGTTGCTGCGTTTCTCGCCCGCGGGTGAGCGCGTGTTGTCATTGCCCACGCCCGTCCAATGCCCGACCATGCCCTGCTTCGGCGGGGACGACCTGCGCACGCTGTTCGTGACCACGGCGCGACGCGGCAGGCCGGCGGCGGAGCTCGAAAAGCGGCCCGCGTCGGGGCATGTGCTGTCGATTCGCGTTGCGACGCCGGGGCTGCCGGTCCAGTTTTTCGAAGAGTGATTGCGCCGGCGGTACGATCGCCCGCATGGATCCAGCCCTCTGCCCGATCACCGAGCGCATACGCGCCGCCGCGAGCGCCGCCGACGGCACGTTTCTCTGCATCCGCGGCCACGGAACCAAGGACTTCTACGGCGAGATGCCGCAGGGCGAACCGCTGCTCACTGGAGGACTCGCGGGCATCACGAGCTACGAGCCCAGCGAATTGGTGGTCACGGCGCGCGCCGGAACGCCGCTCGTCGAGCTCGAAGCCGCTTTGGCGGCGCAAGGCCAGTGCCTGCCTTTCGAGCCGCCGCGCTTCGGTGCCGGCGGCACGGTGGGCGGCATGGTGGCTGCCGGACTCAGCGGGCCTGCGCGCGCGAGCGTCGGCTCGGTGCGGGATTACGTGCTCGGCGCCACGATCGTCAATGGTCGCGGCGAGGTCCTCACCTTTGGCGGACAGGTCATGAAGAACGTTGCGGGATACGACGTCTCCCGCGTGCTTGCCGGTTCGCTGGGCGTGCTCGGCCTCATCGCCGAGGTAAGCCTGAAGGTGCTGCCGCTGGCGCCGGCCGAGGCAACGCTCGATTTCGAATGCAGCCAGGCCGATGCGATGCGATTGCTGAACGAATGGGGTGGCCGTCCGCTGCCGCTGAACGCCAGCGTCTGGCGTGAACGCGACGGCGCGGGCGTGTTGTCGCTGCGCTTGCGCGGCGCGGCGGCGGCGGTGGAGGCCGCGTGCGTGCACCTCGGCGGTGAGCGACAGGACAACGCACGCACGGGCGCCGGCTGGGATTCTCTGCGCGATCAGACGCATCCGTGGTTCGCCTCGGCGCAGGGTGCGAACGACCTCTGGCGGATATCGGTGCCGCAGACCGCGCCAGTGCTCCAAGTGGACGGCACGCCGCTGATCGAATGGCACGGCGGCCAGCGGTGGTATCTCGCGCCGCCGGACCAGCGCCCGCGGCTGCGAGCTGCCGCGCGTGCAGCCGGCGGCCATGCGACGTTGTTCAGGGCTTCGGACGCACACAGCCAGCGCGTGCTCGACAAGTTCGACGCGTTGAGCGCTCCGGTCGAGCGCATTCATCGCGCACTGATGCAGGAGTTCGACCCGCACGCCGTGTTCCATCGTGGCCGGCTCTATCCCGCGCATTGATGCGCAACCCCATGCACTGACACGTACACGCACGCACCAGCATGCAAACCGAACTCGCACCCGAATTCCAGGGCACTCCCGAAGGCCGCGAAGCCGAAGCGATCCTGCGCAAGTGCGTGCACTGCGGCTTCTGCACGGCCACCTGTCCGACCTACCAGTTGCTCGGCGACGAACTCGACGGGCCGCGCGGGCGCATCTACCTCATCAAGCAAGTGCTCGAAGGCAAGGCCCCGACGCGCAGCACGCAACTGCACCTCGATCGTTGCTTGACCTGCCGCAACTGCGAAACCACCTGCCCGAGCGGCGTGCAGTATGGCCATCTGGTCGACATCGGCCGAAAGATCGTCGACGAGAAGGTGCCGCGGCCCGCATTCGAAAGCGCCGTGCGCTGGACGCTGAAGGAAGCGTTGCCGTCACCGCTCTTCGCGCCTGCGATGAAGCTCGGCCAGTCGGTGCGCGGCCTCTTGCCTGCCAAGCTCAAGGCCAAGGTGCCAGCGCCGCAACCGGCCGGTGCGTGGCCTGCGCGCGCCCACGCGCGCAAGATGCTGATGCTCGCCGGCTGCGTGCAGCCTTCGATGTCGCCCAACATCAACAGCGCGACGGCGCGCGTGCTCGATGCCGCCGGCATCCAGGCGGTGGTGGCGCCCTCGGCGGGTTGCTGCGGTGCCGTCAAGTTTCACCTCAACGACCATGAGGGCGGCAAGGCCCAGATGCGCGCGAACATCGACGCGTGGTGGCCGCAGGTCGACAGTGGCGAGGTCGAGGCGATCGTCATGAACGCATCGGGCTGCGGCGTGACAGTGCGCGAATACGGCCACATGCTGAAGGACGATGCGGCCTACGCGGCAAAGGCTGAACGCATCAGCGCCCTCACACGCGACTTGAGCGAACTGCTGCCGGACATGGTCGAGACATTGAAGCCGCGCGTCCGCGCGCCATCGGGCGTGGTCGCCTACCACCCGCCCTGCACGCTGCAGCACGGGCAGAAGCTGCGCGGCGGGGTCGAGAAGAACCTGCGCATCCTGGGTTTCGACATTCAGGTTGCGCAGGCCGAGGCGCACCTCTGCTGCGGATCGGCGGGCACCTATTCGGTCCTGCAGCCGGACTTGGCCTATCCGCTGCGCGACCGAAAGCTCGGTCACCTCAACCAGTTGCAGCCGACGACTATCGTGTCGGCCAACATCGGGTGCATCACCCATCTGCAAAGCGGCAGCGAAGTGCCCGTGCGGCATTGGGTCGAACTGCTCGACGAAGCGCTCGCTCCCGCATCGGCACCCTGATCGGACAGCGACAGGGGGTTTGGTCCGACCCTGGCGCAGACGTTGTGCCGCGAGCATTCCCGGATGTTCATGACGGGAGTGATGTGATGGCTGCCTCTTTCCGGAATCTTGCGCGCGGCGCCGCCGTATGTGTGTGCGCACTCGTGCCATGGGTGGTGCAAGCCCAGTCCGCCGCTCACGTCACCGAAGATGGTGGCGCGAAATATGTGTGCGGCGGCGTCGGCTCGGACGAATCCGTCGCGCTCCGGGCGTCGATGAAAGACCATCCGTTGTCGCTGCTGTTTGCTCGGTCCAACGGTGCCTATCTGGCGGACGTGGCTGTGACGGTCAAGGATGCCGGCGGCACAACGGCGCTGGCGATGCGCGCCACCGGGCCCATCTGCCTGGTGGACCTTCCGGCCGGGCGCTATACCGTCGAGGCCGAGAGCGAGGGCGTCACCAAGACGCAGGTCGTGACGCTCGGCGGCAACGGGTCGAAGACGGCCGATTTTCGGTTCTGACCCCGCACGTGCTCTTTGCGCGCGTCACGCCGCCAGCGCGGCCTCGATGTCGCGCGTGATCGACTCGGGCTTGTCCAGCGGCGCATAGCGCCGGATCACTTGCCCGTCCTTGCCGATCAGGAACTTGGTGAAGTTCCATTTGATGGCCGTGCTGCCGAGGAGTCCCGGGGCTTCCTTGACGAGCCACTTGTAGAGCGGCGCCGCGTCCGGTCCCTTGACGTCGATCTTTTCCATCATCGGAAAGCTCACGCCGTAGTTCTTCGTGCAGAAGGCGCCAATTTCCTCGTTGGTGCCCGGGTCCTGATGGCCGAACTGATTGGATGGGAACCCCAGCACCGCCAGGCCCTTTGCCGCATATTTCTCGTACAGCGCCTCAAGCCCTGCGAACTGCGGCGTGAAGCCGCACTGGCTGGCCGTGTTGACGATCAGCAGTACCTTGCCCTTGAAGCTTGCGAGCGACACCGGCTTGCCGTCGATCTGGCGGGCTTCGAAGTCATAGACGCTGGTCATGGCATGTCCTTCCGGAAAACAGTGGGACGATCATCGTCGGCGACCGGATTTCGCGCAAACGCCGACCACACCGCCGCGAGCACGATGAGTGCGCCGCCGATCCAGATCCGCTGGTCGAGAGTCGCCGCACCGAGCGCAACGGAGGACACGCTCGCAAACAGCACTTCGGACAGCATGAGCACCGAGGTCGCGTTGGCCGCAAGGCGCGCGGCGCCGTATTGCAGGCAGACGTTGGCGAACACGAATCCGCAGCCCAGCACCAGCGCCCAGGCCCACAAGCCGGAACCGCCGAGCGCAGGCGCCGGCATCGCTCCCACGATGGTGCCTGCAACGGCCGTCAGGCCGGCTGCCAGTGCGCAGCCGCCGAACATGGCCAGCGCGCGCGACTCGCCCGGTGCGGCACGCAGGCGGCGCAGCAGGATGTTGGTCACGGCAAAGCCGAATCCCGCCGCGACAGCGAGCCAGTCAGGCAGGCTGGAGGGCACCGGCCAGTCGGTCTCCGGCGTCTTGAGCACCACTGCCACGCCGATGAGCGCGAGCGCCACCCGGGCTAGTGCCGATGCCGTCGGCCGCTCGCCGAGGAAGATCCACGCCAGCAGCACGATCCACAGCGGCATCAGATAGAACAGCAGCACCACGCGCACTACGTCGCCCTGGGTCACCGCCCAGTTGAAGCCGACGTTGGTGAAGCCCGCCGCCAAGCCCAGCAGCACGAGCGAGGGAAAGCGCGCAAAGGCGTGCCACATGCTGCGACGCAGCAGTGCCATCACGGCCGTGATCGCGGCATAGATCAGGAAGGTGGCCCACACCGGATGGACTCCGTGGCTTTCGATCTGCCGAAACGGAAACCACGAGACGCCCCAGACGAAGGCGTTGAAGATCAGCGCAATAGCGGGCAAGGCTGTTCCGGACCCGCGCTCAGTGATGCTTGTCGCTGCGTGCGATGGCGAGGAGGTGCTCGACTTCCTCCGGGTAGCGGCGGAGATTGTTCTGGTGCCAGCGCTTGATCAGCCACATGAAGCCCGCCACCACGACGCCGAAGGCGGTAATGGCCGAATAGGCCGACATGCCGATGCCCGTGCAGGCGCTGTAGAAGGCGCCGAGGACCAGGATGCAGGACTGCTCGTTGAAGTTCTGCACGGCGATCGAACGGCCGGCGCCCATCAGGTTGTGGCCGCGATGCTGCAGCAGCGCATTCATGGGCACCACCAGAAAGCCGCCCAGGCCGCCCAGCAAGATGAGGAAGGGCACGGCCAGCCAGATGTTGCCGATGAAGTTCATGCCGATGACCAGCACGCCCATGCCGATGCCCATCGGGATCACGCGCGTCGCCATGTCGAGCCGCATGCGCACCGAAGCGACGATCGCGCCGACGGCGGTGCCGATGGCCACCACACCCGTCAGCGACGACGCCTGCGCCGTGTTGTAGCCGAGCGCCAGCGAGGCCCAGGCCAGCACGATGTACTTGAGATTGCCGCCCGCGCCCCAGAACAGGGTGGTGGTCGCCAGTGAGATCTGGCCGAGCTTGTCACGCCAGAGACGCGAATTGCAGTGCCAGAAGTCGGGCAGCAGCGCGGCCATGTTGCGCAGGACGCCATGCTGCGGATTGGCCCGCAGCGGCCGCATCTCGACCCCGGTGTCCGGAATGCGGGTGTTGAACCATGCGGCCACCACGTAGACCACGATCAGCGTCGCGATCGCGGCTTCGGGCGGCGTGTTGACGCCGGTGTCGATGAAGGGGAAGTCCAGCGCCAGCAAGTGGCTGGCCAGCGCATGGCTCACCAGCTGACCGCCGAGCACGATACCCAGGATGATCGATGCGATGGTCAAGCCTTCGATCCATCCATTGGCCTTCACCAGCTGCGAAGCCGGAAGAAGCTCAGTCAAGATGCCGTACTTGGCCGGCGAGTACGCAGCCGCCCCGAGCCCGACAATCGCGTAGGCAAAAAGCGGATGCGAGCCGAACAGCATCGTCACGCAGCCGACCACCTTGATCGCATTGCTGATGAACATGACCTTGCCTTTGGGCAAGGCGTCCGCAAAGGCACCCACGAGCGGCGCGAGCGCTACATAGAAGACGGTGAAGATGGGGACCAGTGCGGCGCGCTGCCATTCGGGCGCGCCGCTGCTTCGCATGAGTTCGACGGCAGCGACAAAGAGCGCGTTGTCGGCCAGCGACGAAAAAAACTGGGCCGACATGATCGTATAGAAACCGCGCTTCATCGATGGCTGACTGGCCGGTAACAAAAGTGGTCCGGCGATAGTGGAAGAGGGGCCGCTTCAGCGGCGGCTGCGCGGTTATAGCATGGGGGTGCGATGTCAAAATGGCGCGATGTCCCCGTAGCGCCGGGCACATTTTTGTGAGTGTTTTCTGCTTTTTCAGGGTTTTTATCGTGCCGCGTCCGATCCTTGCCACTGTTCATCTTTCCGCCCTGCAGCACAACCTCGACCGGGCTCGCCGTGCGGCGCTCGACTCGCGCGTCTGGGCCGTCGTCAAAGCCAACGCCTACGGACACGGCATCGAGCGTGTCTTCGAGGCGTTTCGCGGCGCCGACGGGTTTGCGCTGCTCGATCTGGCGGAGGCCGAGCGCGTGCGTGCCTTGGGCTGGCGAGGCCCGGTGCTGCTGCTCGAAGGCGTCTTCGATGCGCGCGATCTCGAGCTTTGTTCCAGGCTCGACCTCTGGCACGTGGTGCATTGCGATGCGCAGATCGACTGGCTCGCGGCCCACAAGACACAGGTGCCGCACCGGGTCTTCCTGAAGATGAATTCAGGCATGAATCGCCTGGGCTTCCCGCCGGATCGCTTCCGTTCGGCATGGACGCGCCTGAACGCGCTGCCGCAGGTGGACGAGATATCGCTGATAACGCACTTCAGCGACGCGGACGCCGAGCGCGGCATCGGCCACCAGATGGAGGCCTTCGAGCGCGCCACGCGGGACCTGCCCGGCGAGCGTTCGATCGCCAACAGCGCCGCCACCCTCCGCCATGCGCCCAGCACACGCGCCGATTGGGTCCGCGCCGGCATCATGCTGTACGGCAGTGCGCCGGATTTTCCCGAGCACGACATTGAGCACTGGCAGTTGCAGCCGACGATGACCTTGTCGACTGAACTCATTTCTGTGCAGACGCTGGAGGCCGGCGACAGCGTGGGGTACGGTTCCAGGTTCACAGCCGAAGGCCCGATGCGCATCGGCGTGGCGGCGGTCGGCTATGGCGACGGCTATCCGCGTCATTGCGGCACCGGCACGCCGGTGTTGGTCAATGGCGTGCGCACCCGGATGGTGGGACGCGTCAGCATGGACATGGCGACCATCGACCTCACGCCCGTGCCCGCAGCGGCCTTCGGCAGCGAAGTCACCTTGTGGGGCCGCGCCTCGGGCGGGGCGATGTTGTCGATCGACGAGGTCGCGCAGGCCGGCCATACCGTGGGCTATGAGCTCATGTGCGCGATCGCTCCGCGCGTGCCGGTCGTGGTCGACTGACCGACCGGCCAATTCAGAGACTCTTCAGGTCGGCGCCCGGTGCGCTTCCGCGGCGGCGCCGCGCGACATCGCCACCTTGTGCAGCAGTTCGATCAGCATCATGCGCTCGGCCACTGAAAGATTGCCTAGCGCTTCGTGCTCGCCCTCGAGCACGGATCGGGTGGCCTGGCCGGCGAGCGCCGCGCCCTCCGGCGTGGTCCGCAGGTACTGAGCCCGACGATCGGTTGCGTGCGGCGTGCGCTGGATCAAGCCCCGGCGCTCAAGTCTCTCGATCCATGCAGTGATGTTGGGCGCCGTTACCGCGAGCGCCTTGGCCAGCCGCGCGGCCGAGACATCGGGGTTTTCATGGATCAGGCTGAGCACCGTGTATTCGACTGGGCGCAGATCGAATGAGGCTCCGATGCGACCCGCAAAAACCGCATTGGTGACGATCGACGCCTGCGCGAGCTGGTAGCCGAGCACGAGGTGCAATGAGGCTTCGACCAGCCGGCCGGCCGGCGTGGCGTCCTGCGGAGTGCTTCTGTTCTTGGGCATCGCCGGCATTGTCGCGCGACTCGTATTGATTCAGTGACTGAACTTCATGGGGATTTGAGGCGCCAGTCTTTCGTACACTCTGTAGTGGAAAACCATGACTGATTGCCAAATATAGTTAAATAGACTAACTAAATGGCGCCGTCAGCATGCGTCAAAGGAGACATTCTTGAAGACCTCTGTATCGCTTTCGGCCATCGTTGCCGCCTCTCTGTTGACCGCTTGCGGCGGCGGCGGCAGTGGCGGTGGTATCTCCTCTCTGGTTTCGCCTGCGGGCGGGACGACGACGGGAAGCGGCACCACGGCCGGCAACGGCTCCGGCAATACGAGCACCGGCAACACCAACACCAACACCAACACCGGAAACTCGACGCCGGTCGAAACCTTGCCGGTCCTCGGCGTGGCCACTGGCGCAACGCTTGGCAACTGCGCCGCGCTCGCCGGCTTCAGCTTTGCGAACACGACCATCACCGCCGCGAACTCGATTGCCGCCGGAACGCTGAAGGTCGCTGGCAAACCGATCGACGCCCATTGCCAGGTGCGCGGCAGCATGTACGCGCGCACCAGTTCGGTCGACGGACAGAACTACGCGATCGGCTTCGAGATGCGCTTTCCCCAGAACTGGAATGGGCGCTTCTTCTATCAGGCCAATGGCGGCGTGGACGGCAGCGTTGCCACCGCAACCGGCGCTATCAACGGAGGCGGCGGCTTGAACAACGCCTTGAACATGGGCTTCGCCGTCATCAGTTCGGATGCCGGCCATCAGGCGCCGACACCGTTCTTCGGCATCGACCCGCAAGCACGGCTGGACTACGGCTATCAGGCCGTCGCAAAGCTCACGCCGATGGCGAAGGCGCTGATCGCGTCGGCCTACGGCAAGGGTCCGGACCGGTCGTACTTTGGCGGCTGCTCCAATGGCGGGCGGCACACGATGGTCGCCATGTCGCGCTATCCGGACGACTACGACGGCTTCCTCGTCGGCGACCCGGGCTTCCGGCTTCCGCTCGCGGCGTCGGCCAACATCGTCGGTGCGCAAAACTACAACGCCCTGGCGACCACGCCCGGCGATTTGGGCACCGGCTTCACGCAGGCCGAACGCACGCTGGTTTCCAATGCCGTGTTGGCCAAATGCGATGCGCTCGACGGATCGACCGACGGGCTGGTCCAGGACACCGGCGCCTGCCAGGCCGCTTTCAACCTGAATCGCGACGTCCCCACCTGCAGCGGCACCCGCGACGGCACTTGCCTGAGCGCGGACCAGAAGCAGCGCATCGGCCAGCTCTTCGCGGGCGCGCTCGATGGCAACGGACAGAAGTTCTATTCGAGCTTTCCGTTCGATTCGGGGGTGAACACGAACGGCTGGGCCTCGTGGAAGTTCAACAGCTCGCTGAACCTCGATTCGGGTGCCGTGGGTTTCATCTGGCAGGTGCCGCCGGAAACGCAAGCAGGCTTCAATGGCCCGAACTTCACGCTCACCACCAGCATCGACACCATCCTCGCGAAGATCACCGCGACCAGCGCGCTCTACACCGAGAACTCGCTGTCATTCATGACGCCGCCGAATCCCGCGGACCTGAGCCGGCTCAAGAAGCGCGGCGCCAAGGTGATGGCCTATCACGGCACCAGCGATCCCATCTTCTCGAGCGACGACACCCAGCATTGGTACGACCAACTTGCCGCAGCCAACTCGGGAGATGCTTCGAACTTCGCGCGCTTCTATCGCGTCCCGGGCATGAACCATTGCAGCGGCGGTCCCGCAACCGACCAGTTCGACATGCTCACGCCGCTCGTCAACTGGGTCGAGAAGGGCCAGGCCGCCGATTCAGTGGTCGCATCCGCTCGCGGCGCGGGCAATGCGGGTGGGGTGAACGCCGACGTTCCTGCAAGCTGGGCGCCAGACCGTACTCGTCCGCTTTGCGCATACCCGAAGGTTGCGCGCTACAAGGGCACGGGGGATGTCGAGAAGGCGGAGAGCTTCAGCTGCCAGTGACGGATAGCCATGCGAATGGCCATACGCCATTGCCCTCGCATGGGTGCAGCACCGGGGTCACGCAAGCTGCCCCGGTGCGCTCGCGTGTGCCGTGACTTGGGCGGGCGCGCGCAACAACCCGAACAGATCCTTCGGATTCCTTGGCTCGGGCAGCAGTTCGATCCGCTCTCCCATGCCGAGCGCCAACGCCTGCTCGCGCATGAAGGCCAGCGCCGCGAAATCCTCCAGCGCAAAGCCGACCGAATCGAAAAGCGTGAGCTGCTTCTCGTCGACGCGTCCCGGAACTACGCCGGCCAGCACGCGCCAGAGCTCGGTCACCGCGAAGTCCGCAGGCATTTGCTGGATTTCGCCCTCGATACGCGATTGCGGTTCGAACTCGACAAAGACGCTCGCGGCTGCGACCACGCCGCGCGCCAGTTCGGTCTTGCCGGGGCAGTCGCCACCCACCGCATTGATGTGCATGCCCGGCTCGACCATTTCTGAAGTGAGGATGGTCGCGTTCGTCTTGTCGGCGGTCACCGTGGTCACGACGTCGACCCCGCGCACAGCATGCGCGGTGCTGTCGAAGATGCGCACTTGCAGGCCCTGGCCGCGCAGGTTCGACGCCAGCTTCTCGCTGGCGGCGCGATCCACGTCGTACAGATGAAGCTCCCGAATGCCCACGAGGTCGCGGAAGGCGAGCGCCTGGAATTCGCTTTGCGCGCCATTGCCAATGAGGGCCATGCGGCGGCTGTCCTTTCTGGCAAGTGCGCGCGCGGCGACGGCGGACATCGCCGCCGTGCGAACAGCCGTCGTCAGCGTCAATTCGCTCAAGAGGCGCGGCGCGCCGGTGTGGACGTCGGCGAGCACGCCGAAGGCGATCACCGTCGGAAGCCCGAGGCGGTAGTTGCCGGGGTGCCCGTTGACGTACTTGAAGGCGTATTGCTCGGCATCGGCAATTGGCATGAGCTCGATGGTGCCCACGGGCGAATGGCAGGCCGTGCGTGCGCTCTTGTCGAATTCGTTCCAGCGCAAAAACTCGCGTTCGATGCGCTCGGCCACGCCAGCGATGCATGCCGGGACGCCGAGCTGCTGCACAAGGCGGATCATCTCGGGCGCGCTGAGATAGGTGATGGTCGGATAGCGGGAACTCGTGTGCTGCATGGGTACCTCCAGAAGGGTTGAAAAGATTCCTGTCTGAAAAGTAGTTTCCCAACGGAAGGGGTCAATCCGAAGGCTGCAGACTGCTGCGCTCTGCGCGATGTGCTGCCACAGTGGCAGCGCGGATTGCCACCTTGTTGGCTAGCGGTAAGTGGCCAGCAGGATGTTGGTCTCGCTGTGCGCGATACCTCTGGCCAGCCGGATTCGTTCGAGCAGGTCCGAGAGCTCGGACATCGATCCGGCGCTGAGTTCGGCCAGCATGTCCCAACGGCCATTGGTGTCGTGCAGTGCGCTCACGCCAGGTTCGCCGATCAAGGTGGCGATCACGCTTCGGGCCTGGTTGCCCTCGACACGGATGCCCATCCACGCCCGGATGCGATGCGGCTCGGCGTCCGGGCGAAGGCTGATGGTGTAGCCGGTCACGACGCCTTCGTCTTCGAGTTTGCGCAGGCGATTGGCGACCGTGCCGCGCGACGTGTCCAGCTTCGAAGCGAGCGTTGCGAGGGGCGTGCGCGCGTCTCGGCGCAGCAGCGCGATGAGTCGGCGGTCGAGATTGTCGAGGACCATGAAGAAGGCAGGCGATCAGGCGTGCCCCTCCGGTTTTGCGGCGGCGGCAGCTTGGGGGGCAGGGAGTCGAGAGCGAATCAGCGCGGGGCGAGATGCTCCAGCGCCGAGAAGGCGGCTGCGCGTTCGATGACTTCGCCAGCGGCCAGCGCCAAATCTTCGCGGTAGCGCGTGCTGACGATCTGCACGCCGGCCGGCAGGCCATCGGCAAGCCCTGTAGGAACGCACAGGCCCGGCAGGCCCAGCGCCGCGGTGCTCAGCAAAGGCGCCTGGGCCTCGAGCATCTCCTCATAGCGGGATTGCGATCGCTGATCGTCGTCGATGGGAAACTGCCGCTCCCAGGACACCGGCATCAAGAGAATCGGGTAATCGGCGAAGAACAGCGACCATGCACGCGCAATGCTCAGGCGGTGCTGGAACGTCGAGAGATACGCGTCCCGGTCCATCGATTCGAGGTCGCCCATCTGGAAGCGCAATGCATTGCGCACGGCCGCATCTCCCATGGCTTCGATCGCCGGGCGCCCACCGCGGCGCAGGTCGTCGTTGAGCATCGAGCGCCACAGACGGGCTGCTTCTTCGACGCAGGGCGGGGCTGCTTCTTCCACCCGGTAGCCGGCGTCGGCCAGCGATTGCGCGGCCTGTTCCAGGGCGCGCACCACGCTGGCATCAGCCTTCGCGCCCGCCTGCTGCTTGAACAGCGCCACTCGCACCGGCCGGGCACTGTCAGGGTAGGCCAGCGGTGCCGGCACCCAGAGCGGATCGCGCGCGTCGCCTTGCGCCATGACCTCGAATGCCAGCCGCGCGTCGGCGACGGTGCGCGTGAGCGGTCCCTGCACCGACATTAGCTGGTTGGTGACGATGCGGTCATCCTTGGCGCTGGCATTGAAGGCCGGCACCCGCCCGGCCGTGGGGCGCAGGCCCACCACGCCGCAGGCCCATGCGGGGTAGCGGATGGAGCCTCCGTAGTCGTTGCCATGTGCGATGGGCCCCATGCCCAGGGCGACCGCCGCCGCGGCCCCGCCGCTGGAGCCGCCGGGCGTCACGGCCGGATCCCACGGATTGAGCGTGCGGCCATGGGCCTCGTTGTCGGTGAACCAGCGCAGCGAAAACGAGGGTGTGTTCGAACGACCGACGATGATGCCGCCGGCACGCCTGAGATTGTTCACGAGCGGCGCGTCGATCTCGGGCCGGAAATCCTTCAGCGCGGTGATGCCGCCGCTGCCGGTACTGCCCGCCACATCGACGTTGATCTTGATGGTGAGCGGAACGCCATGCAGTGGCCCGAGCGTCTCGCCGCGCGCCTGCGCCGCGTCGGCCTCGCGCGCTGCCGTGCGGGCGCTGTCGTGCAGTACCTCGGTGAGCGCGTTGACGACGGGGTTGGTGCCCGCGATGCGCGCCAGCACGCTGTCGGTCGCTTCCAGTGCAGAGATTTCCTTCCGCCGGATGCGGCCGGCGAGTTCGGTGGCGCTCAGGCGCCAGGCTTCGAGGTTCATGGGAAAGGCTCCTGGGATGTCAGTCTTGTTCCAGCTTGCGGCCGCGGCTCTCGGGCAACGCCAGCATGGCGAGTGCGCTCACGACGCTGGCACCCGCCATGTACCAGGCCGGCGCCACCGGATTGCCCGTCGCGCCAATGAGCCACGTGATGATGAACTGCGTGGTTCCGCCGAACAGGGACACGCCGACCGCGTAGGCAATGGCGAGTCCGGTGGCGCGGAAGCTGGCCGGAAGAAGTTCGGGAATGGCGGTCATCGACGCCGCGCCGCTGATGGCGGTGAGCGCAGAAAGCACGCTGGACACGGCCAACAGCATGCCGACGCCGGGATGGGTGGTGAGCAGCATGAAGGCCGGCACCGCGAGCACCACGGTAAGCACGCGCGGCCACAGCATCGTGCTGCGGCGGCCATGGCGGTCTGCCAGCCAGCCGCCCACCAGCGCGAAGCCGGCAGTGACGAAGCCCCCCACCACCGTCGCGCTGAGCGCGATGCCGGGCGACATCTTCAGAGTCGTGATGGCGTAGGTCGTCATGAAGTTGAGCACGTAGGTGGAGACGGTGCCTCCGACCATCACCAGCACGGCAATGGCGATGAGGCCGCGCCAGCGCGCCCGTCCGCCTCGGACGGCGGTATCGATGCCGCGCGGCCGGGATTCGCGGTGCAGCGTCTCGGGCATGCGCCGACGCAGATAGACCGCCACCGGCACCAGCAGCAGGCCAACCAGGAAGGGCACGCGCCAGCCCCAGTCACCCATCTGAACGGGCGTGAGGAGGGTCGTCATTGCCAGGCCCATCACGCCCGCCACGCCCGCAGCCAGGCCCTGGCTCGCGAGTTGCCAGCTGGCGTACAGGCCGCGCCGGCCGTCGGGCGCGGCCTCGATGAGGAAGGCGCTCGCAGGACCCACTTCCCCGCCCAGTGCCAGGCCCTGGACCAGGCGGCAGACCACCACGATCACGGGCGCGGCGAGGCCGATGCTGGCATACGAAGGCGTGAGCGCAAGACCCATCGTGCCGACGGTGATGAGCGCGATCGTCAGCAGCATCGCGGGCTTGCGGCCCGCACGGTCGGCGAACGCGCCGATCAGCACTCCGCCGATCGGCCGTGCGAAGAAGCCCACGCCGAAGACCGCGACGGACAAAAGAAGACTCCCCGTCGGCGTAGAGGCGGGAAAGAAGGCCCTGCCGATGTAGACGGCGAAGAACGCATAGGTGACGAAATCGTAGAACTCCAGCGCATTGCCCGCGACCGTGGCGGCGATGACGCCGCGCGGCATCTTGCCGGTGTGTGCGGCGCGCTGCGGGTCGGAGTCGTTGGAGGGCATCGTGGCATCGATCGTGGCGGTACCGAAGGACATGGGCGGCTCCTAGGTTCAAACGGCGCGTGAGGAAGAAGGGGAGTGCAATCCGCCATGGCGCGCGCTCAGGAAGCGGCGCGCGAGCAGCACCCAGTAGGCGGCGCCCACGGCTACGTTGTCGTCGTTGAAGTCGTAGCCGGGGTTGTGAACGGAACAGCCGCCTTTGCTGTCGCCATTGCCATTGCCGATCATCAGATAGCTGCCGGGGCAGTGCTCCAGCATGATCGCGAAGTCCTCGCTGCCGTTGGCAGCCGGGCCCTGCTGCACCACCCGTTCGGGGCCCACGAGTTCCAGTGCCACACTGCGCGCGAATGCTGTCTCGGCCGGTGTATTGACGAGCACCGGATAGTCGCGCTTGTAGTTCACCTGCGCCTCGCAGCCGTAGCTGCGCGCCTGATCGACCGCCAGCGCCCGAATGCGCGCCTCGAGCCGATCGCGCACCGCCGCGTCGAGCGCACGCACGCCGATCTCCATCGTGACTTCCTGAGGTATGACGTTGTTGGCCTGGCCGCCATGGATCGCTCCGACGGTGACGATGGCGGTCTGTTGCGGATCGACGTTGCGCGAGACCACTGTTTGCAAGGCCATCACGATGCTCGATGCCGCCACCACCGGATCGGCCGCCAGATGCGGCATGGCGCCATGCCCGCCGTTGCCGCACACGGTGATGGTCACGTCGTCCGACGAGGCCATGGTCGCGCCGTCGCGGAAGACGAGTGTTCCCGTCGCGACGCCCGGCATGTTGTGCATGGCGAAGATCGCGTCACACGGAAAGCGTTCGAACAGGCCCTGCTCGATCATCAGCCTTGCGCCGCCGGGGTGTTCCTCCGCCGGCTGAAAGATGAGGTTCAGCGTGCCGTCGAAGTCGCCCTCGTTGGCCAGTTGCCATGCTGCGGCCAGCAGCATTGCAGTGTGGCCGTCATGGCCGCAGGCGTGCATGACGCCCGCGTGCGTGCTGGCCCAATCGAGCCCCGACTCCTCCTGCAGCGGCAGCGCATCCATGTCAGCCCGCAGACCGAGCCGCAGGCGGCCCGTTCCGCGGCGCAAGGTGCCGACGACACCGGTGATGGCCAGTCCGCGATGCACTTCGTAGCCCCAGGCCTGCAGCCGCTCGGCGATCAAGGCGGAGGTGCGGTGCTCTGCGAGCCCCAGTTCAGGATGTCGGTGAATGTCGCGCCGCAAGGCCACGAATTCAGGGGCCTGCACGTGCATGCGTTCGAGAAGAAGGGCGGCGGACATCGGGCTCGATCCAGGTCGGTGATTGATAAGACGATGCTATGCAGGCCGTCAGAAAACCAAAAGGCAACCAATTCTGTTCATGACCACCGCTTGTTGTCTGTGGGGACTCCAGACTGGCAAAAGAGGGTGGTGATGCACTGAGCGCCTGAATTCACACCTGTCTCGATGCATTGCGCAGTTGGAATGACTGCACAATTTCCCGTCGGAATTGACTTGTGAACTAACCGGAGGTTGTCGTTCCAATGAAATTGGGTCAACTCGAGTGCCTTGTCGCCGTTGTGGAGCATGGCAGCATCCGCGCCGCCGCACGGGCGCTGAATCTCTCACAGGCTGCCGTCACCAAGTCCATGCGGCTGCTTGAAGATGAAGCCGCCTTGCCACTGTTGTTGCGGCAGTCGCGTGGCATCGCGCTCACCGCCGCTGGCAGTCGGCTGCTGCAGCGCGCCCGAGTCATCACGAGGCAGACCGCACTCGCGCGCGAGGAGTTGCGCCAAGCCGCCGGCGAGGATTTCGGCACGCTGCGCGTGGGCATCACGCCGTTTCTGACGTCGAGCGGGCTGGGTCAGGCATTCGGCTGGTTTCGGCAGCGCTATTCCAATGTCCAGCTGCAGGTCATCGAAGGGCTGATGACGCGGGTACTGCCGCGCTTGCGAGAAGGCACGTTGGACATTGCAGCCGTGGCGGCCGACGTGGGCGAGATGCAGGGCGACGAGTTCCGGATCCGCCGGGTCTTCCGGGCGCCGCAACGCATCGTGGTACGAGAGGCGCATCCGCTCCTGGAGCATCCCACCGCGCGAGCGCTGGCTGCTTGCGAATGGGTATTGACGCAGCCTATCGGCAACGGTCAGCAGCCCCGCGTCGAAGCGATGTTCAGCCTCGCCGGCGTGGCGCCGCCGACGCATGTGGCCGTGTGCGAGGCCATGTCGACCGTGGCGCTACTGCGCAGCACCGACGCCGTGAGCATCATGCCCGCGCCGGTGTTGGGGCACAGCGATGCCGCTGGCATTGTCGCTATCCGGAATGGGATCTTCAGCCCGAGCGACATCGAACTATTGATCCTCACGCGCGCCGATGTGCCGCTGACGCCCGCGGCGGAATACTTCGTCCATTGCCTTGAGACGGTGAGTCGGCCTGACAAGTATTAGTCAGGGGCCGCTGGATCAGTAAAGGCCCAACTGCCGCGCCCGCAAACGCGCGAGCCCCAGAAGCGCATCGGTGAACGGCGTCTGCACCCCCGCCAGTTGGCCGAGTTCTCGCACCGCCGAGACCAGCGCGTCGAGTTCCACCGCTCGGCGCGCTTCCACATCCTGCAGCATCGAAGTCTTGAATGCGCCGAGCTTGCGTGTCACGGCATGCCGGTCTTCGGGGCTCTCGGCAATGGGCACGCCGATGCGCGCGCCGATCTCGCGGGCCTCCAGCATGATCGTGGAGATGAGGCCGCGCACCAGGTCGTCATTGAGGATCAGGTCGGTGGTGGCGCCGGTCAGCAGGCTGATCGGGTTGACCGTCATGTTGCCCCACAGCTTGTACCAGACGTCTTTCTGGATCTGCGGCGAGAGCTTGGTGTCGATGCCCGCGCGCACCAGCAGATCGCGCAGCGCCTCCGCTCGCGGTGTGGCCTCACCCGAAGGCTCTCCGACGATGAGGCCGTTGCCAAAGTGGTGCCTGACCACGCCGGGCGCATCGAGTGAGCAACTCGCGTGGACCACGCAGCCGAGCACGTGCTTGGCGGGAATGGCGGCGTCGATCTTTCCGCCCGGATCGACCGCCTGCAACTGGCCGCCGGCCACGCTGCCGCCAAAGCCCCCTTGCAGGAACCACCACGGCACGCCGTTCATGGCGGTGAGAACGATGGTCTCCGGCCCGAGCAGCGGTGCGATCTTTTCTGCAACAGCAGGCAGCGCCGGCGCTTTCACCGCGACCACCACCAGTTGCTGAATGCCGAGCTTGCCGGGGTCATCGCTTGCATTGACCGGCACCGAGACGCGCGAATCGCCGCTCACCAGCGACAGGCCATCACGCTTCAGCACATCGAGCGTTGCGCCGCGCGCGACGACGTCGAGCTCGCAGCCCGCCTGCGCGAGCTTGACTCCCATCCAGCCGCCGATTGCGCCGGCGCCATAAATGCAGACTTTCATGATCGAGTTCGGGCTCCGGTTCGGATTCGAGTTCAGGTTCGGGTCAGTTCTTGTACGAACCATCGATGCGGTCGACCTGCCGGACCAGCGCATCGAAGACGTCCTTGCCCGCACCGTGGTTCGGGTTGAACTGCAGTGCATCGCGCGTGCATTTTTGCGCGACGTCTTCAGACACAGGGATCGCGGCGCCCATCGAGAGTGTCGCCATCTGGATCTCGCAGGCACGCTGCAAGGTCCAGAGGATCGCAAAGGTCTGCGGCAGCGTCCGCCCCCATGCCAGCAGGCCGTGATTGCGCAGGATGACGGCGTTGCGGTTGCCGATGCTCTTGAGCAGTCGCGGGCCTTCATCGGCGTGGATCGTGATGCCCTCGAAGTCGTGGTACGCGACCATGCCGTGCAGTTGGGCCGTATAGAAATTGGTCTGCTGCAGTCCGCTTTGCAAACATGCGACAGCGACGCCGGCCGTCGTGTGCGTGTGCATCACGCAGTGCGCGTCGGGCAACCCGTCATGGATCGCGGCATGCACCGTGAAGCCGGCAGGGTTCACCGGATGCGTCGAGCCGTCGAGCACCTTGCCCTGCAGGTCGATCTTGACGAGATTGCTTGCGGTCACCTCGCTGTAGTGCAGGCCGAACGGATTGATCAGGAACTGCTTGTCGCCGCCGGTCACGCTGTCGGGCAGCCGCACGGTGATGTGGTTGTAGATCATCTCCGTCCAACCAAGCATTGCGAAGACGCGGTAGCAGGCAGCGAGTTCGAGCCTTGCGGCGCGCTCGTCCGGATGCATCTCCAAATGGTGAGGGACAGACAACGGCGTGTCGATTCGTGTGTTCATGATCGCTTCCCTTCAGTAGGTCCCGCCGACCGCCAGCGTCGCCTTGGCATCGCCTTTGAAGCGAGCCGCGAGTGCGGTGGTGGTGCGCACCAGCAGGTTGGTGTCGAGCCCCACCGCGACGAAGAGCGCGCCCAGCTCCAGATACTTGCGGGCTTGCGTCTCGTCCGGCGTCAGGATGCCGGCAGCCTTGCCCGCGCGGCCGATACGCGCAATGGCGTCTTCGATCGCTGCCTGCACTTCGGCATGGCCCGCGTTGCCGACGAAGCCCATCGACGCCGACAGGTCGGCCGGGCCGATGAAGACGCCATCCACACCGTCGACTGCCGCAATCGCATCCAGGTTGGCCAGCGCCTCGCGCGACTCAGCCTGCACCAGCAGGCAGACGCGGTCGTTGGCGTCCTTTGCGTAGCTCGGAAAGCGCCCCCAGCCCGATGCGCGCGCACCGCCCATGCCGCGGATGCCAAGGGGCGGGTAGCGCATTGCGCGGACGATCGCCTTCGCCTGCTCGGCCGTGTCGACCATCGGCACCAGCAGCGTCTGCACGCCGAGGTCGAGGTACTGCTTGATCAGCGCTGTGCCGGATTCCCCATGGCCCAGCGGCACGCGCGCGATGGCGTTGACGCCCGGATAGGCGGCGATCGCCTGCGCCTGCTGCAGGATGCTCTGCAGGCCATTGGGCGAATGCTCGCCATCGATCAGCAGCCAATCGAAACCGGCGCCCGCACAGATCTCCGCGCTGTAGGCATCGGCAAGGCCGAGCCAGAGGCCGATCTGAGCGCGCTTCTCGATGAGGGCTTGCTTGAAGAGATTCGGGGGTGTTTGCATGTCGAGCTTTCAGATGAAGCGAAAGGCGATGGAGCCGAGTGGACCGTAGTCGGCGTGGAAAGTGTCGCCGGCCAAGGCCGTGGTCGGTCGCGTGAAGGAACCGCCGAGCACGACCTCGCCGGCTTCAAGGCATTCGTCCCACGGCGCGAGCTTGTTGGCAAGCCACGCAACGCCGGTGGCGGGGTGGTTGAGCACGGCCGCGGCCACGCCGGATTCCTCGATCACGCCATTCTTGTAGAGCAGCGCGCTCACCCAGCGCAAGTCCACCGCGTCGGGCTTGACCGGCCGGCCGCCCGTCACGATGCCGGCGTTGGCCGCGTTGTCGGCAATGGTGTCGAAGACCTTGCGCATGGCTTTCGTGTGGCGGTCGAACTGCTCGATGCGCGCATCGATGATCTCGATGGCCGGCACCACGTATTCGGTGGCGGCGAGCACGTCGCAGATCGTCACGTTCGGGCCTTTCAGCCGCTTGCCCAGCACAAAGGCCAGTTCGACCTCGACGCGCGGCGCAATGAAGCGCTTGAACGGAATGTCGCCCTGCTCGAAGAACATGTCGTCCAGCAGCGTGCCGTAGTCGGGCTCGGTGATCTGGCTGGCTTGCTGCATCGCGCGCGATGTCAGGCCGATCTTGTGGCCCTTGACGATGCGGCCTTCTGCGATCTTCGCCTTGACCCACTCGCGCGAGATTGCATAGCCATCTTCGATGCTCATCTGCGGAAAGCGCTTGGAAAAGTGCTCGACCTGCACGCGCGACTTCTCGCTTTCATGGAGTTCGGCGGCGAGTTGCTGGATGACGTCTTGAGCGAGCATGTGGCTGGCGACCGGGTAGGCCTGTTGTTTGTTTATCTGTTGAAAAGCGGATGCAGGTTGCTGTGCTTGGCGTCATAGACCTGGCCGGGGCTCTCGTCGATGTTGAGCGTGATGCCGATGTGCCGCTTGTCGAAGATCGTCTCGAAGTGTTTGCGGGTGGCGGCCATCAGTGCATCGCCGGCCTTGGTCTTGGCTTCGTGGCTGCGGCCCTGCGCGATGCGCACGTTGATGTAGACGAAGGCGTAGTCGTCTTCGCCATCCGCCACCGAATAGTGGTGCGCCGGATAGGCCAACACGCGCGTGCCGCCGGTCGGGAAGATCTTTTTCCCCTCCGGGTCCTTTTGCGCGACAAGCACGGCGGCAAGTGAGCGGCAGAGGCCGCTGATGTCGGCGTCAGCCTCGAGGTTGGCGGTGTACTGGATCACGGTATGCGGCATGGCTTTGTCCCGTCTATTCAATCGAAGTCGCAATCGAAGGCGCAATCGACATCACGGCAGCCGTGCAGGTCACCGCGAAGATCGGAATCGCCTTCATGTGGAAGATCTCGCCCCTTCCGCGCGCGGCAGCCGCCACGGCGATAAAGGTGCGAATCTCGAAGCCGCCCTGGCCCGCTTCACGGTAGGTAGCCTCGTCGTTGTAGTCGTCCTGCGACAGCAGCGCCTCGCGGTCGTTGGCGCACCAGCGGCGCATGAACTCGGCGTCCCATTCGGCGTTGACCTTTCCCGAGTCGGGCGTTGCCGGCCAGTGCGAAATACCGCCGGTGCCGATGATCGCGATGCGCTCGGGCGCCTTGTCGCACGCTCGGCGCAGTGCTTCGCCGAAGGCCCATGCGCGGTGCAGCGGCGTGAGCGGCGGACCCTGGCAGTTGATGTTCACGGGAATCACCTTCGTGTCGAACTTCGGCGTCAGGAAGTGGAGCGGCACGATGATGCCGTGATCGAACTTCCATTCTTCCGCGTAAGCCACGTCGACGGTCTGCATCACCTCGCGGATCAGCCGCTGCGACAGCGCCGCATCGCCAGGAACCTTCGTCTTCTCGATGCCGAGCCACTTCGGATCCTCGATGGGGCCTTCGTAGCTGTCCGCCATGCCGATCGCATAGGCCGGCATGTTGTTCATGAAGAAGTTGGCGAAGTGCTCGGCCGCGATCACGATCACCGCATCCGGCTTCGCCGCGTGCAGCGCCTCGCCCATGCGGCGGAACTGCGCGTGGAATTCATCCTTGATCGCCGGATCCGCCAGATGCGCGCGGCCCGTGATGCCAGGGGCGTGACTGCACACGCCAGCAAAGACAAGACTCATACGCCAGCCACTTTCTCGTCGTGCGAAGTTGTCATTGCGTAGATGCCTGCGCGGACGGGGCCGTACTTGAGGACGCCGTCGCGCATCGCAGCGATGTAGTCGGCCCACGGCATTCCCAGCAGCGGCGCGAAGTGCATCAGCAGTTGTCCATTGCAGCCCAGCACGTAGAGCTTGCCGATGTCGCCGGCATCGATGGCCTCGCGCTCCTCGGCGTTCAGGTCGTAGCCGTCCAGGAGTGCGGCCCGCGCTGCGCCGCCTTCCTCGTACAGGCGCTGCACCTCGGGTTCGCGATTCAGTGCGAACAAGAACTTCTGCATGGCGTAGAGGCTCATCGCGCTCTCCTGTTTCAGCCTTCGACTTCGATCCCGGCCTTGCGGATCACGTCGCCGTACTTTGCAACCTCTGCGCGGATGAATGCCGCGAACTGGTCGGGCGAGCCCGATAGCGACGCAATGCCGCCTTTGTGGAATGCCTCGGTCACCACCGGCCCTGCGAGCGCGCGATTGACTTCGTCGTTCACGCGCCGCACGACCGCTTCGGGCGTGCCCGCAGGCGCCAGCAGTCCATTCCATGAGTTGGATTCGATCGGCACGCCCTGTTCGGCCAACGTGGGAATGTCGGGCGCATATTGCGAGCGCTTTGCTGTTGCCATGCCCAGCGCGACCAGCTTGCCGGCCTGGATGTGCCTGCGGAACTCGGGCCAGTTGCCGAACATCATCGTCACCTGCCCGCCGAGCAAATCCGACAACGCAGGGCCCTGGCCTTTGTAGGGCACATGGACGATGTCCAGACCCATCTGCATCTTGAGCATCTCGCCCGAAAGATGCGCTGAAGTGCCGTTTCCGAATGACGCAAAGCTCAGCGTGCCAGGCTTTGCCTTGGCCTGCGTGCGCAGGTCGGCGAGTGTCTTGATGCCGCTGTTCGGATGGGTCGCGAGCACGTGCTCGGACATGCCCATCAGCGCGACAGGACGGAGGTCTTTCAGCGTGTCGTAGGGCAGTTTTTTCAACAGCGTCTGGTTTGCCGCGAAGCTGTTCGCCACGCAGACGAAGCTGTAGCCGTCGGGCTGCGACTTGGCAACTGCATCGACGCCGATCACCGTGCCGGCGCCGGGCTTGTTCTCGACGATCACCGGCTGACCGAGCGACTTGGCAAGTTCGAGGCCCACCAGCCGGGTAACGAAATCGGTCGTCCCGCCGGGCGTGAAGGGCACCACGATCCGAACAGGCTTTGCGGGCCATGCCTGCGCAAACGCGAGCGAGGGCAGGGCCGCGACTGCCGCGATACCCTGCACCAGCGTGCGGCGCGATCCGTTCATGCCACACCCCAATGCGGGATGTGATGCGAGCCGAGCGAGACCGCGACGTTCTTCGGCTCGCAGAAAACCTCATAGCTCCACGTCCCACCTTCGCGCCCGGTGCCTGAGGCCTTGGTGCCGCCGAAGGGCTGGCGCAGGTCGCGAACGTTCTGGCTGTTGACGAAGCACATGCCTGCTTCGACCGCAGCGGCAACGCGATGCGCGCGGCCGATGTTCTCGGTCCACACATAGCTCGACAGACCGTACTGGATATCGTTGGCCAACCGGATCGCGTCGGCTTCGTCCTTGAACGGAATGAGGCACGCGACGGGTCCGAAGATCTCGTCCTGCGCGATCTTCATGCGATTGTCGACATCGGCGAACACGGTGGGCAGCACGTAGTTGCCGCGCTTGACGCGGTCCGGCAATTCGGGCGCTCCGAGGCCACCGCACATCAGCGTCGCGCCTTCCTTGGGGCCGAGCTCGATGTAGCTGCGCACCTTGGCAAGGTGCGCCTGCGAAATCATCGGGCCGACGATCGTCTTCTCGTCCAACGGATCGCCCACCGAAATGCGCTTGGCGCGCTCGACAAACTTCGAGACGAAATCGGCGTAGATCGACTGCTGCACCAGAATGCGCGAACCCGCGGTGCAACGCTCGCCGTTGTTGCTGAAGATCATGAACACCGCGGCGTCGAGCGCCCGGTCAAGATCGGCGTCGTCGAAGATCACGAAGGGGCTCTTGCCGCCGAGTTCCATGCTGAACTTCTTCAGGCCCGCGCTCTTCACGATGCGGTTGCCCGTCGCTGTCGACCCCGTGAATGAAATCGCCCGCACGTCCGGATGCGCCACCAGCGGCTCGCCGGCTTCCTTGCCATAGCCGTGCACGAGATTCAACACGCCCGCGGGGATGCCCGCTTCGAGTGCGAGTTCGCCGAGACGCGCTGCAGTGAGCGGCGAGAGTTCGCTCATCTTGAGCACCGCCGTGTTGCCGAAGGCGAGGCAAGGCGCGACCTTCCACGTTGCCGTCATGAAGGGCACGTTCCATGGAGAGATCAGCGCGCAGACGCCCACCGGATGAAAGAGCGTGTAGTTCAGATGCGTCGGCGTCGGGTAGGTGTGGCCGTCGACGCGCGTGCACATCTCCGCGAAGTAGTAGAAGTTGTCGGCTGCGCGTGGCACCAGTTGCTTGCCGGTCTGCGCAATGACTTGGCCGCAATCATTGGTCTCGGTCTGGGCGATTTCCGGCACGTTTTTGGCGATCAGGTCGCCGAGCTTGCGGATCAGTTTTGCGCGCTCTGGCGCAGGCATGCCGGCCCACTTCGGAAAGGCTTCCTTGGCGGCTGCGACCGCGGCGTTCACTTCGGCTTCACCGCCCGAGGCGACTTCGGCCAGCACTTCCTGTGTCGCTGGATTCACGGTCTGGAAATAGTCGCGGCCGCCGACCGGCTTGCCGTTGATGAGGTGATCGATCTGCATTGAATGTCTCGTTGGGTGTCTCGTTGGGGTGTGCCGCTCAGGCGGCTGCGATCGTGTTGACCAGTGCGCCGATGCGCTCGATCTCGGTCACGATGACATCGCCAGGCCGGCAGTCCACCACGCCGTCGGGCGTGCCGGTGAGGATCAAGTCGCCCGGCGACAGCGTCATGAAGCTGCTGAAGTATTCGAGGAGAAAGGGCGCATCGAAGATCATGTCCTGCGTGTTGCCCGATTGCGTGACCTTGCCGTTTACCGTGGTTTGCAGCGCCAGCGACATGGGATCGGGCACGTCGGCGGCGTCGACCAGCCAGGGGCCGATGGGCGTGCAGGTGTCGCGATTCTTCACGCGCAGATTGGGGCGATACCAGTTCTCCAGGTAGTCGCGAATCGCGTAGTCGTTGGCCACGGTGTAGCCGCCGATGAAGTCGTAGGCATCATCGCGCCGTACCTTGCGCGCGGTCTTGCCGACGACGATCGCGAGTTCGCACTCGTAGTGCATGAACTGCACGTCCGACGGCCGCGAGGTGAGCTGCCGGTGGCCGATGAGCGTGCTTTCGCCCTTCACGAAGACGAGCGGCTCTTCAGGTGCCTTGAACTCGAGTTCCTTGGCGTGGTCGGCGTAGTTCAGTCCCAGCGCGAGGATGGTGCGAGGGCGCGGCGTCGGTGCCAGCGGGGGCATCCACGACACCGCGTCCGGCGCGACGAGCCGGCCGTCCGCCAGCAGCAGTTGTCCATCCTTCTCGACGGCATCGTGCACCGCCCCTTCGAACAAGATGCGTGCGCGCTTCATGCTTCTTCCTTCACGAGCGTGTTGACGAGCGGCTCGAATCCCGGACCGCTGATCTCGATGCGGTCTCCGGCACGTGCGAGCGGACGTCCGGCGTCGCAACCCAGCATCAGCACATCGCCATGCTGAAGCGTCATGAACGCGCCGACGTCGGCCAACAGCTGCGCAGCACTACGCACAGTTTGCGAGAAATCCACCGACTGCCGCAGCTCGCCGTTGATGCGGACTTCGAGCCTGAACTCGGACGGATCGGCGACCTCTTGCGCGTCGCGCATCGCGGGGCCGATGCCGAGGAATCCATCGAGGCACTTGAACTTGACCGGGGGCCGGAAAAAGCTCGTGTGCGGGATCGAGAGATCGTTCATCAGCACGAAGCCTTCGACATCGTTGTCCGCGCCGATCACCATGGCGACCGTGGCGCCGACTTCGACGTCCGGCACACGCGCCGGAACCGCGATGGCGCTGCCGTGGGGGCTCCAGGTGTTGGCGGTCTTCACGTAGAGCACAGGCGCCTTTGGCGGTGCCTTGTAGGGCGGCTGGTTCATCTGCGGCGCCAGTGCTTCGACTTCCTTTCGGAAGTTCAGCAGCACGCCGTAGACAGTGCCGGATGGCAAAAAGCTCATGGTTGTTCCAATGCGATCAGTTCGTCTAGCAGCGCGTAGAGTTCTTCGAGCTTGTCCTCGCCCAATCTTTCTTCCATCCACCTGTAGTGCGCTTCGATGCTGGTGGAAAGGCGCTTGACGAGTTTGCGGCCTTGGGCGGTGGCCTCGACGACCGTGCGGCGCTGATCCTCCGGATCGCGACTGCGCGTGATGAGCCCGTCGCGCTCCATGCGCGCCAGCACGCCGGTCAGGCTGGGTCCGAGGATGAAGGCTTCGCGCGCCACGCGGCCGGTTTCGACAGAGCCGTGTTCGCCGAGCACGCGCAGCACGCGCCATTGCTGGTCGGAAAGTTCATGCTCGCGGAGGCTCGGCCGTGTGTGGGCCATCACGGCCTCTCGCGCCTGTAGCAGCAGACGCGGAAGATTGCGGTGCGTGAAGGTGGTCGTCATGAAGCCCTCATTTACTTAACATGTTAAATGATTGCCTTGTGACCCCTCTTCGGGTTAACCCTCGCATCCCCCCGGGACGATCCTCTCGGGACGATCAATCGATCGTCGTGCCAGAGAGGCGCACCACTTCGCCCCAGCGCTTGGCTTCGGTCTTCATGTAGGCGGCCAACTCGGCGGGCGTGCTCGATCGCGATTCGAGCCCTTCGCGTTCCAGCTTCTGGCGCAGATCAGGCTGCGCGAGGATCTTCGCGATTTCGCGGCTGTAGCGTTCGGTGATTTCCGCCGGGGTGCCCGCGGGCGCGACGATGCTCTGCCATGCCACAGCCTCGAATCCGGCCGTGCCGGGAATACCGGATTCGGCCACCGTCGGCACTTCAGGCACGGCGCTCTGGCGCTTCAGCGAAGTGACGGCGAGCGCGCGCAGCTTGCCGGTGCGCACGTGCTGCAGTGCCGGCGCGATGTCCGTGAACATCAGCTGGATCTGACCGCCGAGCAAATCGGTCAGCGCCAGCGCGCTGCCTTTGTAGGGCACATGGCTGAGCTTGATGGAAGTCGCTGCCTTGAACATCTCGGGCCCCAGGTGCTGCGGACTGCCGTTGCCGGCCGATCCGTAACTCAACGCATCGGGCTTGGCTTTCGCGAGCGCCACCAGCTCGGCGAGCGAATTCGCCTTCACCGAAGGATGCACCACCACCATCAGCGGCACCGCGCCGATCAGCCCCACCGGCGCGAAGTCCTTGGCCGGGTCATAGGGCAGCTTCTTGTAGAGCCACTGGTTGATGGCAAGCGTTGTGCTGGTCGCCACGAGCAGCGTATTGCCGTCCGGTGCGGCGCGGGCGACCTGACTGGCGCCGATCGCGGTGCCGGCGCCCGGCTTGTTGTCGACGATGACGGTGCGGCCGAGCGCGGTGCCGAGCTGCTGCGCGATCAGCCGGCCCAGCATGTCGGTCGTGCCGCCCGGTGCGTAAGGCACGACGATGGTGATCTGACGGTCGCTCTGCGCGAGGACCAAAGATGGCCCGGCGGCGCAGACGGCGGCGGACAGGGTGCCGATGCGGCGGATGACTTGACGGCGGTTCACTGGACGGTCTCCTTGTCTTTCTCTTCGGTTTGAAGTGCGGGGGCCGTTTCGGCGCCGCGCACGAGGTCGATCAATGCGATCGGATCGGCAGGTGCCGCATCGCCGCGCCACGCCACGTGCTGATCAGGTCGCGACAGCACCAGCTTGCGGTCATAGAGCGTTGCGGCGTCGGCGGAACGAAGGTCGAGCACCGTCAACGGCACGCCGCGCGAAGCTGCAGCGGCTTCGATCGAACGGACATCGACATTCGGATCGCGCCGCAACAGCGTGTAGCCGGGGCCCATCGCGTCGTAGAGCGATCGGCCATCGTCGAGCCAAAGATGGGGCGTGCGGCAGCCGGGCACGGTCGATGGCGTGAAGGTGGCCATGGTGTAGGCCGGCGCCGGTTCGCCGTCGTAAGCGATCAGCGGCGAACGATCATAGAAGTAGCCGAAATTGAGCCCGCCGCAGCAATACTGCTGCACGTTCAGGTCATAGAGCGCGCGCCCGGTGGCTTCGCGCAGCGCGTCGCCTTCCACGCCCGGCGCTTCAATGCCCGGCGGCACGCCCTCACGCTGGCGTTGCAACGCGATCGCGTGGTTCATTGCAAAGTTCGACACCTGCTCGGTGATCGGCTGGCGCTCCGCTTCGTACGCATCCAGCGCGGCCTCCGTGGCCCAGCCTTGCAAACGGCCCGCGAGCACCCACGACAGATTCATCGCATCCGCGATCCCTGCGTTCATGCCGTAGCCGGCCATCGGAATCCACAGGTGCGAGGCATCGCCGCAGATGAACACGCGCCGGTCGCGGAACCGGTCGGCCACCAGACGGCGCCCGATCCAGTCCTCCTTCGAGATGATCTCGTACTCGAACTCCGGGCCGACCCCCAGGATCTCGCGGATCGCCCAGTCGCGGTCGACCGCCTCGAAGTCCGTCTCGTCCGCCAGCAGATAGTTGTGCAGCAACCAGGTCTCGCGTCCATCGATGGCGTAGACGTTTCCGCAGCGCCGCGGATTGAGCGAAAACGTAGCCCAGGCAGGCGCGTGCTTCAGCAGTCCAAGCAGCGCCGGGGCACGGAAGTAGGTCGATTGCACGCGGCCGACCACATCGGTGCCGTGCAACTGCGCGCCGATCTTCTTGCGCACCATCGAGCGCCCGCCGTCGCAGCCGATCATGTAGCGGCTGCGGATGCGCACCGGCTGCCCATTGTCGAGATCGACGCCGTTCGCCCACACGCCGTCGTCATCCTGCGTGAAGTCGTCGATGCGCGTCCGGTTGCGGATGCGCAGGCCCGGCACCGCTTCGGCATGTGCGAAGAGCACCGGCTCCAGATAGATCTGGTTRATGCGGTGCGGCGGTTCCGGCGTCGGCCACCCCGTGTCGGGGCCGCCCGTCGCGGTGTAGCGGTCGCGCCGCGCGGGGATCGGAATGCGCGACAACTCGTCGCCCGTCATCGTCGTGCGGTAGGCCACGTCGTTCGGGTAGTCGGCAGGCAGGCCGCTGTCGCGCAGCTTGGCGGCAACGCCCAGCCGGCGAAAGATCTCCATCGAGCGGGCCGACACGTGGTTGCACTTCACGTTCGGCGGTTCGCCGCGATGGCGGATCTCGGCCACCAGCACGTCGATGCCGCGCTGCGCCAGATCCATCGCCAGCGTCAGTCCGACCGGGCCGGCGCCGACAATCAGCACCTGCGTTTGGAGTTCTTCACTCATCGCTCTTTGTCTCCAGAAGTCTCAGCCGTCCATTAAAAGCCGATGTGCATCGGCTAAAAAATGAAGCTTTCATGGCGATTCATAAAAAACCGTTATCTATGCGCGGCCTGCCCTCCGTGCGGCAGTTGCGCGCCTTCGTCGCCGTGTATCACAGCGGCCAACTGTCGAGCGCGGCGGACCAGCTTGCGCTGACACAGCCGGCCGTCAGCGTGCTGCTGCGCGAATTCGAGCAACGCATGGGCTTGCGCATGTTCGATCGCACCACGCGTTCCCTGCGCAGTACAGAGGCGGCCGACCAGGCCATCGTCTTCGCCGAACGCGTGCTGGCCGAGCTGGACGCGCTCGGTTCCGCGATGTCTGATCTCGCCAGCGGCCGGCATGGCCGCGTGCGCGTGGCTGCCACGTCGACCATTGCGCAGACCCTGATGCCGAAGGCCATGCAGCGCTACTTCGGCACGCATCCGGACGTGCAGGTCAATATCGACGACTGCGCGCCCGGTCAGTTTGTCGAACGCATCCAGAGCGAGCAGGTGGACTTCGGCGTCGGGACGCTCGACGGCAAGGTCGCCGGGCTGGAAGAACGCGTCTTCTTGCGCGACCACCTGAGCGTGATCGTCGACCGTGGCGTGCGGTTGTCGTCATCTCCGCAGATCTCATGGAAACAACTGGCCGCGCATCCGCTCATCACCGTGAAGCCGGGCTACGGCGTGCGCGGCAGCATCGATCGCGCCGCCGCGCAGGCGGGCGTTGAACTGAAGATTGCACACGAGGTGACTTTGCTGGGCACCGCACTTGCCATGGCCGCGAGCGGACTCGGCGCTTCGGTGCTGCCCGCGTCGATCCTTGCGCATGCGAGTTACCCGAATCTGGTGGCGAGGCGACTTGTGCGACCCACGGTGGCGCGCAACATCGCGGTGATCGTCAAGCGCGGCCGATCGCTGTCGCCAGCGGCCGAGGCCTTCGCGGAACTGCTGACGCGCGAATTCGGCGCGAGCCACTGAGCACCAAGAAACGTTTCTCATTATTGACAAAAAGGCATGTTTGCACATAATGAGAAACACTTATGCCCGCTCGCAGCCCCGAACTCACGACCCAATCCGCCGAGGCTCTGGCTGCCATCGGTGCCACCGTGCGCCGACGCCGCAAGGACCTGGGCATCAGCGCGGTGGCCGCTTCCGAAGCTGCGGGCATTTCGCGCGTGACCCTGCACCGGATCGAAAAAGGCGAGCCCGCGATCACCATCGGCGCATACGTCAAGGTCCTGGGAGTGCTCGGCCTTCGGGCACTGATCAGTCCGCTAGAGGATTCTGCAAACTCTTCCGCGGCGAATCACCGAGGATGGCTTCCCGCGCGCGTTCGCATTGCCGACTACCCCTGGCTCAAGCAACTCGCGTGGCAGGTTCATGGCCCGCAGGAATTGACCCCGCGCGAAGCGTTGAGCATCTACGAGCGCAACTGGCGGCACATCGATCATTCGACCTTGTCGGCCAGCGAGAGCAGTCTCATTGAAGCCCTGCGCCTTGCGCTCGGGAGCGACCCTGTTGTTTGAACGGCCCCGTCACCGCCGCATCGCGCGCGCACTCGAGGCTCTGGACGGTACGCTGCTGCGTCAACGAGCCTGTCTGTTCGGCGGAGGCACTGCGATCGCGCTGCAGCGCATTCGCGCATTGCGGCGCGTGCTGGCGTGACCTGCGCGGGAGCTTGCCCGCACCCGGTGCGCGAATGAGGGCGCCTTCCCTGCACTCGACGTCTGCACCGAGTGCGATCGGCTGAATCAATGAGAAACACTTCAGCTTGACAAACGCGCGCCGTCGAAAGGTGGGACGCCCGCATCGGCCGGCGCTGCACACAGCTCTCGCAGTCGCTTCGCCAACTGCTCGGGCTGCACCGGCTTGAACATCACCACCAGACCGCTGTCGTAGGCGGCACGCACGAGCACCGGGTCAGTGTCGCCGGTGATCAGGATGACAGGCAGCATGCGTCCGGCCTGCGCGCGCAGGCGGTGCGTAGCGCCGATCCCGTCGAGTTCGCCGGGCAGCCGGAAGTCCACCAGCATCGCGTCGAGCCTCGCGCCTTCGCGCGCCACTACGACGCTGGCCTCGTCCACCGTCTGCGCGGTGTGGATGGCAGCGCAGTAGGGCGCGAGCCATATGCGCATGGCCTCACAGACTGCTGCCTCGTCATCCAGCAGCAATACGTGCAGTGGTCGCTCGGGCGTCGCTGCATCAGCGCTCGCCACGGAGGGCACAGGCGCACCGGCAACGTTGGCGAGCGCACCGGCCTGCGCCGCGGCGCTGGGGCGCAGCGGCAGCTCGATCCAGAACACGCTGCCCCGCCCCGGCGTCGAATGCAAGCCCACCTCACCCTCCAGCAGCACGGCGAGCCGCCTGACGATCGCCAGCCCGATTCCGAGCCCGCGCACGCTGTCGCGATGCAGGTTGTCCACCTGGTAGAACTCATCGAACACGCGCGACAGGTGCGCGGCGCCGATACCGCGCCCCGTGTCCCACACGGCCAGCCTGATGCGCCCGCCGCGCGGCCGCGCGCTCACCAGCACGCCGCCGCGCTCGCAGTACTTGAAGGCGTTGTCGACGAAATTGAACAGCACGCGCAGCAGCAGATCGCCGTCGCTCACGATCTCGCACGGGATCGGGTGAAAGCGCAGCTGCAGCCCGGCCGCGGCCGCGCGCTCTTCATACAGTTGGGACAGGCGCAGGAAGATCTGATCCACCGCCACTGGTGCGAACACCGGCTGCACCGCGCCAGCGTCGATCTTGGAAATGTCGAGCAATCCGTTGAGCAGACCGCTCACCGACCGCGTGGCCTCCACCACCTGGTCGGCCAGCCGTTGCGCCGGGGTACCCTGCACTTCGCGCCGCAGCGCCTCGGAGAACAAAGCCAGTGCGTGCACCGGCTGGCGCAGGTCGTGGCTGGCCGATGCGAAGAAGCGGCTGCGCTCGGCGTTCAGCCGCTCCAGGTCGTGCGACTGAGCCATCAGCTGGCGCGACAGCTCCTCCTTCTCGATCTGCGAACGCAGCCCGGCGCGCAGCAGTTCGCCTTGCTGGCGCGCAAAACGCCACGCCACGATCGCGTACAGCAGGATGTAGGTGCACAGGGTCCAACCGACCGCTCCGCCCTGGACCGCGGCGCGTGTCGCCATGCCCAGCGCCAGCGGCACGAGCCACATGTAGGCGGCCTTGCGCGACGGCGCCACCACCGGAACGACGCCCGTCATCAGTCCCGATACGAACACCGCCTGCACCGCCAGCCACTCGGTCGGGATCGGCCCCAGCGGCATCAGGAACCACGGCCCCAGCCCCCAGACCACGCTGGTCGCGGTGTAGGGCGCGAAGTAGCGCCAGTTGCCGGCCGGTTGGCGTTCGGCGTATTGGGGCGCGGGGTACACCCGCAGGTTCTCTTCGAGGAAGTACAGGCGCACCATCAGCACGCCACACACCAGTGCCACCCACAGAAAAATGGCAAGCCGCGGGCCGGTGAGCGCCGAGAAGACCGCTGCGAACACCACCACCGCCATCAGGCCCTGGCGCACGGCCGCATGGCCCAGCACGAACAGCCGCCGGCGCAGCCGGTCTTCCAATTCGCGATCCAGCAGGGCCCCCTCGGCGAGAGCTGCCACAGGCTGCAAGCCATCCGCTTCGCCGGCCGAAGCCTGCGGTGTGAACCCCTGGCCGGAAGGCTGATCGAGGCTGGCCGTCATGGTCGGGTGAGTCTAGCGCCGGGACGCTGCGGCGGCGACTTTTGCGGCGCTGCATCTTCCGCGCGCCTGGCGCGGGTTGCGCCTACAAAATGGCCATGATCATCATCACCAGACCCACGATGCTGATCGTCCAGATCGCAGTGCGCAAATAGATGATTCCGGCGTAGTACACCGGGATGTACAGCACGCGAGCCCAGAAGAATATTTCCGCCCCCAGGGCAACTTTCGGATTGGTGGCCCCCACTGCATGTGCGACCAGCGCGATCACGGCAAAGAGCGCGAAGTTCTCGAAGGTGTTCCGGGCAGTGCGTTCGGCCCGTCCTGCGAACGGCGTCGCCACTGGCAGGTTGTCGCGATTCCCGAACGCAAGCATGGTGCCGGAGAAGGTCCATCCTCTGACTCGAACGAGGCCCGCGACAAGCGACGTGAGCCACGCAAGTACGGCCATGTAGATCACGAGCTTCAAGGTGGAGGTCATATCAAGCTCCGGGGTGATTGCCATCGAGCAGAGGGTCTCGCGCGCCATTGTGCGCGGAGTGGCGCGCCTGCGCCTCCCTACACTTGACGGCATGGCCAAAGAAAAAACGATTTACGTCTGCACCGAGTGCGGCGGCACGAGCGCCAAATGGCTCGGCAAATGCCCGAGCTGCGGTGCCTGGAACACATTGATCGAGCAGGTTGCGGCGCCCGCCGGCGGCACCGCCAACAATCGCTTCGGCACTCAATTCGCCGCGCTTGCCGGATCGGCCGAGCTTGCAACCCTTTCAGAGATCGAAGCCACCGACATCGCGCGCACGCCCACGGGCATCGATGAACTCGACCGCGTGCTGGGCGGCGGCATCGTCGACGGCGGCGTCACGCTCATCGGCGGCGACCCGGGCATCGGCAAGTCCACGCTGCTGCTGCAGGCGGTGGATGCGTTGCAGCACGCCGGCCGAAACGCGCTCTATGTGACGGGCGAAGAAAGCGGCGCGCAGGTTGCATTGCGCTCGCGCCGACTCGGCCTGGAGCGATCGCAGGTGCAGGTGCTGGCCGAGATCCAGCTCGAAAAGATCATTGCCACGCTCGACGCCACGCGGCCGGCGATTGCGGTGATCGATTCGATCCAGACCGTCTATTCAGATCAGCTCACGTCGGCGCCCGGCTCTGTGGCGCAGGTGCGCGAATGCGCGGCGCACCTCACGCGCTTTGCCAAAGCCAGCGGCACGGCAGTCGTGCTGGTCGGGCACGTCACGAAAGAAGGCGCTCTCGCCGGCCCGCGCGTGCTGGAGCACATGGTCGACACGGTGCTGTACTTCGAAGGCGACACGCATTCGAGCTTCCGCCTGGTGCGGGCGATCAAGAACCGCTTCGGGGCGGTGAACGAGATCGGTGTGTTTGCGATGACAGAGCGCGGGCTCAAGGGTGTGGCGAATCCGAGCGCGATCTTTCTGAGCCAGCATGCGGAGCCGGTGCCCGGGAGCGTGGTGCTGGTGACGCTGGAAGGCACGCGGCCGATGCTGGTGGAGATTCAGGCGCTGGTGGACAACGGCGGGCCGAGTCCGCGGCGCTTGTCGGTGGGGCTGGATCGGGATCGGCTCGCGATGCTGCTGGCGGTGTTGCATCGGCATGCGGGTGTGGCTTGCATGGATCAGGACGTGTTCGTCAACGCCGTGGGTGGGGTGCGGATCAGTGAGCCGGCGGCGGACTTGGCGGTGATGCTGGCGATCACGTCGAGCTTGCGCGGGAAGCCGTTGCCCAAGGGGTTTATTGCTTTTGGGGAAGTGGGGCTGGCCGGTGAGGTGCGGCCGGCGCCGCGTGGGCAGGAGCGGTTGCGGGAGGCTGCGAAGCTGGGATTCAGCGTGGCGATCGTGCCGAAGGCGAATGCGCCGCGGAAGGGGGCGAAAGAGATTGAGGGGCTGACGATTCATGCGGTGGATCGCATTGAAGAGGCGTTGGATATCGTGAGACAGATGCAGTAGCGCTGGCATACTGCGCAAGCCACGTCGACAACGGCGTGACCGGGTTTGGAAGCCCGAAGCTATTCACTACGGCGGAAGCCGCAGTCCCCTCTGGGTCTGCGGCTTCTTCGCTCGTTCTGCTTTTTTGGCGGCTCGAGCGGGAGGACGCGAGTCCTGCCGGTTTTCGTAGTGAATGCCCGGTCTTCCAACCCGTTCGAGCCGCCGCCTTCGTTTGGAAGCGGGTGCGGCGGTTTAGGGAAAACTGCATTCACTAGGGAGGCCAAAAAAATGGCTAGGTCTGATCGCACAATCACGAGTTCTTCCGATAGCTCCAACTCCAAAAGGCGGAAAGCCGCCAGATCCCAACCGGCGACAACTTTCGCGCTTCAGAAGTCAGCCGAAAACAAAGCGGCCCGCAACGCCGCGCTCCTTGTCGAGGACGAGTTCAACAATTTGCGCGCGGCGCATCGTGCGTACGCCTGCGTGCAAAGTCTTCTGACGCCGAGCTACCTTCAGGAGATCGAGGAGTTTCGCATCCAGCCGATCGAGTTGAGCGCGTTGATGGAGGTGGTCAACGCGGAGATGGTGCGGCGCATGCAGACTGTGACCGATGCGATTCAGTCGGTGCGCGAAGCGCTGCACTGAAGACTAGTAAAAGCCCGGTCGCAGCTTGCGGCTGGGTCGGCCGCTCAGGCGTCAGGCAGCTCTCTTGATCGCGCGAACAGCCGCAGCGTCTTCCTCAGCGCTTCCACGGAATGGGTGGGGGATGGACTTTGTGGGTTCCCTTGCTGCGTTCCGTAGGTAGTCAGCAACGCTGGCACGCAGGCGTGAAGCCCATTCAGGCTCTCGAATGTCATAGATGATTACGCGAAGGTGGCGCAGATCAAAAGGCACGTCGTCAAGGTTTGAAGCAGTGAAAACCACAGGCTTCCGAGCTGCATGTGCCAAGCCAAGCTCGTAGAAGACATTCGGATTCTTTCCGGACAAGTCGGCTAGAAGAATCTTCGCCTTTTCAATCTGTTCCCAGATTTGCTCCATCACGCTACCGGTATGGAAGAGTTCATCGCCTCTGATCGCCTCGAACCCAGCCTCATTGATACCAGGAGCATAGATTTCTTGGTAGTAGCGATCAAACCACTCCCCGAACGGCATCATCACAAAGCAAGTGTCTAAAAATTCTCGGGAGCGTGGTTCCTTAAGAACTACAGGGCTCGAAACCTTTTCGGGTTGCGTCGAAGCGAACGGTTCGACCGCGAGATTGGACTCGTCGCCGCCGGACACGTTTGACGAGAACGCGCGCAAGAACCTCAGGTTCTCCACGAAGACGATGGCGAACTGGTCCACCCTTTCCCGAGGCACCCCGAACTCTCGCGTCAGTGTGTTGAAGAAGAATTCATCTTCAGGAATGCGTTTGCCCTGATAAAACTTTTCAACGGAGGCAAAGTCGGGCACGTTTCGAAATGCTGCCGTTAACGCCTCGGTTCGCTGATGCGGCGTACTCGGCGCAACGACGTCTTGGCCGATTCGAGCAAGCTGGACCGGCGTCTTTTGGGTGCCTTCCACAAGGCCGTACTGGTTCGCCGATCGCAGAAGATCAAGAAACCGCCAGTCGGATGCTTGCCGAAAGCCAACTGCTATGGCAAGCGAATCCGCAGGCATGGGGTTGCCCCCATTCTTTTCCTCAATCGCTCGCGCAACGCGTATCGAGTCTTCGAGTGTGTTTTTGGGGAATGTCCATGGCCTGCCCTTTGCGGATTCCGTGGAAGCCTTGGAAGCGGATCGGGCGGTTCCTGATCTAGTTTTCGTCGCCGTCTTCTGCCCAGATTTGGCAGTCGCCATATATGTCTCCTCTTGTTGTTGCTGCGCAGTCTACGTTATGGACGCGTTCCAAGCCCCAAGTGGTTCAAATGGCGTTCTTTATTGGCAAGCGTTAGCCGGTGAGTGTCTGCGATTCTTTTGTCATTATTAGGCCATCCTGTCACGATCCATGTTCGGGCGGCTTTTGCCCAATCAAGCCGCGCGAGATCAGCACGCCGAGTTCGAGCGGCTCTTCACTGACCTGGTCCATGAGTCGAACAGAGCAGTGGTCATTTTGGGGGCGGCGAAGTCTATGCCCCTCTTTCGCAACTGCTCGCGAACGCATTGTTGCCATGCGAGGAGAAGGAAGATGATCTTCTGGACCCGGAAAAGTCGCTTGGCACATTCGGCGCGAAGGTGACGATGGCTTACTGGGTCGGCCTGCTATGGCGCGAACTTTTCGATGCGATCACTTTGGGTTCGTCGAGTTCGTATTGAATTTGCGCTCAAGCTAAGCGGCGTGAGTCTTATTAGTGGGGCGAACAGGAAGCGCGTGCGCGACCTCGTGACGCCGATGTTGACGAGCGACGCGTTCAAATGGCTGGCGCGCGACGTGCTGAAAGGCACGGAAGGTCCGGCCACTGGGGTTCGCGCAGGAATCGCATTGCTATGCCTGCGCCTTGATGCGCTTGCGACGTTACGTGCGCACTCAATTGCCGTGTCCGCCTTCCCTTCGCTTCCGCCCAAATTTAGGGAGTCCGATTTCGAGGACTGATGCTGCTCGCTAGATGAACTCGCTGCCCTCGTAGCCATTCGTGCTCTCGCGCGGCTTCATGAGTGCCGCAAGGCCGGTTGCCTTAAGCCACGTCTCGCCGTCGATCGTCAGCACGCGGAATTTGGCGTTCGATATTCGCGAGTATCTCGGCTTTCACGGTGCCAATGGCCGACCATCGACGCCGACAGAAGCGCCGATTGGAATCGCAAGGCGAAGACCATCAAGCCCAGTAGCTCCGCAGCGTGTCGCGTGGCGGCCGAAGACTGAGTGTGGCTTCCTGATGTTCGCGGTGCAGCTGGCAGAATTGAACCCACTCATGGAATTTCCTCCAGAACGCGTTCCATCGCACCCACAACAACATGTGGCTGCATTGGCTCGTTCCGCGTCATACGACTATTTTGCGGCCGTAAATCTTCCAATCCAGCGCCAAGCGTACGTCGCCGCACTCGTGGCCGACATAGTTCTTCCGCCCCTCTGCGAAGAGCTATTGCGGCTGCTAAAGGTGGAGAGCCGGGCGCCCGACCTTCGCATGGGGCTACAGGCGGATCACTTGCACAGACAGCGCCCAAAAGAAGCTCACAGGCTTCTCACCTGTTTGCCGGAAGCGCTTAACAACGTCACGCACGTCAGCGCGAAACGGCTCGGCGCTGCTCGCACCGTAGTCGGTGATTGCTCTGACGGAAAACAAATGCTCATCGGCCTGAAGTTTGTGCCGGCACATCGCGCGTTCTCGAGGCACGACGAGGCTTGGATTGCGACGGCCTACTTTCCGGACGAGGACGAAGTACGTAGGCAACTGAACAACGGTTCCTTGCGGCCGATCTCTCGAAGGAGGGCATCAGCCCAATTTCAAACGTCATGGAGAGGCAATGGACTGAGGCAGCTTGGGCGACATGAACGATATAGCGAAGAGTTCGATTGAGGATCGCCGCCGCCTCGTCGATCGCTATCACGACATGGACTCCAATGGTGTGAAGGCCGAGGGCCGGTGTTGGCGGGTTCAACCAGTACCGATTACACCAGGCCGAACTGGAGATTTTGAGCAATGCTGGCTTATGGGCACCTGCAGAGTGCCTTTTAAGATGGTGCAGAGGCCGTGCGAGCCGAGGCGCAAGGAGGAGCCTGCATCGCGCTTGAGGCATCTTCCCAGCGCTGCTGTCACGGGGAAGAGGGCGACATAGCTCGATTGGCTCTGCGAGTGAATCACTAGTGCGGCAGGCTACCACTGGCCCGTCGCGAATTCGGATGTCCATCAACGGCCGCTCCCGCTGCGCTGCAGGGGTCCGTTGAGGACATGCTGACATTCGAACAAGGTTCCGCGCGCCACAAGCCGCAAGCGAAAGACCGGAGGCGTCTCAAGGCGGACCAGCCAAGTGCCGTTGATGAAGATGACGTCTATCGCACGTAATCTTTGACAGGCCAAGGAGTTCCGCGACTGCACACATAATCGGAAATTCAGTGTTACACAGTAGAGCCCTAAATGGCCGGCGCTGCTCCTCGCATCCTGTGCAGCCTTGAGGCCCCGAATCGATTCACCCGCTCAATCTATGACAAAAATAACATCAATTGGAATTGAAAATCTCAGACGATTAAAGTCGGTTAAACCGAATGTGCGGTTGGCACCCATCACCGTGTTGCTCGGAAAAAATAGTGTTGGCAAGAGCACCTTTGCGCGCGTATTTCCGCTATTGCGCCAGAGCGCCGAGAGGCGCAAACGCTCCCCGGTCCTATGGTTCGGTGATTTGGTTGATTTTGGATCAATCGGGCGAGCCGTCAGCGAGGGCGAAACGGATATTAGCTTTATGTTTGATGTGGAGTTTCCCGCCGCGGACGCCGATGTAGATCCCTGGGATGATGAAAGCAGCTCCTACTGGAGCAGGGCGTCTCGCGCAAAAATAGAGAAAGCGAGCGTTAAGCTAACGCTCGCGGAGAACCCTGACAGCAAGACCGGATTTGCCAAAGCTCTCCACGTGAGTGTATTTGGGGGTACCATTGAGATAAATTTCCCCTTGACTGTAAAGGAAGGAAATTACATAAAAGTCAATGGTGAGGTGCAGAATCTTCCGTCAAAAGACCATCTTTTGATGAGCTTTCAAGGAGATTTTCTGCCCAAACTTATCTTTTATACACGACAGCAAGACGGCTCCAACTCCGATGCCTATCAGTGGGTACCGGCGAACAATCCTTGGATAGACAACGCCGCACAGGTCATCCGGAGATTTGTTCACGGAAACACGAGCACGGCGACGGCGCGTAGACTCGCGAAGCAGGTGCCAGTCGGTACAGTCGAACAAATAGCTGCTGCATTGCCAAAAATTCCCGGACCGCATAGCTGGAAATCGTACATGGCCAGCGCAACTTCGCGGATCTTTATGGCGCGTCAGTTGCATAAGGCACAGCTTGCAGGACATGTCACCAGCATCTTGCAACAACTTGATGCAGGCCTCTCGACGTATTTTGCGGGCGTTCGCTACCTGAAGCCATTGCGCGCTACTGCAGAACGTTACTACCGCAGAGTGGATCTCTCCGTTTCTGAAATAGATCCGGAGGGGCGAAATCTTCCAATGTTTCTGGATAGTCTTACCGGTTATCAATTAAATGACTTTAGAGCGTGGATCAAGAAAAATCTAGATATCGATGCATATCCCAATCGAGAAGGTGATCAGTTGATGGTTATGGCACAGGGGGCCAATGACGCTCAAGCTTACAACGTCGCGGACATGGGTTTTGGCATATCCCAAGTTCTCCCCATTGCTGCGCAGCTGTGGGCCATCAATCGTCGGGTAGGCCACACAAAACCGGCGAGCGTAGTCGTGTTGGAGCAACCGGAATTGCATCTTCATCCTGACTATCAAGCAAGACTTGCAGATGTATTCGCAGGAGCTGTCAGCAACCTGGCAGGCCAAACCGCAGTCCCCATTATCGTGGAGACGCATAGTCAGCAGATCGTCAACAGGTTAGGTCAACTCATCGAAGCGGGTGAGCTTGCGTCGCACAATGTCAGCGTACTGTTGTTTGAATCCTCAGAAAACAATGCTTCTTCAACTTCGATTCGAATCTCTGAATTTGATGAGCGAGGAATACTAAAAAACTGGCCATTCGGCTTTTTCGAGCCAGAGGTCAGATAATGTGGATTGAATTGGCGGACGACCTTCCTGAAACCTTTGAAACTCCAAATTTAGAAATTTGCTCCGTACTTGAGGCTGTCGCTTCAGCGTCATTTCACGGACGACATCTTCTATATGGCTCAAGCAAGACTCTGAAGTGGTTGGGTGAACAAGACATAAGTGGCCCGGCGAAGGCGGCGGCGGCTAGGGCTTACTCGAGAGTCGCAGAGCATGGGGCACTCCGTGCATGCATTTCAAAACGGGTGATTATTCGGTCGACCGGAATGCATGTAGAAAAATGCGCCGACGGCTGGCAAGTTCCAATCAGAACTCTCATAGGCGTGCCTTTTCAGGAATCTGAACTGTTGGCAGAGAACCTTCGCGATGGGGAGGTCTTCCGATTGTCTGCGAAACACTACAGGCGCAATGCAAAAATTGGCGGAGTAGGCATAACACTCTCGCTCCGAAACGGTGGTGGGAATGAAATTGCCCCTTGTTTCAGAGCGACGGTTGCCGAAAGACGCGCGCTGGTATTGACAATTACAGACTCCGACCTAGATCACCCAAAAGCCACCTCCGGATTAAGCAGCCGCACTTGCGGCCAAATCGCGGATACGGCGCAGTGGATTTGTGAGCACGTCGAACTTCCGTGCCGTGAGGTAGAGAATCTATTGCCACTGAATCTGGTTGAAGACTCCATTTTGGCCGACCTCCCCGAGGCCACGCAAGTTTGCGATAAGCTGCAACAGCTTAAAAGCATACTTGCGACACGTCCGGATTCGCGTCGATATGCAGATCTAAAAGAAGGTGTTTTGGGTTTTTTCTCCACTGGAACGGACGGCGTGGTGGCGCGGCGAGAGTACTGGAAAAGCGTCGTTACGGATAGCGGACCCAATCACCGCGTAACCTGCAACGACAACTGCCCCCACACAAGCCATAAGTCTTGTAACTGTTTGATCTCGGAGGGGCTGGGAGAAAACACTGTGCCTCGCTTCTTGGACCACTGCAGAAAGCTGTCCGATGCAAAACAAATGGAGCGAATCCAGACGTCAATTAACGCGGACGATTGGATGAAAATTGGAGAAGACGTCTTTAGGTGGGGGATAGCGGATCAACCGATTCGCGTTTAGGTACTACTGGCAGGATCAACTGGACACAAGTTGACCACCCTCGTGTCTATTTAACAGTTCGCGCCACGTGGGTGGCTTCGCGACTGATCGTCGCCAATGCGGTGCGCGCAGCGAGCACGGCCTGCTGATCGACCAGCGGAAACGCGGCCGCTGCCGGAGTGCGGGGCTCGATGTCGGCTCTCGCTCTTCGAATTGTCTGGCGCGGCGCGCCACACCGTCTATTTCGTTCGTCCGACGATTCCCGCAATGCCCCCCCACCTCTCAACAACGCTTCGGCGAAGACATCCGCCGCTTCGCCTCCGTCAGCAATGAGCCTTGCCGTCTCAGCCCTGATCGAGCCACGCGATATCGCGACCTCCACGTGGCTGCTCGAAGCCGGGCAGCGCGCCCAGTGGTGCTTCCACATGATCGAGAGCCTTGTGCGCGAATGCTACATCGACGCGGGGCGAGGAGCACACCCGCGACTTCGCAGACGTCGGGCGCTTCACCCGGCTCGCTGTTGGACTTGCTGTCGGGCGAATCCTCGGCCACCTGGGTGCAGGCGATGGAGCCGACGAGGGTGCTCGCCTTTCGCTATGCAGAGTTCGATGCGCTGCGCGCGCGCTGGCTGGACGTCCAAAGTTCGTGCCGCCCCGCCCCGTCGGCTAGCCGCCCTCCGGCACGACAATGCCCTACCTCCACCAGCATTCGCATCCCATGAACGACGACCAGGACGCACGAATCCGCTCAGGCAAGGCCCTGAGCGAATCCATGGGCAATTTCCACGTGACCGAATGGGACCCGGAACGAAAGGCGCTGAAGGCCGCATTCACGGTTCGCCCCGAGTACTGCCACACCAACGGCACGATCGCCCAAGGCGGATTCATCACAGCCTGGCTCGATGCGGCAATGGCGCATGCAGTCATCCACGACACCGGCCACACGCAAACCGTCTTCAGCCTGGAGATCAAGGTCAGCTTCTACGAAAAGGTCGCCCCCGGTGAGGGATGGGTAGAAGGACGAGTGATCCGACGCGGCAAGCGGGTGACCTTCATGGAGGCCTCGCTTTACAACCCCGCAGGCAAGTTGGCGGCCGAAGCCACTTCGACCGGAGTACTGGCTGATCTTTGAAGCGCCGAGGCAGCGCGGGCCGGGGCGGGTGAGTGAGTCGTCGATATAAAGTAGCCAAGGTCCGCCTCACCGATCCATCACGCAACGTTGGAGCCCCGCATGAATCTCAGGCCGGTCAACCCCAAACTCGTTCTCGCAGTCGTGGGCCCGGCAGCAAGCTTGCTCCTGGGGGCTGCCAAGCTGAGTGACGATTTCCGCAAGACGCTGATCGATTTCTTCTTGGTCCCGGCCGACACCGTCGTGCATGTCGACGGCTCGGTGCTCTTGCTTTCGTGGCCGTTGCTCATCTTCTCGATGTTGCTTGCGGCGGGCTGTGCATGGTTCCTGGTCGACAGGCTCTGGTTCGCGGAAAAGGTGGAGAGCAAGCGCAAGGACGATGAAATCGAGAATCTGAAGCTGATGTTGGCTTCGATCAATCGCAGCTTCACGCTCGACGTCGTCACCGGCATACCTCGGCAGGATCGTCTTGAAGAAGACTTCGCGATGTTTGCGCAGGCGCAGGGTTTGAAGCGCGAAGGCCATTTGATCCTCCTCGACATCCATGACTTCAGCAGCGTCAACCAGAAGTTCGGATTCGAACGCGGCGACCGGTTGCTCAGGGGCATCGTGCAGAAGATCCACGTCAGCATGCGCAGGGACGAGGAGATGTACAAGAAGAAGTTTGGCGATTCCCCCATCGGCAGCGAGTCGCTCGGCAAGGTGCCGTTGACGCAACGCCGCTTCTACAGAAAGTACGCGGCGGGCGACGAGTTCTTGTTCCTGGTCCGGGGCGATCTGACCGAGGCGCTGGGGTTCTGCAACCGCTTGCGCGATCTCTTTCGCGCCTTCAATACCGAGCCCATCCTCGACGAGCGGATCGCGCTGAGTTTTCGGTGCGCGCTGGCGCAAGTCCATTGGCCGGACCCTGCGAACGCCAAGCGCTATGCACAAGATGCGCTCGAGAGGGTCAGCGAGTGCTACACGAGCTTCTACGCCGGCCGGGCGGCAAAGCCTGTCGACAACTTTGAGATTTGCTGGAGCGTCAACTCGGAGCCAGACAATCGACCCGAATTCGAGCGATCGTTCGCGTTCACGAAAGCGCTTGAGAAATTCGGTGTCACTCGCATTGGGCTGCAGCCGCGCTAGCTCGGCGAGGCAAGCCGCTTCTCGGCGCACTGCGGCAGGGCTAGTTCTTCGGGCAAAGAGACAGCGCCGCTTGCGCTTCGGAGCATCGAATCGTCGGTGCCGAATTGGCGGATCGAGATCCCGCACGCGATGAAGGTGCATCGGCAGGACGCGCGCCATCCCCTGTGACGGCGCCCACGGCGTCGTCCTCTGGCTGTTCGACAGCCAGGGCAGCCGTCAGGAGTGGCTTGACGTTCTCCGTGACCGACGCGGCCATCCAATTCCACTTCGATGCGACCGAACTTCTGATGGATGACCAGCGCTCCGGAGACGCGCTGGAATTCCAATGCGTGAAAGGCCCCAGCAGCAGCACGAGGAAGACCAGCAGCAGGCCAGCACGCATTGCTGTCGAGTGCTGCGAGATGCTGCGCTCGCGCCCATGCGTTGGTGTGGGCGATGGCGTTGAAGGCAATCGTGCTCCACGCGCTCTGGCTCGCGGCCTTTGTGGTGGTGGTAGCGAATCCGCAACCGCGCTCGCAGTCGTGTGCGCCCCGAAGCGCACACCCGAAAACCTGCCGTGGCAAACGCAGCAATATTTGGCTCGATCACTGTTCGCGGAGTGACACGCGTCGCAGTACTTCGTCATGAAGAGAGTTTGTGCTTGCGCTTCTGCGGGCTTGTACTGTTTTGTTTTTTCTTCGGCGTGGATGTAAGAGAGCGACTGATTCCGCTGTCGAAATCGGCCCCGTACTCGGGCGACAATCGGTGCCATGAATTTCGGCAAGATCCTCGTTCCCGTCGTCGGCATCGTATTGATCGGCTTGGCCTATCGCAGTTATGGCTGGTCCGGCGTGGCGCTGGCCGTCGGCGCCATCGTGATGTTCGTGCTCTTGAATATCAATCGCGCGATCACTGTGTTGAGGCGCGCTGCCGATCGGCCCATCGGCACGGTGGCGAGCGCCGTGATGCTCAACGCCAAGCTCAAGCCGAAGGCAACCCTGCTTCACGTGGTCGCGATGACGCGCGCCATCGGCGAACTGCGCACACCGAAGGACACGCAGCCCGAAGTGTTCCGCTGGACGGACGCGGGCGGATCATGGGTCGATGCCACCTTTGTCGGTGGCAAGCTGACGGAGTGGACGCTGGTGCGGCCCGAGGTGGCCGAGACGGCGGAGGACAACGCGGCCGAGGGGCTGCCAGATGGGCGCAGCGCCGATGCGGTCAAGCCCGGCGCGGCGGACGCACTGCGCCCGCCCGTTTAGAACGGCGCCGACTCGTCCTCTAGAGCTTCTTCCACCGCTGGCTTGGCCTTCGCCGCTGGCGTCGCATCGACGGGCGCTGCGCCCAGTTGCATTTCGCCGCCCAGCGCGTCGATCAATTCCGGCACGAGCTGGCCGAGTTCGCCAGTGGCGATTGCAGCGTCGGCGTCGAAGTTGTCTTCCTTGCCGGAAGCCGGCGCGTCGTCGAGCGTGCCTTCCAAAAACACGATCTTGCGAATCTGCAGGCCTTCGGTGAGCTCGAAGGACACGCGGTCGTCCCATGTCATGGCAAGACGCGTCGGCCGCTTGCCATCGGCGATGTGCTGGCGCACTTCGTCGATGTCGAGTGGATGCTTGGCATAGCGCACCACGGCCTTCGACTCGTCGCTGGCTTTCAGCTCGCATTCGCGATCGATGGTGAAGCCGGCCGGCGGCTCCTGGGTCGACAGCCAGTTCGACATCGCGACGGCCGGCTCGACCTGCGTGTTGACCAGTGCCACAGCGAAGCCGTCGAGCGCCTTCACGAGATTGGTCACGACTTCATCCGCGCGCGCTGCGTTGCTTGAATTGACGACGAGCCGGCGCGCAGTCGGATCGATCCACACGGCGACGCGCGCATGGCGCGTGAACGCCAGCGGCAGCAGCTCGTGCGTGACGTCTTCCTTCAGTTCCTTCTTCTCTTTCTTGCCGGGCTTGCGGCCGGTGGTTGCCTCGATCTGCGCGGCGCGCTCGTCGACCTTGCGGCGCACGACAGAAGCCGGCAGTGTCTTGCTTTCGATCATGAATTCGAGCAGCCACTGGCCGCCGATCGATTCGGCAAGAGGGCCGTGGTCTTCGCCGCGAGGCTCGACCCAGCCGGTGGACTTTTCCTGGGAGGGGCTGCAGGGGACGAAGCGCTGGGCGTCGAGGCACTTCTCGACCTGATCGAGCGACTGCGACCACGTGGGCTCGATGCGGTAGACGATGACGTTCTTGAAGACGGACACTGAAACCCTTTTCTTGGCTGGAATGGAAACACCCCCCATGCGCCTGCGGCGCTCCCCCTCAAGGGGGCGCAGCCAGCGGCCCGGCGAAGCCGGTTCCGCGGCTGCCCTGGGCTTGGCTGCGCCAGTTTGATGGGTCGCGCGCAGCGCGGGGAAGGCAAAGCTGAGCATTGTCGGTGCGGCGCCGACGGTCGCGGTCGTAAAATCGAAAGCTTTTGCGACATACCCCCTACGCCTGAGGACCAAGAACATGAGCGCGCTGCCCCCCTCACTGGACGACCGTGACGGCAAGATCTGGATGGACGGTGATCTCGTGGAGTGGCGCGAAGCCAAGATCCACGTGCTGACCCACACGCTGCACTACGGCTGCGGTGTCTTCGAAGGCGTGCGCGCCTACAAGACGGTCGATGGCACGGCGATCTTCCGGCTGGCGGACCACACCGAGCGGCTCTTCAACAGCGCCAAGATCCTGCGCATGAAGATCCCCTTCACGCCCGAGCAGTTCAACGAGGCGCAAAAGCAGGTGGTGCGCACCAACAACCTCGACAGCTGCTATTTGCGCCCGCTGGTGTGGATCGGCTCCGAAAAGCTCGGCGTGAGCCCCAAGGGAAACCGGATCCACGCGATGGTCGCCGCATGGTCCTGGGGTGCTTACCTCGGCGAAGAAGGCATGAAGCGCGGCATTCGCGTCAAGACATCGAGCTACACGCGCCATCACGTCAACATCACGATGACGCAAGCCAAGGCGGTGAGCAACTACAGCAACTCGATCCTCGCCAACATGGAAGCGCTGGACGACGGCTACGACGAAGCCCTGCTGCTGGACGCGAGTGGCTTCGTCTCCGAAGGCGCGGGCGAGAACGTGTTCGTGGTCAAGGGCGGTGTGGTCTACACGCCTGATCTCTCGGCCGGCGCGCTCAACGGCATCACGCGCAACACCATCCTGCACATCTGCAAGGACCTCGGCATCGAACTGGTGCAGAAGCGCATCACGCGCGACGAGGTCTACATTGCGGATGAAGCATTCTTCACGGGCACGGCGGCCGAAGTGACGCCAATCCGCGAACTCGACCGCATCGAAATCGGCAAGGGTTCGCGCGGCCCGGTCACGGAAAAGATCCAGAACGCGTTCTTCGACATCGTGAACGGACGCAATCCCAAATACGCCCACTGGCTCACGAAAGTCTGAAGACCATGTCCTCTCCAAAAGCCGTCATCGAACTGCTCGCCAAGGACCTGAACGATCAGGGCGGCGTGTTCTGCCCGAACCCGAAGGCCGACATGCAGCTCTGGAGTGCGCACCCGAAGGTCTATCTCGACGTTGCGCGTACCGGTGAAGGCAAGTGCCCGTACTGCGGCACCGTCTACCGCCTCAAAGCGGGCGAGGTGGTGGGGAACCACCACTGAGTCCCCGGGGCCCTGCGAGCTTCAAGGCGATCCGGCGCGGCACCAGTTCCCGCCACGGGTCGCCCGCTTCCTGCGCGAGCCGCAGGTAGACCATCGTCACCCACAAAATCGACAGCCCGATCTGCGCATCGCGAAGCGCGGAGTTCAGGCTCGTCGCGATCAACAGCACCAGGATCGCGACGAATGCGCGGCGTCCGGTCAGGTCGTTCCGGCGCCAGGCAACCCAGACGCCTGTAAGGATGATCGCCAGCAAGCTCAGTGAGCCGGGGATCCCCGCCTGGGAGCCCATCCAGAGCAGATCGTTGTGCGGCATGTTGTAGTCGGCCAGCAGCTTGGGCCCGCGCAAGTGCCACTGCTCCGTCCAACCGCCGATGCCCCAGCCCATTAACGGCTTGTCCGCGATCATGCGGGCCGTATCGCGGTACATGTAGTAGCGCACGACCCAGCTTCCTTCTGAGACAGCGCCCGCTTCTGCCGCCTCGAGTTCCTGCAGGCCCAGCACGAATTTCTGGTGCACAGAAGGCGTGTTCCAGATGCCCACTGCACCCACTGCGGCAACAAGCGCAATCGCTCCGGCGAGCACTCCGAGGCGCTTGCGCCATTGGTGCACGCACGCTGCAGCAATGGCCAGGATCAACGCCAGCAGCGAAGTGCGAGAGACCAGCGCGAGCGTGATGACCACCGCCACCACTAGCGTGAGCACAAACGCCGGCAAGACACGGACGAATCGACGTTCCCTCGTCGCCTGCATGCCGTATACAGCGGCCGTTGCGCCCATGATCGTGAAGAGCAGCGCGTTGCTGATCGATTTGTTTCCGACGGGCATCAGCACTCCGCGCCAGACTTCCAGTACCGGAAGCCCGACCGTGTAATACAGCGCGATCAGCACGAAGTTCAAGAGCCCGATGAGCCAGAAGCCTCGCAGCGCCCAAACTGCTTCGTCCCGCTTGAGCGCCATCGCCATCAGCACCGTCGCCGCGATCCGCAGCCCGTGCCCCAGATTCGACCCCGTCTGCGGATAGTGCCGCCCCAGTGCCAGCACGATCAGCGTCCAAGCCACATAGACCACCACCGGCCACCAGAACGGACTCGCCCGAAGCCTTCCCGCCCGTTCGCGAAGCCCTCCCGCACAAAGCAGCGCAATCAAAAGCAGAACCGCCGCCGCATAGGTAGCCCCCACCGGCATGAACACCGTAAGCCCCCAGACCATGGCCGCGGGCCGGACAATGTTCGATCTCTGCATGGCCGCGATTCTAGAGAGCAACAACCCCAAAAACACCGCGGATCCGGCGCAGCCGGACCGCTGGTGTTGCCCCGGTCAGGGGCTAGGCGAAGCGACACAAAGTGCGCCCAGCCCCGGGGGGGGCGAGCACCAGGGACACCGCGGAACCGGCTTTGCCAGGCCGCTGGTGTTGCCCCCGGTAGGGGGTGGAGAGCGACACGAAGTGCGCGAGCCTGGGGGCGAGCCTAGTGCGGCAAAGTAATCACGAAGCTGGCGCCGCCGCCCGGCCTGTCCTCGCAGCGCACATGCCCTCCATGGCGCTCTGTGATCGACTTCACCAGTGCCAGCCCAAGCCCGACACCACCGTTGCGCTCACTCGCGCCGGGCAGGCGATAGAAGGGCTCGAAGATGCGTTCTCGCAGCGCCGCAGGCACGCCAGGCCCTCGATCGTTGACGCGTATTTCAGCGGCCCCGTTCCGGCTTCCGATTTCGACACTGGTTTCGCCGGCGCCATAGCGGCGGGCGTTTTCAAGCAGGTTGCGGATCGCACGGCGCAGCAGTCGCGGCACGCCGCGCACCGTGAGCACATCGCCATCGGTGCCTTCGATGACTTCGAGATCGGCATCCACGCGCGCGCATTCCTCGGCGGCGAGGCCCGTGAGGTCGACCGTCTCGACCGTGCCCATGTCGGCTTCCTTCGCGTCGAGCCGGCTCGCCAGGAGGATTTCGTCGATCAGCTGGTCGAGTTCGCCGATGTTGCGCGAGATTTCATCGCGCGCCGCGCGACTCGGCCGGTCGCCCATCAACTCCAGGCCCATGCGAATGCGCGTGAGCGGCGACCGCAGTTCGTGCGACGCGTTGGCGAGCAGCGACTTGTGCGAGCGCACCAATTGCTCGATGCGCGCGGCCGCCGCGTTGAAGCGATTGGAAAGATCGGCCACCTCGTCCTGCCCGTCCTCGGCCACGCGCACGGAGAGGTCGCCTTCGCCCCACCGCTGCACGCCCCGCTGAAGCTCTTCGAGCCGCTTGGTGAGCCGTCGCACGATCGGATAGACGCCGAGCGCGACCGCGACGCCCACCAGTGCGACCATCCAGCCCAGTCCGAATGGCGAGCGCCATGGTGCGAAGGCCGACGGCGAGGGCGGACGATCGCGCGGCGCGACGCGCAGCGTGAGGGAGCGACCATCGTTCAGCGTCACGTCGAATTCCAGGCCCTGGCCCGGCACGCGCGTCGCCTTGCCGCCGCCGATCGCGTGATCCTGATCGTCGAGCACGACGACATCGCGCGGTACGGGCGCGAGCCTTTCACGCTCGTACTCGGCGGCCTCGCGCACGATCCAGTTGGCCGTCAGCGTGAGGATGAACACGCCCGCGACCACCGCCAGCCAGATGCGGACGTAGAGATGGCGCTGATAGAGCTTGAGGAGCATCGACAGAGCAGGGCGAGTAGGGCGATTGGGGCCGAGCGGGTCAGTCTTGCTGCTTGGCGAACACGTAGCCGACACCGCGCACGGTCAGGATGCGCTTCGGATTCTTGGCATCGACCTCGATGGCGGCGCGGATGCGGCCCATGTGCACGTCGATTGAACGGTCGAAGGCTTCGAGTTCGCGGCCGCGCACGGCTTCCATGATCTGGTCGCGCGTCAGCACGCGGCCCGCACGCTCCGCCATCGCCGCCAGCAGGTCGAACTGGTAGGAGGTGAGGTCCGCCGGGGCGCCGCCCACGGTGACCGTGCGCGCATTGCGATCGATTTCGAGCGAGCCGAAGCGCATCACCGAAGGCGCGCTCGCATCGGCGGCGCCTTCGCCGCGGCGGCGCAGCACGGCGCGAATTCGAGCGAGCAGTTCGCGCGGTTCGAAGGGCTTGGGCAGGTAGTCATCGGCGCCGATCTCGAGACCGATGATGCGGTCCATGGGGTCGCCCTTGGCGGTGAGCATCAGCACCGACACCTTGGCAAGCCCATTGGGCAGCGCCCGGATACGGCGACAGATTTCCAGCCCGTCCGTGTCGGGCAGCATCAGGTCGAGGATGACGAGGTCGGGCGTGCGTTGCTGCAGCAGGTCGAGCCCGCTCGCGCCGTCGGCCGCATGGCTGAAGCCAAAACCCGATTGGGTCAGGTACTCGCCGACCATCTGGGCCAGTCGAGTGTCGTCTTCGATCATCAGGAGTTGTGGGGTACTCATGGTTTGCTAGGTTCTTCCTGCGCCGCCAAGCAGGCTTGAACGCTTCGTAAAGTTGGGTAAACGGGCGGGGCTTTCATCCCGGCGCAAAAAGCATGGGCTCCTGCGCGATCTCAGAGTTCGGCGGCGGGGATCTCTCGGCCAGTGCGGCACGCAGCGTGTCGGCAGCGAGGCCTGGGTGCGCGCTGGTTGCGCGATGCAGAATCTCGGTCGCCAGCACTCTCAACTGCTGCGCGGAAGCCTTGATGCGCGCCTCGAAGGCCGGATCGTCCAGCCGATCCGTCAGGCACCGATTGAGTTCGGCAAACCAAGGCAGCGCTGCCTGGTCGAGCATCACCGCCTCGTTGCGGCGGGAGCTCACGCCGGACCATGCGCGCAGGAATTCCTGCATCGAAAAGTTGAGTCTCTGGCAATGCTGGAGCTCGTCGCGCAGCCGACCCAGGACGGGCAGGTCCGTGAGCCGATGCTGGAAGAAGATCTGCGACAGCACGCCCCAGTAATAGGTGTAGTCCCAGATCACCTTGACCGGCAGCACTTCCGGATCGCCGAAGAGCGCGTACTGGTCGGTGTAGAGCGCCAGCGTGCTCTCATAGAACGAGTGATAGATCTGGTCATAGAGCTGCGCACGTGCTTCCACGGAATGGCCCGCTCGGTCGTGCGCGATCAAGTCCGTGATGTAGGTGTTGCCCACGGCGATGAAGTCGCTGCCGGGCGAATAGAACGGATCGAGAAACAGCCCGGCCTCGCCCGTCATCGCCCAGCGTTGGCCGGAGAAAACTTGCTTGCAGCCATACGAAAAGCCTCGAAAGAACGCGAAGTCCTGCAGCAGATCGCGCTTGCCGTCGAGATCGTCGAAAAGGCGAGGCTGCCAGGTGCCCAGCCACTGCATGGCCTTGTCGAAGGTGTCCATCCGGTCCAGCGGATGCAGGCGCGGGTCGGCAACGATGCCGACCGAATGAGACCCCGATGCCAGCGGAATCAGCCAGACCCAGTAGCCTGCGCCGACGAGATGGTTGGTGGAGAGCCAGCGTGCTCGCGGTTCGCAGCGCGCGCGCCATTTCGGGTCGTCGGACCAGTCGTCGATCATGATGCGCGCGCCGATGCGAAACCACGCGGCATTGCAGTCGTGCGCGTTGGTCTGTGYCAATCCCAGCTTGCGCTTGAGCATGCCTGCGCGGCCGCAGGCGTCGATCAGCCAGCGCGCATGGATGGCGCGTGATTCGCCATTGCGCGACCACTCGATGCGGTGCGGGCGACGCGCGTCTTCGGCCAGCTCGATCCGGCGAACGGTCGCGCTGTCGATAAAGCGCACGCCGCGGCGCGCGGCTTCCTCGGCCAGGTAGTTTTCGAAGATGCCGCGGTCGATCTGGTAGCTCGGCACCGTGAGGTAGCGGCTCGCGCCGATCTCGGTGACGTTTTCGATGTCCCGCCGGCCTTCGCTGAAGAAGAACCGGAAGCCGAACTTGCGCAACTGCGCATCGTGCATGTGCGGCTTGAGGCCGAGGACGGTGTCGAAATAGTGCGCCCCGATCTCGACCGAAGATTCGCCGACCTTGTGCGTCGCATGCGGCACCGGATGTGTCCGGCGCTCCAGCACCACGATGTCGATGTCGGTGTCGGCGAAGCGTTGCTTGAGCTGAAGAGCGAGCGTGAGCCCGGCAAGGCCGCCACCCATGATCACGACGTCGTGTTCAGAGGGCGGATTGCTCATGAGTGCCTCAGCTTTGCCCAGCCAGTTGCAACGCGGGCTGCAGTTGAAGCTGCAAAGACAGCTTGGCCGATAGCGGCAGGCTCAGCGACTCTGCATCGTCGCGCGCGAGTGCCTCGAAGAAGGGCAATGCATCGGCCATCGCGTTCGCATCGAGCGCACGCGCGGCATCCGTTTGTACCGTAGGCATCATGGCGGCGCCTGCGGCGAGCGACCAGTCGAGCGCCGCGACGGTGCGCTCGGATTGAATCGGCGAAACGATCAGGGCCACTGCAAGCAAGCCCCGACTGGTGGTCACCGACGCAAGCGCGCCCACGGCCGGCATGTCGTAGCCGACGAGCAGCACGGGCCGCTGGTCGGCGGCACATTGCGCCGCGGCTTCGAGCAGGCCGGCGGCAAAAGTGCTTTCATAGGCTGTGAGCGAATTGCTCGCGGCCATGCAGCCCGTGCCGATCGTCCAGTAGCCCACCGCCGCGTTGTGCACCGAGTTGTGGAACTTGATCGGCGACAGCAGCTTGGGGTCCGCGGCAAGCGTGCCGCACATGTAGTCATTGATGCCCAGGTCTCCGTGCGCCGATGCGAAGACGCAAGGCAAGTCGGCGGCATTGCGGCCGGCGCTGGCGGTCGCCGCAGCCGCGACTTCGAGTGCAAGCGCCACGGTGTCGGGCGCGCGGCGGCGCTCGGCAGGGGCAAGGACTTGCGGTGACGGCCGCTTGGCGGGCGGATCGACGGGGCTGGCTTCGCCGCGGAAGACCGCGCGGGCGGTGTCCCAGCCGGGCAGGGTCGGCGCCCAGAAGGCCGGACCTTCGATGAAGAGTGTCGGGGTCTTCATTCCATTCACGCCGCTCATGCTGCTTCTCCCTTGCCGAAGATGAGCGAGCAGTTGTTGCCGCCGAATCCGAAAGAATTGCTGAGTGCATAGCGCACTTCGCCGCGCGCGGGCTCCAGCTTGATCTGAGGTCCGCACTCGGCATCGAGCGTTGCGGTGTTGACGGTGCCGGGCTTGAGGCCCGTTTCGATCGCCAGCAGGCTGATCACGGCCTCGACGATGCCCGCCGCACCGAGCGTGTGACCGGTAAAGCCCTTGGTCGAGCTCGCGTGCGTGGTTTCGGGAAAGCGCCGCGCGACCAGCGCGCCTTCGACTTCGTCGTTCTTGGTGCTGGCCGTGCCGTGCATGTTGATGTAGTCGATGGCGTCTGCCTTCAGCCCTGCGCGTGCGAGTGCATCGTCGAGCGCCTTCTCGGCGCCCAGTCCTTCGGGGTGTGGCGTGGACATGTGATGCGCGTCGCTCGCCTCGCCGTAGCCCAGCAGTTCAAGCCTGCCCGATCCGCGCTCGACCAGTGCAAAGCCTGCGGCCTCGCCCAGGCTGATGCCATTGCGGTTCGCGTCGAAGGGGCGGCACGGTTCGGGCGAAACCAGCTCCAGTGAATTGAAGCCGAAAAGCACGCTGCCGCAAAGCGTGTCGACGCCGCCTACCACCGCTGCATCCACCAGCCCAAGCCGGATCAGGCGTTCGGCCGATGCGAACACCTTCGCACTCGAGGAGCAAGCGGTGGAGATGGTCTCCGCGGGCCCTTCGAGGCCCAGCGCCTCCTGCACGAACATCGTGAGCGAATGCGGCGTGTGGACCTTGGGCCGCCGCTGGTCGGCAGGGAACGCACCGTCATCGAGCCGCGTGTAGGCCGCTTCGGTTTCTCCGATGCTCGACGTCGATGTGCCAAGGATCAGCGCGATGCGCGCGGGGCCGTAGCGCTTGCGCGCTTGCGCCACGGCGTCCATGAAGCCATCGGCCTGCAGCCCCATCCAAGCCAGGCGGTTGTTGCGGCAATCCCAGCTTGCGAGCTGCTCGGGGAGTCGCAGTTCTTCGACGCCCTCGACCCGTCCGATCCAAGTCGGCAGCGGCGTCGGGCCGAAGTCGTTGGCGCGGAGCCCGCTGCGCGACTGTTCGAGCGCTTCGAGAAGAGGCGCCTTGCCGGAGCCGACGGACGACGTCGCCGTGAAGGCGCTGATGTGCAGTGGGGGTATGCGTGAAGGTGACACGATGAAAACCGGGAAAGCGACCGTGAAAACCACAAAGCCTAACAGCTAGCTTCCGAACCGGACGTCAGCCAATACGCTGCCGATCCCGGACCCGGGCAGGCCCGCGGGATCACGACGGCGCCGAGCTGGCAGTCTCTGCGGACGCGGCCGTCTTGCCGTTGTTGTACGACCGCGATGCCAGCGCCACCAGGAACAGCACCGGCACGCCCAGCATCGCAGTGCCGGTGAAGAAGGCGCTGTAGCCATGGGCATCCACGAAGGCGCCCGAATAGCCTGCGATGAACTTCGGCAGCAGCAGCATCAGTGAGCTGAACAGCGCGTACTGCGTGGCCGAATAGCTCACGTTGGTCAGGCTCGACAGGTACGCGATGAAGGCCGCCGAGGCGATGCCGCCCGCGAGGTTGTCCGCCGACACCACCAGCACCAGCGCCGTCAGGTCGTGCCCGTGCGTTGCCAACCAGGCGAAGAGCAGGTTGCTCGCGGCGCTCAGCACGGCGCCGAGCATCAACACGCGCATCACGCCCAGGCGCATCGACAGCACGCCGCCCACGAAGGCGCCGGCCAAGGTCATGATTACGCCGTAGATCTTGCTGACGGTTGCTACTTCGTCCTTGGTGAAGCCCATGTCGACGTAGAACGGATTGGCCATGATGCCCATCACGACGTCGCTGATCCGATAGATGGCGATCAGCGAAAGGATCAGCACCGCTTGCCACCGGTAGCGGCGGATGAAGTCGGCAAAGGGCTCGATGAGGACGCTTTCCAGCCAGGCGCCGACCGTTTTCGGCTGCGGCAGCTGCGTGCGCACGGGTTCGGGCGAGAGGAGCACGGTGATCACGCCCACGGCCATGGACCCGGCCATCACCAGGTAGGCGAACTTCCACGCGGCGTTTTGATAGCCGGCGACTCCCGACACCTCGGCCCAGGCGGCGATCCACAGGACGCCCGCACCGGCCCAGATCATCGCAAGGCGATAGCCCGTCTGATAAGCCGCCGCCAGGGCAGCCTGCTTGCGGGTCGCGGCGGATTCGATGCGGAAGGCGTCGAGCGCGATGTCCTGCGTGGCTGAACCGAAGGCAACCAGCATTGCACACCAGACCAGCGGCGGAAGGCCGTCGCGGGGATCGTTGAAAGCCATGCCGCAGAGCCCGGCGACAACCGCCATCTGCGCCAGCAGGAGCCAGCCCCGTCGCCGGCCGAGCAGCGTGGTCAACGGTGGGATCGGCAATCGGTCGACCAGCGGCGCCCAGACCCACTTGAAGCCGTAGGCTAGGCCGACCCAGCTCAGGAAGCCGATGGTGGTGCGGTCGACGCCAGCTTCCCGCAGGCGAAAACTGAGCGTGCCGAGCACCAGCAGCAGCGGCAAGCCGGCCGAGAAGCCGAGCGCCAGCATGCGCAGGGTGGCGGGTTCGAGATAGACCTTGAGCGCATCGCGCCAGGGCGGGGAAGGAGTGGCTTCGGCAGCCGGTGGTGCGGACATGGAGAGGCGTCGTCGAGGTCTCTCATTATTCCCCCATGTTCCGCTCGAAAACGCTGGCATACCCTTTGCAAGGCATCTTGTACACAAGACAGGATGCTTAACGATGGTGCATGAAGTTCCGCAGGTGAGCGAACCCGCCGCACGGGCATGGATCGCGCGCCTCGATACGCCTTTGCGAGGTGCCGGTGCGGGCCCGCTCGCCGGCCTGCGCTTCGCGATCAAGGACAACATCGATCTGGCTGGCGTGCCCACCACTGCAGCCTGCCCAGCGTTCGCGCAGACGCCAACGGCGCATGCCCAGGCGGTGCAGCGGCTGCTCGATGCCGGTGCGTCCATGCTGGGCAAGACCAACCTGGACCAGTTTGCTTGCGGCCTCAACGGCACGCGCTCGCCCTATGGCGCGGTGCCGAACAGCTTTGACGCCCGGTACGTTTCAGGGGGATCGAGTTCCGGTTCGGCCTATGTCGTGGCGACGGGACAGGTGGATTTCGCGCTGGGCACCGATACCGCCGGCTCGGGACGCGTACCTGCGGGACTCAACAACATCGTCGGCATCAAGCCGTCGCGGGGGCTCGTCAGTGCGCGTGGGGTGGTGCCGGCGGCGCAGAGCGTGGATTGCGTGTCGATCTTCGCGCGAACGGTCAATGTCGCCGTCCGCGTGCTGCAGGCGGCAATGGGCTTCGATGCCGAAGATCCGTATTCGCGCGATCTCACGTTGACGACGCAACCGCTGCCGCGAAGATTTCGCTTTGGTATTCCTTCGACGCTCCGGTTTTTCGGCGACGCCCTCTCTGCTGACGCATTCGCTCGCGCCGTCGAACAAATGCGCGAGCTCGGCGGCACACCGGTCGAGATCGACTACGCGCCACTCGCCGAAGCCGCGGCGCTCCTCTACGACAGCGCGCTGGTGGCGGAACGCTACGCAGCCGTGCGCGGCTTCTTCGACGCTCATGAAGCCGAGGTGATCGAGCCCGTGCGCGGCATCATCGCCCAGGGGCGGCGCTACAGCGCTGCGGACTATGTCGATGCGCGGGTGAAGCTGCAGGCGCTCGGCCAGCGCGCTGCAGCGATCTGGAACGACATCGACGTACTGGTGGTACCGACCGCTCCTACGCACTACACGATCGAAGCCATGCAGGCCGATCCGGTCGCCCTCAACCGCAACTTGGGCGAATACACGAACTTCGTGAACCTGCTCGACTACGCCGCAATCTCGGTGCCGTCGAGCATCCGCGGCGACGGGCTTCCTTTCGGCATCACGCTGATTGGCCGCTGCGGCAGCGACTTCCAGCTTGCCGAACTCGGCCAGCGCTTTCACCATGCGACCGGACTGCCACTCGGTGCGACTGGCGAGCCGATGCCTACGCCTGCGCCGCTGCCGCTCGTTGCGTCAGCGCCCGTGATCAAGGTGGCGGTGGTCGGCGCCCATCTGTCGGGCATGCCGCTCAATGGACAGTTGACGGAGCGGGGCGCTCGCCTGCTGCAGGCCACACACACGGCGCCCGAGTACCGCCTGTTTGCCTTGCCCGGCACGGTCCCACCCAAACCTGGATTGCTGCGCGTGGCGCCCGGCGAAGGAGCCGCGATTGCTGTCGAAATCTGGGAGATGCCGCTTGCGCAATACGGCAGCTTCGTCGCGCTCATCCCGGCGCCGCTGGGCATCGGCACCCTCACGCTCGCGGACGGAAGCAGTGTGCAGGGCTTTCTTTGCGAATCGCTCGCCCTGGTCGGTGCCCTTGATGTCACGCAATACGGCGGATGGCGCGCCTACATCGCATCGCGCGTGCCGGTGGCCGCCTGAGCCCCGCCAACGAGTTTCAACCTTTCGGAGTTTTCAATGGCCCGCAACGACACACCACTTTCTCTCGCAACGCCTGCCTCGCGGCGCCGAGTCCTTCAAGCCGGGGCGGCGGCTGCCGTCATCGCAGCCACGGCGGCCCCCTCTATCGTGCGAGCGCAGGCTCCAGTCAAGATTCGCGTCGGCTATTGGCCCATCGCCGCTGGCTTGCCCTTCTATGCGGCCGTCGAGCAGGGCTACTTCAAGACCGCAGGGCTGGATGTCGAGGTGCAGCGCTTCGCCGGTGCGCAGCAGATCATGGAAGCCATGCTGGCCGATCGCTGCGATGGCAGCGCCAACGGCACGGGCTCGGCCAACATCGCCATCGGCGAGATCGCTGCGCCGGGCAGCTTCAAGATCTTCTGTTCCAACCCGAGCAATGCGAAGAACGTGCTCGACGAAATGCTGGTGCCGGCGGGCAGCACCGCAAAGACCATGGCCGATCTCAAGGGAAAGCGCGTCGCGTCCGGCCCCGGCATCCAGAACGTGACGCTGGCCAAGGCGGTGCTCGAGCGCGGCGGCGCGACGGGCGCCACCGTCGTCGAGTTGCCCATCGGCCAGCACGTCGCTTCACTCGCGGCGGGGCAGGTCGACGGCTGCTACACGCTCGAACCCACCGGCACCATCGGCCGGCTGAACGGCAGCACGAAGATCCTCGAGTCCGGCGTGATCGCCAAATACGTGCTGGGCGATCCGATGGCCCCATGGTTCGGCGGCTCGGCTTCGCTGACCACTGCCTTCATCAAGAAGAACCCCGACGCCGCGAAGAAATTCATCACCGCCTACGGCCAGGGCGTTGCGTATGTCCGCAGCAAGCCCGGCGACGCGCGCCAGTACCTCAAGGGCTACACCGCCATCGAAGGCCCGCTCACGAGCGAAGTGCCGCTGGCCGCCTACACGATGTACAACGAGTTCACGCCGGCCGACGTCGCGCACTTCCAGAAGTTCTTCGACCTGTTCTCTGAAAAAGGCATCTTCTCGTCGCGCCTGATGGTGGACTCGATGCTCTACAAGGGGTGAACCGATGAGCACCCCCGCATCGACCAGCGCACCGCCGCGTGAATCGCACTGGATCAAGGCGCTGCCCTTCATCGGGCCGGTCGTGCTGTTCGTCATCTGGGACTTGGCGGTCCGTCTCGGCTTCATCAAGGCGATCCTGCTGCCGATGCCCGCGGACACCATCGCGACGCTTCTCTCGGGGCTCGCGGGCGGGCCATTGCTCACCGACTTCGCGGTGACTGTCTGGCGGACGCTCCAGGCATTCCTGATCGCTGCAGTCATGGGCATGCCGCTGGGCGTGCTGCTCGGCAGCAACGAGAAGGCGTATCGCAGCGTCGAATTCCTGATCGACTTCTTTCGCTCCACGCCGTCTTCGGCGCTCATCCCGCTGTTTCTCATGATCTTCGGCGTGTCGGACGTCAACAAGGTCGCCATCGCGGCTTTTGGCGCGCTCCTCATCGTGGTCTTCAACAGCGCCTATGGCGTGATGAACGCGCGCAAGCAGCGCGTGATGGCCGCGAAGGTAATGGGCGCATCGCGCTGGCAGATCTTCCGCGACGTGCTGGTGTGGGAAAGCCTTCAGCCGAGCTTCGTCGGCTTGCGCTCCGCGGTGTCGATGGCATTGGTCATCGTGATCGTCGCCGAGATGTTCATCGGCTCTGACAGTGGCCTCGGCCATCGGATCATCAATTCGCAGCAGGTGATGAACGTCAAGGACATGTACGCATCCATCCTCGCCGCGGGTGCGCTCGGCTATGCGCTCAACATCCTTTTTCTGGTGGCCGAGCGGCGCATCGTGCACTGGAGCGGGCGATGAGAACCGTCGAGAACGTCATCAACGGGCCCGTGTATGCCGATGTGCCCAAGCCTGCCTTCACGCCCGGGCCGGCCGGCACGCACATCACCATTCGCGGCCTGACGAAGTACTTCGCCGGCTGGCCGTTGTACGAGAACTTCGACCTCGACATCCCCAAGCAGAAGATCGTCTCTGTCTTCGGCCCCAACGGCTGCGGCAAGTCGACGCTGATCAACATGATCGCGGGGCTGATCCCGATCGATTCGGGCGAGATCCTGTTCGACGGCAAGTCGCTCAAGGACACCAAGATCGGCTACGTGTTCCAGAACTACCGGGAGGCGATGTTTCCGTGGATGCGCACCATCGACAACATCGCTTATCCGCTGAAACTCGAAGGCCGCTCCAAGGCAGAGGTCGATCGGCGAATGCAGGAGCTGGTCGCTTCGTTCGACGTCAAGTTCGATCTCAAGCGCTATCCCTACGAGCTCTCGGGCGGCCAGCAGCAGACGGCCTCGATCATGCGGGCGCTGGCGCCCAACCCCGAAGTGCTGTTCCTCGACGAGCCTTTCTCGGCGCTGGATTTCGAGATGACGCTCTTCATCCGCGAAAAGCTGCAGGAGGTTTTCATGCAGACCGGCACGACGATGCTGCTGGTTTCGCATGATCTGGAAGAGGCGGTCTACCTTGCGGACCAGGTGCTGCTGTTGACCAAGCGCCCGACGAAGGTCGCCGAGATCCTCGACTACGGTGACGCGCGCCCTCGCACGCTCGAAACCCTGAGTTCATCCAGCTTCGTCGGCATGAAGAAGCTGAGCCTCGAGATCTTCCAGCGCGAAGTGCGCCGTTGAGGGGCTGCTCATGATGACGCCAGCACAGATCGAAGCGTACGTCGACGCGGCTTCAGCCGCACTGGGCCTGCGCTTGCGGTCCGATCATCGGCCGGGGGTGGTGCGCTACTTCGGGATCGCCGCGGAATTCGCGGCCATCGTCGATGCAGTGCCGCTCGAAGCGCACGAAGACGCGGCAGTGACTTTCGTGCCGGTTTCGCCGAAGGAGAAGGAAGCGTGACCGCCGCGGAACTGTTGCGGCAAGACGCATCGGCGATGGCAGATGCCGTACGCGCGGGCTCGGTGAGTGCCTCCGCGCTGGTCCAGGCGAGCCTCGATCGCATCGATGCGACGGACGGGCGGGTCAATGCCTTCACCGACGTGGTCCGCGAAAGGGCATTGCGCCGCGCCGCGCAGGTCGACGCGTCTCTCTCGTCGGACGGAGGTGCGCGCACGCGCGAGCTTCCATTGCTCGGCGTGCCCTTCGCGGTGAAGAACCTCTTCGACATCTCTGGCCTCGCGACACTTGCGGGCTCCAAGATCGAACGCGAAAGCTCGCCGGCGCGTGCAGATGCAGCGCTGGTGCGGCGCCTCGAAAGCGCCGGCGCCGTGCTGGTCGGCGCGCTCAACATGGACGAATACGCGTACGGCTTCACAACCGAGAACAGCCACGTGGGCCCGGCGCACAACCCGCATGATCTGTCGCGCATCGCGGGCGGCTCGTCAGGTGGGTCTGGTGCGGCCGTGGCTGCGGGACAGGTGCCGCTTTCTCTGGGCTCGGACACCAACGGCTCCATTCGTGTGCCGGCCTCGCTGTGCGGCGTCTTCGGATTGAAGCCGACCTTCGGCCGCCTGCCGCGCAGCGGAAGCTATCCCTTCGTTTCGAGCCTCGATCATCTCGGGCCATTTGCACGCTCAGCACGCGATCTGGCGCTTGCCTACGACGCCATGCAGGGTCCGGAGCCTTGGGGGCCGCGCGATCCGGGCTGCGCGCAGCGGGCTGTCGAGCCGACTGCGCCCACAGTCGGGCGTGGGGTACAGGGATTGCGAATCGGCGTGCTCGGCGGCTACTTTCGCGAGCGTGCGCAGCCCGAGGCATTGACCGCCGTCGACGCTGTCGCGCAAGCCCTGGGTGCGAGCCAGACGGTCGATCTGCCGATGGTGGAGGCCGGACGCGCCGCTGCCTTTCTCATCACGAACGCTGAAGGCGCGGCGCTGCACCTTCCCGATCTCCGCACGCGAGCGCAGGACTTCGAGCCTCTGTCGCGCGATCGCTTCCTGGCTGGCGCGTTGCTGCCGGCGGCCTGGATCGCCCGAGCGCAGCGCGTACGCCGACGTTATGCCGAACAGGCGGCGCGCTTGTTCGAGCGCTTCGATGTGCTGATCGCCGCTGCCACACCTTGCGCAGCGACCCCGATTGGCGCCGAGTGGTTCGAACTGAATGGGCAGCGCCTTCCGGTGCGTCCCAACATGGGGGTGCTGACACAACCCATTTCATGCATCGGCCTGCCGGTGTGCGCCGTTCCGGTCTGGGGTGCGCATCCGAACCTGCCGATCGGCGTCCAGGTGATCGCGGCGCCCTGGCGTGAGGACATCGTTCTTCGAGTCGCAGCAGCGCTCGAATCCGCCGGTGTTTCGCACGCGCCAATCGCCTCGCTCTAGAGGAGGAAAGACAAACAACCATGACGCTATCGATCAACCTTCCACATGTGGTGGCGGAGGTCACGGTGGCCTTCGACCGATACGAAGACGCGCTGGTGAACAACAAGGTCGACGTTCTGGACGAATTGTTCTGGGACAGCCCGCACACGCTGCGCTATGGCGCGACCGAAAACCTCTACGGGTATCGCGAGATCCAGGACTTCCGTGCTTCGCGGCCGTCGCAAGGCCTGGCGCGCGAAGTCTTGCGCACCGTCATCACCACCTACGGCGATGAGTTCGCGACCGCGAACATCGAATTCCGCCGCGAAGGAAGCACAAAGACGGGGCGCCAGAGCCAGACATGGATGCGCACCGCCCAAGGCTGGCGCATCGTCGCCGCGCACGTGAGCCTTTTGGGCTGATTTCAAGCCCCGAAACCGCTGGTACGGTTTATGCACCCAATCTTGTATCCAAGACAGGATATCCAGCCCCTCAGCCCCTCAGCCCCCTCCCCACTCCCCAGGAGTCAGCACCATGAGCCACATCCATCTCAATCGCCGTGATTCCCTCAAGTCACTTGCCGCGCTTGCGTCCGCCACCACGCTCGGCGGATGGAGCGCACTCGCAAGCGCGCAAAAGCCGCTGACGGTCGGCGTGATCTACGTCGGTCCGCGCGATGACTACGGCTACAACCAGGCGCACGCGCAAGCGGCGGCTGAGCTCAAGAAACTGGCCGGCGTGAAGGTGGTCGAGGAAGAGAACGTGCCCGAGACGGCGGCTGTGCAGAAGACGATGACGGGAATGATCGCGCAGGACGGCGCGACGCTGCTGTTTCCGACTTCCTTCGGCTACTTCGATCCGCACATCCTGGCCGTTGCGCCGAAGAACCCGGACGTGCGCTTCTCGCATTGCGGCGGCCTGTGGACCGAAGGCAAGCATCCGAAGAACGTCGGCAGCTTCTTCGGCTACATCGACGAGTGCCAGTACCTCAACGGCGTGATCGCCGGTCATATGACGAAGAGCAAAAAGATTGCCTTCGTCGCCGCCAAGCCCATTCCCCAGGTGCTGCGCAACATCAATGCCTTCACCATGGGTGCGCGATCGGTCAACCCGAACATCACCTGCAGCGTGATCTTCACCGGCGACTGGTCGATGGCCGTCAAGGAAGCCGAGGCGACCAACAGCCTTGCCGACCAGGGCTGCGACGTGTTCACCATGCACGTCGATGGGCCCAAGGTGATCGTCGAGACGGCTGCCAAGCGCGGCAAGATGGTCTGCGGCTATCACGCGAGCCAGGCCAAGCTCGCGCCCAACGCCTACTTGACCGGTGCGGAATGGAACTGGCTGACGGCCTACAAAACCGTCCTCGACGCAGCGCAAGCCGGCAAGCCGCATCCGAACTTCCTGCGCGGTGGCTTGAAAGAGGGCTACGTGAAGATGTCGCCCTACGGCTCCATGGTGACCGATGCCGCGAAGAAGAACGCCGACGAGATCAAGGGCAAGATGCTCGCGGGCAACTTCGACATCTTCCAGGGGCCGCTGAAGGACAACAAGGGCGCGGTAGTCATTCCCGCGGGCAAGGCGTTCAAGCAGACCGATCTCGAGCTGGAGAAGATGAACTACCTGGTGGAAGGCGTCGTGGGGGCCGTGGGCTGACCCCCAGGCTTCGCGCACTTCGTGTCGCTTCGCCAACCCCCTTGCAGGGGGCAATACCGGCGGCCCGGCGGAGCCGATTCCGCGGTATTCCTGGAAGTGTCTGCTGACAGTGCTGTTTGACTGAAGGCAAATCATCATGCGCAACACTCTTCGCGAGATTGCATTGCCGGTGTTCGCCATCGCGGCGGCGCTGTTGCTGTTTGGCGTGTTCGTCTGGTTCGCCGGAGTGAGTCCGGTCGATGTCTGGATCATCCTGTTCAAGGGCGCTTTTGGGGATTGGTTCTCCTGGCAGAACACGTTGCAGCGGGCGGCGCCGCTGATGCTGACCGCGCTGTGCGTGGCGATTCCGGCGCGCGCGGGGCTGGTGATCATTGGTGGCGAAGGTGCGCTGGTGCTCGGCGGACTGGCCTGCGCTGCGCTTCCGTATGTGTTGCCGCTGCCGGCCAACGTTGTGGGAACAGTGGCGCTTTGCATCGCGGGCGCGGTGGCCGGTGCAGCGTGGATCGCGCTTGCGGGCTGGCTGCGGCAGTACCGCGGCATCAACGAAACGATCAGCAGTCTGCTGCTCGCCTACGTCGCCATCGGGCTCTTCAAGCATCTGGTGGAAGGTGCRCTGCGTGATCCCGCGAGCCTCAACAAGCCGGCGACTCGGTCGCTCGCGGACGGGCTGGGAATTGGCGGCATCGGCGGTTCGGACGTGCACTGGGGGCTCGCGATCGGCGTGGTCGCGTGCGTCGTGTCCGGGCTTTGGCTGCGCTTCACGGCGTCGGGCTTTTCGGTGCGGGTGGTCGGAGGCAATCCGCGCACCGCACAACTCGTGGGGCTGCCTGCCAATCGATTGATCCTGGCTGCATGCGGGCTGGGCGGTGCGTGCGCTGGCGTCGCGGGTGCAGTCGAAGTTGCGGCGGTTCATACGAATGCCAACGCTTCGCTGATTGCGGGCTATGGCTATGCGGGCATCCTCGTGTCCTTCATCGCCCGACACAACCCGGTGGCGGTGATCCCCGTCGCGATCTTGTTCGGCGGCTTCGGCGCCGCCGGCAGTTTGCTGCAGCGGCGGCTTGGCCTGCCCGATGCATCAGTGCTTGTGTTGCAGGGCATGGCCTTCGTGCTGATTCTGGCCAGCGAAGGTTTGCGGATGATCGACTGGAAGGCCTTGTTCAAGAATCGTGCGCCCCGAAGCACGCCGGCGCCCGTGCTCGTGAAGGAAATCACGCAATGACGACCGACCAGTGGATCGCGTTCGTCGCTGCGATCGTCGGCGGGGCGCTGCGTGTCGGCGCGCCCTTTCTGTTCGTCAGCTTGGGCGAATGCCTGACGGAGAAGTCCGGCCGTATCAATCTCGGCCTCGAAGGCGTTCTCGTGCTTTCGGCGATGGCGTCATTCGGTGGCGCGTGGCTGACTGGATCGGCGTGGCTTGGCGTGCTGATCGGCGGCGTGGTCGGTGCGATGCTCGCGCTGCTGCACGGGCTTTTGTGTTCTCTCGACCGGGTCAACGATGTCGCGACCGGCATTGCGTTGATGCTGTTCGGAACCGGGCTCGCGTTCTATCTGGGCAAGCCGCTGATCCAGCCGCAGGCGCCGCAGTTGCCGGCGATTCCGTTGGGCAGCTGGAGCGACAACCCGGTCATTCGCTCAGCATTGCAGATCAATTCCCTGGTGCCGATCGGCATCGTGATGGCTGTGCTGCTGTGGTGGGGCTTCGCGCATACGCGCATCGGATTGCTGATCCGCATGGCGGGCGATTCGGCGAACGCGACGCGCGCCCTCGGCTACTCGGTCGCGGGGCTGCGCATCGCGGCTACCACTGCGGGTGGCTTCATCGCGGGATTGGGCGGTGCATCGCTGACGCTCTTCTATCCAGGCAGCTGGAACGAAGGCATCTCCAGCGGCCAAGGCCTGATCGCGGTGGCGCTGGTGATCTTCGCGCGCTGGAGCCCGCTTCGCTGCATCGGCGCCGCGCTGCTCTTTGGCGGTGCCGGCGCAATTGGCCCGGCGCTGCAGTCGGTGGGCGTGGGCTGGGGGTACCACCTGTTCAATACCGTGCCCTACGTGCTCACGCTCTTCATCCTCGTGCTGACCTGCAAGCCCGGCAGCGTGGCCGTCGGAAGTCCTGGTGAACTGTCTTCAACACGTTGAGAAGCATCGAGCAAACCTCTCATGAAATCAATCGAGCAAGTGCAGCGGTTTGTCGCGGCAGAGCCTTATCCCTGGCCTTTCAACGGCGATCTGCGTCCCGACAACACGGCGCTCATCGTGATCGACATGCAGACCGATTTCTGCGGCAAGGGCGGGTACGTGGACGTGATGGGCTATGACCTGTCGCTCGTCCAGGCGCCCATAGAGCCGATCGCGCTGACGCTGGCGCGGCTGCGGCAGCTCGGCTTTCACATCATCCACACGCGCGAGGGCCATCGGCCGGATCTTGCCGATCTGCCGCCGAACAAGCGCTGGCGGTCGCGACGCATCGGTGCCAACGGCGTGGGGATTGGCGACGAAGGCCCTTGCGGACGAATCCTGATCCGTGGCGAGCCCGGCTGGGAAATCATTCCAGCGCTGGCCCCGAAGGCCGGCGAGGTGGTGATCGACAAGCCGGGCAAGGGCTCGTTCTATGCGACCGATCTTGAGCTCATCCTGCGCACGCGCGGCATCGAGAACCTGATCCTCGCGGGCATCACGACCGACGTCTGCGTGCACACCACCATGCGCGACGCAAACGATCGCGGCTTCGAGTGCCTGCTGTTGTCGGACTGCACCGCTGCAACGGACCACGGCAATCATCTCGCGGCGCTGAAGATGATCACCATGCAGGGTGGCGTTTTCGGCGCACACGCCAGGTCGGTCGCGTTGCTGGACGCGGTCTCGGCCACGTAGAAAGAGAAGGGCCCCGAGCATGATCGCCCCTGTCAATCCGAGCCCACCCGCCGTTGGGGCGCTGGCGCTTGACACCTACGAGCTCACCAAGCGCTTCGGCAGCTTCACGGCGATGGATCATGTGACCATGCATGTCGAGCCGGGGACGGTGCATGCGCTGCTCGGAGAAAACGGCGCCGGCAAGAGCACGCTGGTGAAGTGTGTGGCGGGGTTCCAGCGCGCCGAGGAGGGCAGCATCATGATCGATGGGCGCGAGCAGGACATCGCGAACCCGATCGTCGCGCGGGCGCTCGGCATCGGCATGGTCTACCAGCACTTCACGTTGGCACCCGGCATGACGGTCGCGGAAAACCTGTTGCTGGCGGGCGGCAAGACGCCGGCCATGATCGACTGGAGGCGAAAGCGCGCCGAGCTGAAAGACTTTCTGGCGACGACGCCTTTTGCGCTCGACTTGGATGTCCGGCCTTCGGAACTCGCGGCTGGCGAGAAGCAGAAGCTCGAACTGCTGAAGCAGCTTTATTTGAAGCCGCGCCTGCTGATCCTCGACGAGCCGACTTCGGTGCTGACACCGCAAGAGGCCGACGAGGTACTGGGCCACGTGCGCGATTTCGCGCTGAGCGGGATGTGCACCGTGCTGATCATCACGCACAAGTTTCGCGAGGTGATGGCTTATGCCGACAGCGTGACGGTGCTGCGTCGCGGCAAGGCGGTGCACCACTGCAGGGTGCCTGACACGAACCCGGCGAGGCTCGCGGCCGCCATGATGGGTGAAGGCGAAGCGCCGCCGCCGGAGAGCGACACGGCGGCGCCGTCGGGGCGCGCGCTGCATGCCATGAAGGACACGCCGGCGGATGCACCCGTGGCATTGCGCATCGACGGGCTTCGTGCGCAGGGTGATCGCGGCACGCTGGCGGTGCACGATCTCAGCTTGAGCGTGCGCGCCGGCGAAATCCTGGGCGTGGCCGGCGTCTCGGGCAATGGTCAGCGAGAGATGGTGGAGGCGCTGGTGGGGCAACGGCCGCGCCTCGCAGGGCAAGTCACGGTCATGGGCAAACCCTACGGCGCACGGCGCGAGGAGAACCGGCGCCTGAAGGTGCGCAGCCTGCCCGAGGAGCCGCTGCGCAATGCCTGCGTCGGCGATCTCAGCGTTGCGGAAAACATGGCACTTCGCGATTTCGACCAACCGCCGCTGGCGTGGCAAACGATGGGCGCTGGCGTACTCAACTTCCCGCTATGGCGCAGTCGTGCGCGCGAATGGATTGCTGAATACGGCGTCAAGACGCAGGGGGAGGGCGCACCGATTCGCAGCCTCTCAGGGGGCAATGTGCAGCGCGCGGTGCTGGCGAGAGAACTGGCGGGCGATATCAATGTGTTGATCGCTGCGAATCCGGTGTTCGGCTTGGACTTCGCGGCAGTGGCGGAGATTCACAGCCGCATCGTGCAGGTGCGGGCTCGGGGCGGGGCGGTGTTGCTGATCAGCGAGGACCTCGATGAGCTGCTGGAGATGGCGGACCGGATCGTGGTGATGAGCGAAGGGCGTGTGGTGTTCGAGACGCCTGCTGCTACGGCTGAGAGGCATGTGCTGGGGGCACATATGGGGGGCGGGGAGCACGCTGTGGTGGCTTCATGAGGCGTCGTGGGTTTGTGCCGGTTTCTGTTGCTTGGGGGGGCCGCCCGGTATGCGGTGCGGGCTGTGCGACCCCGCTGCGCCGGCCCTTCGGGCTTCCCTGCAGTGCTCGACTCAGGCGGGGTCCGCGTGAAACTCGCTGCGCTCAGACACACGCGGCCCTGATCCGCCTGACTCTGCGCGCTTCGGCGGCGCAGAAGGGTCGCACAGCCCGCACCGCATACCGGGCTCAGTGGTTGCGCTGGGGACGCGCGCGCTTCGAGCGTCTGCAGCCTGCGAGTCCATCGCAGTGCGGGAAGCGGACAAATCACCCCCACCCTCTCAGCGGAGGCGGGCGGTGTGCCTTGGGCCGGCCGTTGAGGCACCGCCGAGCAGCGCAGCGGTACGCGGATCAGGGCTCGCGACTGTTTGAGCCGCAGGCGAGTTTGAGCGAGACCCCGCGTACCGTGAGCAGCGCAGGGCAGCCCGAAGGGCCGGTGACGTCGGCCGGCTCAAGGCACACCGCCCGCCTCCGCCACCCCCAACCTACCGAAGACACGAAATGCAGGTAGCCGCCACCCCCTTCCCTTACGACTTCGACCTTCAGAAGACGGCCCTGGTCCTCATCGACATGCAGCGCGACTTCATCGAGCCGGGTGGCTTCGGCGAGAGTYTGGGCAACGACGTCTCGTTGCTTGAAGCCATCGTCCCGGCGACCAAGAAAACCCTCGAGGCTTGGCGAGATGCTGGCGGCCTTGTCGTTCACACCCGCGAGGCACACCGCCCGGATCTTTCCGATTGCCCACCGGCCAAGCGCAATCGCGGCAACCCGAGCTTGCGCATCGGCGATCAAGGACCCATGGGCCGAATCCTGGTGATGGGTGAACCGGGCAATCAGATCATCGATGCGCTCGCTCCGATCGAGGGAGAAATCGTTGTCGACAAACCCGGCAAGGGCGCGTTCTACGCGACCGGGCTGCACGAGATGCTTCGACGGCGCGGTATCACGCATCTGCTCTTCGGCGGCGTGACCACCGAAGTGTGTGTGCAGACCAGCATGCGTGAGGCCAATGATCGCGGCTACGACTGCCTTCTGCTTGAAGATTGCACCGAAAGCTACTTTCCCGCCTTCAAGGCGGCTGCGCTCGAAATGATTCGTGCGCAGGGGGCCATCGTCGGATGGACGGCTCTGAGTTCCTCGTTGCTTGCTGCGCTCGGCAAGCACTAACATCTGCCACGTGCCGACCGTTCGATCCCCCATCGCTCCATCGCAAGCCGCTTTGCATGAACCGGCGTTCCGTACGCGCGCGGATGAGGTCTATGCGCAACTCAAGCGTGACGTGGCCGAATTCAGCCTCGTGCCTGGCGATCGTTTTACCGAGAACGAAATCAGTGAGCGACTCGGCGTGTCGCGCACGCCGGTGCGGCAGGCGCTTTTCAGGCTTCAGCAGGAAGGCTTTGTCGAAGTTCTGTTTCGCAGCGGCTGGCGGGTGCTGCCATTCGACTTCGATCAGTTCGAGCAGTTGTATGACTTGCGGATGGTGCTGGAGACCACTGCGGTGCATCGCCTGTGCGAAAGCGATCATCGGGTCGATCGCAGCCTGCTCGACAGCCTCGCGGGCATCTGGCTCGTGCCCACTGCGCAGCGCAGCGCAGACACGGTGCAGGTCGCGCAGTGGGACGAGGCCTTTCACTGCTCGCTGGTCGAAGCAGCAGGCAACGCCGAAATGGCGCGCGTACACCGCGACGTGACCGACCGCATCCGCATCATTCGTCGGCTCGACTTCACGAAGCAGCCGCGTATCGACGCCACCTATGACGAGCACGCGAAGATCTTGAAGGCCATTCGCGCCAACCGTGGCGATCAGGCCGCCATGCTGCTGCGCGCGCACATCGAGACGAGTCAGTCGGAGGTGCGCAAGATCACGCTGCATGAAATGCACATGGCGAGGCACGCGGGCCGCGCCCGCCGGCCTGAGCGATGACCATCGACGCTGACTGCCGTCAGTCTGCCGTGATGCCGCCGCGCTGAACCACCTCGGCCCAGCGCTTCTCATCCTTCTTGATCAGCGCGCCGAATTCCTCAGGCGTCGATGACGCGGGCACCATGCCCTGTGCTTCGAAGGCTTTCGCGACTTCCGGTTGCTTGAGCACAGCGCCGATTTCCTTGTTGAGTCGTGCGACCACAGCGGGCGGCGTGCCCTTGGGTGCAAGCACCCCGTACCACATGTCGACGTTGCCGCCCTTGATGCCGGCTTCAGCGAGCGTCGGTACGTCCGGCAACTGGGGCAGGCGCTTTTCGCTGCCCGTGGCGATGGCCTTGAGTTTGCCGGCCTGGATGTGCTGCAGCGCGACATGCACGGGCAGGAACATGTAGTCGATGCGTCCGCCGAGCAGATCGGTCACGGCCCCGGCGGTGCCTTTGTAGGGCACGTGCAGCATTTCCGCGCCGGAGCTTTGCAGGAGCATCGCCATCGAGAGATGGTGCGGTGTGCCGACGCCCGGTGTGGCGTAGTTCAGCTTGCCCGGATTGGCCTTGGCAGCGGCCACCATCTGCGAAACGGAAGTGGTCTTTTGCACACTGGGGTTGGTCACCAGCAGCAATGTGCCCCACGACGTGAGAGACACCGGCGTGAAGTCGGCGACAGGGTCGTACGAGAGCGATTTGTACAGGCTCTTGTTCATCACCAGCGTGTTGACTTGCACCATGAGCGTGTAGCCGTCAGGCTTGGCGCGCGCCACTTTCTCGCTGCCGATGTTGCCGCTGGCGCCGGCGATGTTCTCGACAACGACCGGCTGGCCCAGCAACGCGGGAAGCCGCGCCGACAACTGTCGGGCGACGAGGTCGATGCCTGTGCCGGGCGTGTACGGCACGACGAGCGTGATCGGCTGATCGGGCCATGCATGGGCAGCGACAGCGCTGGCAGCCATGGCAAAGGCGCCAAGGAATCGGGTCAGTTTGCGCATGGTTGTCTCCTTCTGGTTTTCGAAAATCAAAGGTATGAAGGACGATCCTTCAGCGCGACCGGGTCGAAGCCAGCGACGCGCTTGTAGTTGTCCGAAATGGTTTGCAACTCTTGCTGCGTCACGAATTCGTCCAGTTGTTCAAAGCGCCGACCGCCGGTCCGTTCGAAGACTTCGCGAAGGATCGTGTCCGGTGGATTGCTGCGGTTGGTGAGCACGACGTTTGTGGTGGCTTTCACGCGCACGCGGTCGTAGTCCTCGAGGGCCGAGTTGCCCACGCCCCGCTTGTGCAGTGCGCCCGCGAGATAGCGTGCGTCGATGATGGCCTGGCCGGCGCCGTTCGAGCCGCGCGGCACCATCGGATGCGCCGCATCGCCCAACAATGTGAGGCGCCCGTGCGTCCACTTCGGCAGAGGGTCCTGGTCGACCATCGGGTATTCGAGGATCGAGTCTGAAGAGCGGATCAGCGCCGGGATGTCGAGCCAATCGAAATGCCAGTTCTCGAACGCCGGCAGAAAGTCTTCGAGGCGGCCGGGGCGGCTCCAGTCCTGCAGCGCGGGCTTTGGCGCGTGGATTTCAGCGACCCAGTTGACCAGTTGGTTTCCCTGGCCGTCCACGTTGTTGCGGATCGGATAGATCACCATCTTTCCTTGATCGAGCCAGCCTGCGCGCACCATGCTCGCGCCCGACAGAAAGGGCTTGTGCACGGCCGTGCCGCGCCACATGTTGACGCCCGAATACCGCGGCGCGCCTTCATCGGGATAGAACTGCTTGCGCAGCACCGAGTGAATGCCGTCGCAGCCCACCGCCACGGAGGCTCTCGCGCTGGCCAGTGGCGCCCCGTTCGGCGCAGTGAAACGCGCCGTGACGCCGGTGTCGTCCTGGTCCACGCCGGCGCAACGGTGGCCGCAGACCACGGAATCGGCGCCGAGGCGCTCCAGCGTGGCAGCGAGAAGGATGCTGTGAAGGTCGCCGCGATGGATCGAGTATTGCGGCCAGTCGTAGCCCGCCGCGCTGCCTGCCGCTTCGCGAAATGCCAGTTGCCCGTGCGAATTGAAGAAGACCGATTCCTGCGTGCGGACGCCCACGGCCTGGAGTGCGCCGGCCAGGCCAAGCTCGGTCAGTTCGCGGACCGCGTGTGGCAAAAGGTTGATGCCGACGCCCAGCGGCTTCAGTTCGGGCACCGCCTCGTACACGCGGCACGCGATGCCTGCCTGGTGCAGGCTCAGCGCCAAGGTCAAGCCGCCGATACCAGCCCCCAGCACGATCACTTGGGGTTGCTTGTCCTTGCTCATGCTCACGCTCATCCTTGTCTCCCTTATCCAGTCCGGTGTCAACACCGACACCGGACCTCAAAAGGCGAATTAGACCGAGGTGACGGTCATTTGGGAAATTTAGATGTCGTATGGATCTATCATGAAACCATATGAATCTGTCGGTCCGTCAGATGCGCGCCTTTCTTCATGTGGCCCGCATCGGAAACTTCACCCGAGCCGCCGAGCAAGCGCACATGACCCAGGCAGGGCTGAGCACTCTCGTGCGCGAGATGGAGCGCCAGCTCGGCTGTCGCCTGTTCGATCGCACCACGCGAATGGTGAGTCTGACGTCGGCCGGCCGCCGCTTGCTGCCGGTGGTCGAGCGCGTGGTCACCGATCTCGACGATGTCACCTCGCGGCTCGGCATCGAGGGCGATGCCGCTCGGCAGACTTTGCGCATCGCGGCAACGCCGCTGGTGTCGTCCAACCTGTTGCCGCAGGTGTTCCGTCAGTTTCGCGAGGACCACCCGTCGGTCAACCTGCGCCTCTTCGACGCCGACTTGCGCAACGTCGAAGAGCTGGTTGTCAGCGGCGAAGCGGACATGGGCCTGGGGTTTTTCTTCAAGGCGGCGCCAGAACTCGACCGGACGCCCGTGGGCCGCTTTCAGCTGATGCGCGTCGCGCCGGCCGAATCGGAGGATGTTTCGTCGACCACGGGCACGGTGTCATGGTCGGCGCTGCGTTCCGCGGAGCTGGTGGCACTGCCGCAGAACAATCCGATCCAGAGAGTCATCGACGTTCATCTCGGCGCGATCGGCCGTGCCGATGCGCAGCAGCGGCAGTCGTTCAACTTCTTCGGCACGATGATCTCGATGGTCGAGGCGGGTTTCGGAACTGCCGTGATGCCCACTTTCGCCCTCGCGGCATGCCGGCGTCACCGGGTGCGTACGGATGTGCTGGTCAAGCCGAAGGTCGGCATGGATTTCTTTCGCATCACCAAGCGCGGCGCGTACGAGAGCGAAGCGATGCGGTCATTCGGCGAAACGCTTGTCAAGGCGCTGCCGGCGCTCTCCCGATAGCCGCTGCTACAGCGCGAGGTCGTACTCGATCGTGATCGGCGCGTGATCGCTGAACTTCAGCGTCTTGAAGATCGATTCGTTGCGCGCGAGCGTGGCAATTTGCGGTGTTGCGAGGTGGTAGTCCAGCCGCCAGCCCACGTTCTTGGCATAGGCCTGCCCGCGGTTGCTCCACCACGTGTAGGCCTCTTCGGTCGTCTCGGGCTTGAGCATCCGGTAGACGTCCACGAGCCCGGCGCCTTCAGCGCCTGCGTCCAGCAGGTTGGTCATCCACGCGCGCTCTTCGGGCAGGAAGCCGCTGTTCTTCTGGTTGCCACGCCAGTTCTTCAGGTCGATTTCCTTGTGCGCGATATTGATGTCGCCGCAAAGCACGAATTCGCGCTCCCGCTTGAGCGCCACGAGATGCGGAAAGAAGCCCTTGAGGAATCGAAACTTCGCGGCTTGCCGCTCTTCGCCTGACGAGCCGCTCGGAAAGTAGCAGCTGATGATCGACAGCTTGCGTTGGGGCGTGTCGAAGCGCAATTCGAGATAGCGGCCCTCGGCGTCGAACTCGCGATCGCCCCAGCCCACGATGACGTCGCTCGGGGCATGCTTCGCATAGACCGCAGTGCCGGCGTAGCCCTTTTTCTCCGCGAAATGGAAGTAGCCCTTCAAGCCCGCCATTTCCTCGAACCTGCCTTCGATGTCGCTCGCTTGCACGCGGATTTCCTGCATGCAAATACAATCCGGCGCCAGTTCGGCCACCCAGTCGGCCACGCCTTTGGTGGCAGCCGATCGCAGGCCGTTGAGGTTGAGGCTGGTCAGTTTGAACACGAAGGACATTCCCTATGGCTGGAGAGATTGAAGAGGGCGGCGAACTGGCACAGGAGTTTGTGCAGTTCGCTCTGGAGTCGGGGGTGCTGCGCTTCGGTCAGTTCAAGACCAAGGCTGGCCGCATGAGTCCCTATTTCTTCAACGCGGGCCTGTTCGACGATGGCGCCAAGCTCGCGCGACTCGCCGGATTCTATGCAGACCGGCTGATCGCCAGCGGGCTCGAATTCGACATGATCTTCGGGCCTGCGTACAAAGGCATTCCTCTTGGCGCCACATTGGCCGCTGAACTCGCGCGCCGCGGACGCAACGTGCCGTTTGCCTATAACCGCAAGGAAGCGAAGGACCACGGCGAGGGCGGCTCGCTTGTCGGTGCGCCGCTCAAGGGGCGCGTGCTGATTGTCGACGATGTGATGTCTGCGGGTACCGCCGTGCGGGAGTCCATTGCTGCGATCCAGGCCGCCGGCGCAACCGCGCACGCGGTGGCGATCGCGCTCGATCGTCAAGAGAAGGCGACCGAGAACGGACAGGACGTGGACCACAGCGCTGTGCAATATGTACGTAATCAACTCGGACTGCACGTGATTGCGATCGCAACGCTGGACGACTTGTTACAGTACCTCTCAGGCCGCGCCGACGGCGAACTGGGCGCCCATCACCAAGCGGTGCTGGCATACAGGACCCGATACGGCGCGCGTTGATTCAACCCGCCTGAAGGACTCACGTTGGCGAGAACCTATGCACTGATTGGATTCCTGGCGCTCACGCTGGTCATTGCCGGCGAAGTCCAGGCGCAACAAGCCGGCGCAGCGCGCTCGCCGGCCGGCGGCACTGGCGGCGCCGGCAGCAATGCCGGAATCTACAGTTGCGTCGATTCGCGAGGCCACACCATCACGGCGGACCGGCCTATTCCCGACTGCATCGACCGGGAGCAGCGCGAACTGAACCCGAGTGGCACGATACGGCGCAAGGTCGAACCGACCTACACACCGCGCGAGCAGGCAGAGCGCGAAGAGCGCGAGCGCCAGGCGCAGCTCCTGGCGTCACGCCAGATCGAAGAGCGGCGGCGCGAACGTGCATTGCTGATCCGTTATCCCAATGCGGCTGCGCACAACCGAGAACGCGCCGAGGCGCTGGTGCAGATCGATGCGGTGATCCTGGCCGCCAAAAAGCGCCTCAGCGAACTGGCTGACGAGCGCAAGAGAGTCGATGAGGAACTCGAGTTCTACAAGGCCGACCCGTCCAAGGCGCCGGGCTCGATCCGGCGCAAGGCCGAAGACAACGCCCGGAGCGTCGAGGTGCAGAACCGGTTCATTGCGGAACAGGAAGAAGAGAAGAAGCGCGTCAATGCGCGCTTCGATGAAGAGTTGGCTCGGCTTAAGCCGCTTTGGAAAACGTAACTCGCCCCCAGGTTCGCGCACTTCGTGTCGCTCTCCACCCCCTGACCGGGGGCAACCCCGGTGGCCCGGCGAAGCCGGTTCCACGGGGTTCCTGTTGCTCGCCCCCAGGCTATGCGCACTTCGTGTCGCTTCGCCTACCCCCTGCCGGGGGCAACACCAGCGGCCCGGCGGAGCCGGTTCCGCGGTGTTTCTGTTGCTCGCCCCCAGGCTATGCGCACTTCGTGTCGCTTCGCCTACCCCCTACCGGGGGCAACACCAGCGGCCCGGCGGAGCCGGTTCCGCGGTGTTTCGCGAAGAAGGGCTCACGTTTTATGCGCGCCGCGGCTGACTCACTAGCCTAGCTTGGCTTTCAGGAGGGCGTTGACTTGGGCGGGGTTGGCTTTGCCCTGGCTGGCTTTCATGACTTGGCCTACGAGGGCGTTGAAGGCCTTGTCCTTGCCGGCGCGGTATTCGTCGATGTTCTTCTGGTTGGAGGCGAGGACGGTTTCGATGATTTTTTCGAGGGCGCTGGTGTCGCTCATCTGCTTCAGGCCCTTGGCTTCGATCACCGCGTCGACGTCCTGCCCCTCGCCGGTCCAGAGGGTGTCGAATACCTGGCGTGCAGCGTTGTTCGATACGGTGCCGTCGCTGATTCGCTGGATGAGTTTTGCCAGTTGCGCCGCGCTCACGGGGGCTTCGGTGATGGCGATGTCCTGCTGGTTCAGGCGGCGGGCGATTTCGCCGGTGATCCAGTTGCTGGCCAGTTTGGGTGAGGCGCCGGCGCTCGCGGCGTCGTCGAAGTAACGTGCGAGCGCCGGGCTTTGGGTGAGCTGGGTGGCGTCGTACTCGGACAGGCCGTGCGCCTGCACGTAGCGTTCGGCCATCGCGCGAGGCAATTCGGGCATCTCCGCGCGAACGCGCTCGATCCATTCGGCGGCGATCGCAAGCGGTGGAAGGTCGGGATCGGGGAAGTAGCGGTAGTCGGCCGCGTCTTCCTTGGTTCGCATGGCGCGTGTTTCGCCCGTGTCGGGGTCGAAGAGCACCGTCGCCTGCTGGATCTCGCGGCCGTCTTCGATCTCTTCGATCTGCCAGCGGATCTCGTAGTCGATCGCCTGTTGCATGAACTTGAAGCTGTTCAGGTTCTTGATCTCGCGGCGCGTGCCCAGCGGGTCGCCGGGCCTGCGGACGGAGACATTCGCGTCGCAGCGGAAGCTGCCTTCCTGCATGTTGCCGTCGCAGATACCGATCCAGGTGACGATCTTGTGCAATTCGCGTGCGTAGGCGACGGCTTCGGCGGTCGAGCGCATGTCGGGCTCGGTCACGATTTCCAGCAGCGGCGTGCCGGCGCGGTTCAGGTCGATGCCCGACTGACCGATGAAATCTTCGTGCAGCGACTTGCCCGCATCTTCCTCGAGATGGGCGCGTACCAGTCGCACCGTCTTCTTTTCATCGCCGAGGAAGAAGCTCACCGAGCCGCCCTGCACGACGGGGATCTCGAACTGGCTGATCTGATAGCCCTTGGGCAGATCGGGATAGAAGTAGTTCTTGCGCGCGAACACGCTGCGAGGCGCAATGTGCGAGCCCAGCGCCAGGCCGAGCTTGATGGCGCGTTCGACCGCGCCTTTGTTCATCACCGGAAGCGTGCCGGGCAGCGCGAGGTCGACCGCGCACGCTTGCGTGTTCGGCTCCGCGCCGAAGGCCGTCGATGCGCGGCTGAAGATCTTGGATGCGGTGGACAGTTGCGCGTGGGTCTCGAAGCCGATGATGACTTCATAGCCGCGCACCAGCGGCCCTGTCGGACGTCCGCTCTGCGCGGCTTCGAAAGTGTTGATTTCGCTCATGTCAATTCTTCGCCATCAATAGCCGGCCGGTGCGCGCTGGTGCCAGTCGGTGGCCTGCTGGAAGCGGTGTGCCGCGTTGAGCAACCGGGCCTCGTCGCAATAGTTGCCGATCAGTTGCAGGCCGACCGGCATGCCACCGTCGAAGCCGGCCGGAACGCTCATGCCGGGCAGGCCCGCCAACGATGCGGGCAGCGTGAAGATGTCTGCGAGATAGTCCGCCACGGGGTCGCCGCCATGCTCGCCGAGCTTCCAGGCGACCGTAGGTGCCGCGGGACCGACAATGACGTCGCATTGCCTGAACGCCTGCTGGAAGTCGTCCGCGATCATGCGGCGGACCTTCTGGGCTTGCAGGTAATAGGCGTCGTAATAGCCATGCGACAGCACGTAGGTGCCGATCATGATGCGCCGCTTGACTTCGTCACCAAAGCCTTCCTCGCGCGTCTTGCCGTACATGTCGGCGAGGTCGCGGTAGTCCTTGGCGCGATGGCCGAACTTGACGCCGTCGAAGCGGCTCAGGTTGCTCGATGCTTCGGCGGCCGCAATGATGTAGTAGACGGGGATGGAAAGCTCTGTGCGCGGCAGCGTGATCTCCATGCGGCGAGCGCCCAGCTTTTCGTACTCGGCGAGCGCCGATTCGATGGCTGCGCGCACACCAGGAGCGACGCCGTCGCCAAGGAATTCCTTGGGTACGCCGATGCGAAGGCCTTCAAGCGATTCGTCCAGGCGAAGCGAAAAATCTTCGGCGGGTCGATCGAGTGACGTGGAGTCGCGGTCCGGGTCGGGTCCGCACATCGCGGAGAGCAGCAGTGCGCAGTCGGCCGCCGACCTTGCCATCGGACCAGCCTGGTCGAGGCTCGAGGCAAACGCCACCATTCCATAGCGCGAAGCGCGGCCGTAGGTCGGCTTGATGCCGGTGATGCCGCAGAACGAGGCGGGCTGGCGGATCGAACCGCCGGTGTCAGTGCCCGTAGCAGCCGGCGCCAGCCGTGCCGCCACCACGGCGGCGCTGCCACCCGACGAGCCACCGGGAATGCGGGTGGGATCCCATGGATTGCGCACCGGCACCGCATGATCAAAGCCGACAGCGGGTACGGCCACGTTCTCGTTGGCCGAACCCATTGCGAATTCGTCGCAGCTCAGCTTGCCGAGCGTGACTGCGCCGGCCTCGGCGAGGCGCCGCACCACGGTGGCGTCAAAAGGCGATCGATAGCCCGAGAGGATGCGCGAGCCTGCACTCGTGGGCAGGTCGGCGGTGACGAAGATGTCCTTGTGGGCGATCGGCACGCCCGTTAGCGCGCCAGCTTGGCCGGCCGCGATCTTTGCGTCGGCGGCGCGCGCCTGGACCATGGTCACTTCTTCGTCGATGGCGACAAAGGCACCCAGTTCCTTGTGTTGCGCGATGCGTGCCAGATGCTCGGTGGCGGCTTCGACGGCGGACACCTTGCGATCGCGCAGCGCCTTGGCGAGCTCGGTCACGCTCAATTGATGCAACGGGGCGGCGCTCATTCGATCACCTTGGGGACCAGGAACAGGCCGTTCTCCACGGCCGGCGCGCTGCGCTGGTTGGCTTCGCGATTGTTGGGCTCGGTCACGGCGTCTTCGGCCAGCCGGAGGGTCACGTCCTCGATGGTCGCAACGGGGTGGGCGAGTGGCTCGACGCCGGTGGTGTCGACGGCACGCATTTGTTCGACGAGGTCGAAGAAGCCATTGATCTGGCCGCGCATGCGTTCGCTTTCATCGGGAGCCAGTTGGAGCCGCGCGAGGGACGCGATGCGCGCGATATCGGAAGTGGTGAGGGACATCGGAGAAAGAAGCCTTGGCGAACGTGAAAACGAGGCCCATGGCACCCTGTAAAAGGTGCGCCAAAACGCTAGGAGCGTCAAGGGATTCGGTTATTATCCCGCCTTTGCCGCAACCCCCCGCGACCGCGGCGGCATTTGCCGCAAAAACGTTTCAAGCCACCCCGTCAAAAACGACCCAGCAAGAGGGCGACGGCTGCCGACGCGCATGCCGTGCTCCAGAGGATTCCACAATGTTTGGAGCTTTCCGTCGGTACTTCTCTACCGACCTCGCGATCGACCTTGGCACCGCGAACACCCTGATCTTCGCTCGCAACAAGGGCATCGTCCTTGACGAGCCTTCGGTCGTCGCCATCCGCCATGAAGGCGGTCCGCACGGCAAGAAGGTGATCCAGGCGGTCGGCCGCGAAGCCAAGGCCATGCTGGGCAAGGTGCCCGGCAACATCGAAGCCATTCGCCCGATGAAGGACGGCGTGATCGCCGATTTCGTGATCACCGAGCAGATGATCAAGCAGTTCATCAAGATGGTGCACCCGCGATCGCTGCTCACGCCCAGCCCGCGCATCATCATCTGCGTGCCCTGCGGTTCGACCCAGGTCGAGCGCCGCGCCATCAAGGACGCGGCCGAAGCTGCTGGCGCCACGTCGGTCTATCTCATCGAAGAACCCATGGCCGCCGCGATCGGTGCCGGCCTGCCGGTTTCCGAAGCCAGCGGCTCGATGGTCGTCGACATCGGCGGCGGTACGACCGAAGTCGGCGTGATCTCGCTGGGCGGCATGGTCTACAAGGGCAGTGTCCGCGTCGGCGGAGACCGCTTCGACGAGGCCATCATCAATTACATCCGCCGCAATTACGGCATGCTGATCGGCGAGCCGACGGCTGAAGTCATCAAGAAGAGCATCGGCTCGGCTTTCCCTGGCTCCGAAGTCAAGGAAATGGAAGTCAAGGGCCGCAACCTCAGCGAAGGCGTGCCGCGCAGCTTCACGATCAGCAGCAACGAAGTGCTCGAAGCGCTGACCGATCCGCTCAACAACATCGTTTCCGCCGTCAAGAACGCGCTGGAGCAAACGCCTCCGGAATTGGGCGCCGACATTGCCGAGCGCGGAATGATGCTCACCGGCGGCGGCGCACTCTTGCGCGACCTCGACCGGCTGCTGGCCGAAGAGACCGGCCTGCCCGTCCTCGTGGCCGAAGATCCGCTGACTTGCGTGGTGCGAGGCTGCGGCATCGCCTTGGAACGCATGGACCGGCTCGGAAGCATCTTTACCAGCGAATAATGCGGCTGTTGCGCAAATGGCCGGCCCGCGTCTGCGCAGGGCCGGCTTTTTCAATTTAAGGCACTCTTCTCGTCATGCCGCTCGGGACGCTAGATCGCACCGCGCCGCCCTTGTTCAACCAGGGGCCTTCGGCGCTCAGCAAGCTGATCTTCTTCAGCGCGCTTGCGCTGTTCCTGATGGTGGCCGACGCGCGCTTCAACATCGTGCAGCCGGTGCGAACCGGCATCGGCGCCGTGCTTTATCCGATCCAATGGCTTGCGCTGAAGCCGGTGCAACTCGTCGCCGGTGGGGGACGCTACCTCGAAGACCTGCAGACCGCGCAAAACAACGAGGCAGAGGCGCGCAAGGCGCTCGCGCTGCAGTCGGAGCGGGCAAGCCAGGCGGACACGCTCGCCAAGGAAAATGCGCGACTGCGCGCGATGCTCGAACTGCGCCAGACCACGCAGACTCCGGGCCGGGTGGCAGAGGTGCTTTATGACACTGCCGACCCCTACACCCGCAAGCTGATCATCGACCAGGGGCTGAGCAGCGGCATCGCTGCGGGCTCACCTGTGATCGACGAGAACGGCGTGCTCGGCCAGGTCACGCAGGTGCAACCGTTCACGAGCGAGGTCACGCTGGTCATCGACCGCGACCTTTCCATTCCCGTGCAGAACACGCGCACCGGCGCCCGAAGCGTTGCCTTCGGCGATGCCAGCGCGCACGGGGGCGGACTTGAACTGCGTTTCATCGCGGCGAATGCGGATGTGCAGGAAGGCGACGTCCTCACGACCAGCGGGGTCGATGGTGTTTATCCGCCGGGGTTGCCCGTCGCCAAGATCGACCGCATCGAGCGCCGTGCCGAATCCGCCTTTGCGCGCATTCACAGTGCGCCCGTCGGACACGTGAGCTCTGCGCGCTATGTGCTCGTGCTGGCACCCGCGGGCGTGCTGGCCTTGCCGCGGCCGGCCCCCGTCGCGCCCGCAGCAGCCGCCGCCGCCAAGAAGAAGGCGGACAAGGCCGATGCCAAGGCGGACGCCAAGGCAGACAAAGGCGACAAGAAAGAGAGGCGCACGCGATGATCATGCGCCCTGGTCAACAGCAGCTGCTGCTGCCCGTCAGCCCATTGTTCATGTGGGCGAGCCTCGTCGTCGCGCTCCTGATCAACATGGTGCCGATCGGCCGGGCTGCATGGACGCCCGACCTGCTGGCACTGGTGATCGTGTTCTGGAGCGTGCATCAGCCTGCGCGCATCGGCATCGGGGCTGCTTTCGTGTTCGGCCTTCTGATGGACGTGCACCAGTCGGCCATGCTCGGGCAGCACGCGCTGTCATACACGACGCTCGGTTTCTTCGCGATCATGATCCACCGCCGGCTCCTGTGGTTTCCCGTGGTATCGCAGGCGCTGCAGGTGCTGCCGCTCTTCGCGGTGTCCCACCTCATCGAGCTCGCGATCCGGATGATCGGCGGCGGCGTGTTCCCCGGCTGGACGCTGCTGATCGCGCCGGTCATCGAGGCAGTGCTCTGGCCTTTCGTGAGCCTCCTCCTGCTGGCGCCGCAGCGCCGCGCGCCTGAACCCGACGCAAACCGGCCGCTCTAGATGAAGTTGCCTGCGCCAGTGAACTTCGAGGTGAGCAATTGCTTTCGTTCTTGCTCCCGTCTAAGCTGATCCAGTCATGACCGAAATCAGAAACGTCGCCGCCGACCTCTCGCGCTTCAAGCGCCGGGTAGTCGTGATCGGCCTCGTGGTGCTGACGTGTTTCGGCCTTCTTTGCATGCGGCTGGTCTATCTGCAGGTGGTGCGCCATGAAGATTTGGCGGAGCAGGCTGAGAGCAATCGGACCGCCATCGTTCCCGTGGTGCCCAATCGCGGCCTGATTCTGGATCGCAACGGCATCGTGCTGGCTTCGAACTATTCAGCCTATACGCTCGAAATCACGCCTTCGAAGGTCGGCAACCTCGAAGAAACCATCGACAGCCTTGGTGAGGTTCTGGAGATTTCGCCGCGCGACCGGCGCCGGTTCAAGCGCCTGCGCGAAGACTCGCGCAGTTTTGATTCGGTGCCGATTCGCACGCGCCTGAGCGACGAGGAAGTCGCCCGCTTTGCCGCGCAGCGCTATCGCTTCCCCGGCGTCGAAATCAAGGCGCGCTTGTTCCGAAACTACCCGAACGGCGAACTGGCAAGCCATGTGCTGGGCTATATCGGCCGCATCAACCAGGCCGAAAAGACGGCCATGGAAGATTGGGAGGACGAGGACCTGGCCAACTACAAGGGCACCGAGTACATCGGAAAACTCGGCATCGAACAGAGCTACGAAAAAACGCTGCACGGCCAGACCGGTGTCGAGCAGATGGAAACGTCGGCGGGCGGCCGCGCGGTGCGGCGGCTTGCGGCGCATCCCGCAACGCCGGGCAACACCGTCATGCTCTCGATCGACATCAAGCTGCAGAAGCTGGTGGAGGACATGTTCGGTGACCGGCGTGGAGCGCTGGTCGCTATCGACCCCAGGACTGGGGAAATCCTGGCTTTCGTCAGCAAGCCGACCTTCGATCCGAATCTTTTCGTGGAAGGGATCGACACCGAAAGCTGGAAGGAGCTCAGTGAGTCGATCGACAAGCCATTGCTCAATCGCGCGCTGCGGGGCACCTATCCGCCGGGCTCGACCTACAAGCCCTTCATGGCGCTGGCTGCGCTGCAGACCGGCAAACGCGGTCCGAGCGTGGTGGTCAATGACCCGGGTTATTTCAATTTTGGGGGCCACCGCTTCGGTAGTCCCGAAGGCAACATCGGCGGCGTCGACATGCGGCGCGCGATCCAACTGTCGAGCAATATCTATTTCTACTCGCTGGCCAATGAAATGGGCGTGGACCTGATCCACGATTCGATGAAGCCGCTGGGATTCGGACAGATCACCGGCATCGACATCGGCGGCGAGGTACGCGGCGTGCTGCCGAGCACCGAATGGAAGCGCAATGCCTACAAGCGCCCCGAGCAGAAGAAGTGGTATGCGGGTGAAACGATTTCGCTGGGCATCGGACAAGGCTACAACGCGTTCACGATGCTGCAATTGGCGCAGGCGACGTCCATCGTCGCGAACGGCGGCCTGAAGCACAAGCCGCATCTGGCACTCGCGGTGCGCGACACCGTGACTGGACAGGTCAAGCCCGTCGAGCAGCCGCCAGCTGAGAACATTGGCCTCACGAGCGCGAACATCGGCGTGGTGCGCGACGGCCTGGTTGCCGTTGTGACCGCCGGTACGGCACGGGGTGTGTTTGCTGGCGCTGGCTACCAGGCCGCCGGCAAGACGGGTACGGCGCAGGCCGTGACCCAGGCGCAGAACACGAAGTACAACGCCAAGGCACTTGAAGAGCACCAGCGCGATCACGCGCTCTTCATGGCCTTTGCGCCGGTGAATGATCCGAAGATCGCGGTGGCGGTCGTTGTCGAGAATGCCGGCTGGGGCGCAGGCGCGGCGGCGCCTCTTGCGCGCCGGGTATTCGATTACTGGTTGATGAATCAGTATCCGAGCGAGGCCGATCTCGCCGCCATCCAGGTCGGCAAGGCCACCGCTCCGATCGGCAAGCCGCGCGTCGCCAGCGAGGTCGCATGGCCTGCCGACGGCTCTCCCGCTCCGGCGTCAGCGGCTCCCTGAGATCGCAAGCCGACCCGCAGGCTTCAACGCGGGAGCTCAGCGCAGAAAAGCGTCGTATGCGGTTTTCAGGATGAGCACGCTCACCACCCCGATAAAAACCTTTCGGACGAAACCCGCGCCATGCTTGATCGCGACGCGAGCGCCGATCACGCTTCCAGCGACGTTCGCGACCGCCATCACCAGGCCGTAGCGCCATATCACGTGTCCCTTGAGGCCGAGCAGCAGCAGGGCGCCCAGGTTGGTCATCGTGTTCAGCAGCTTGGCCGACGCAGCCGCATTCAGAAAGTCGTAACCGAGCCAGCGCACGAAGACGAAGACGAAAAAGCTCCCGGTGCCGGGGCCGAAGAATCCGTCGTAGACCCCGAGGGTGAAGCCGATCAGCGCTGTTGCAGCCAACTCTGCTCGGCCACTGAAGTTCGGCGCATGGTGATGGCCCATGTCCTTGCGCGCGAGGGTATAGAGAAGCAGCACCACCAGAATGATGGGGAGCAGCTTGCGCAGGAAATCGCCTGGCACCACCGTCACGCCCCATGCGCCGACCAGTGCGCCGGAAAAGGCGAGGGCGGCAGCGGGAATCAAGGTGCGCCAGCGCAGCCCGACCCGATGATGAAACTGCGCAGTGGCCGCGGCTGTGCCCCAGACCGAGGCGCTCTTGTTGGTGCCGAGCAAGGTGGCCGGCGCAGCGCCAGGAAGCACGCTGAACAGTGCCGGCACCAGGATCAATCCGCCTCCGCCAACGATCGAATCGACAAAGCCCGCGAACAGCGAGGCCAGGGTGAGCACCAGAATTTCCATGAGAGGGACCAAAAGAAAAGGCGCCGACCAGCGGCGCCTTGTTCAAAAAAACGGCATCTCGTCCGGATGCCTTTTGTCGATTGTTCTGATTCTACGAAAGATGTCTCCTCGGTCCCCCGCGCACCGGGCAGGCCCGTTTGCGAGTGCCGTGACTTTATTCGGCGCACCGGTGCAGTGCATCGGGGATTACCCGTCAAACTGCAACAACTGGAAACGCTGTGAATCAGGCGTCGTTTTGACGCACCCATGCAGCCGCCTTCTCGGCCATCATCAACGTGGGGCTGTTCGTGTTGCCGCTGGTGATGGTGGGCATGGCGCCTGCGTCGACCACCCGAAGTCCTGCGACGCCGCGCACACGCAAGCGTCCGTCCAGCACCGCCATCGGGTCGCCGTCGGCGCCCATCCGGGTGGTGCCGACCGGATGGAAGATGGTGGTCGCGATATCGCCGGCGAGCCGGGCGAGCTCTTCGTCGGTTTGGTATTGCGGCCCGGGCTTCCACTCCTCGGGGCAATATTTCGCCAGGGCGGGCTGCGACGCGATGTTCCGCGTGACGCGCAGCGAATCGGCCGCGACTTTGCGGTCCTCGTCAGTGCTCAGGTAGTTGGGGGTGATGGCTGGCGCATCCTCGAAGCGCGGGCTCCTGATGTGCACGCTGCCGCGGCTGGTCGGGTTGAGGTTGCAAACACTCGCGGTGAAGGCCGGAAAGCTGTGGAGCGGCTCCCCAAAGGCGTCGAGCGAGAGCGGCTGCACGTGGAATTCGAGGTTGGGCCATTCATAGGCCGGGGAACTGCGCGTGAAGGCACCGAGCTGCGAAGGCGCCATGCTCATGGGGCCGCTTCGCTTGAAGAGATATTCCATGCCGATCTTTGCCTTGCCGTACACCGAAGAGGCCAGCACGTTGAGCGTCTCTGCGTTCTGGATCTTGTAGACCGCGCGGATCTGGAGATGGTCCTGCAGGTTGGCGCCGACGCCGGGCGCATCGAGCATCACGTCGATGCCATGCCGACGCAGAAGCTCGGCGGGTCCTATGCCGGAGAGTTGCAGGATCTGCGGTGTGCCGATGCTGCCGGCGCAAAGGAGCACTTCGCGCGTGGCATGGGCAACCACCATTTCGTGCCCATCCCACACTTGCACGCCGGTGCAGCGCGGGCTGCCGTCGCGCTGCGGCTCGAACAGGAGCCGCGACACATGCGCCCCGGTCCAGAGCTCGAAGTTCGGCCGGCCATAGCAGGTCGGGCGAAGAAACGCCTTTGCCGTGTTCCAGCGCCATCCGTTCTTCTGGTTGACCTGGAAGTAACCGACGCCCTCATTGCTGCCGCGATTGAAGTCAGTGCTGTGAGGCACGCCAGCTTGTACTGCGGCTTCGGCGAAAGCATCGAGGATGTCCCAGCGCAGGCGTTGCTTCTCCACCCGCCATTCGCCGCCGGCGCCGTGCATGTCGTCGGCTCCAAGGTAGTAATCCTCGTGCTTCTTGAAGGCGGGCAGGACATTGCTCCAGCGCCATTCGTCGTCACCCGTGATGCGCGCCCATTGGTCATAGTCGCGCGACTGGCCTCGCATGTAGATCATCCCGTTGATGCTCGACGAGCCGCCCAGCGTCTTGCCGCGCGGATAGCGCAGCGTACGGCCGTTGAGCCCCACGTCAGGCTCCGTGCTGTAGAGCCAATCCGTTCGAGGATTGCCGATGCAATACAGATAGCCCACCGGAATGTGAATCCAGTGATAGTCATCCCTCCTGCCCGCCTCGATGAGCAGCACGCGGCGTCGCTTGTCCGCGCTCAGGCGATTGGCCATGAGCGACCCGGCCGTGCCGCCGCCGATGATGATGTAGTCGAATGTGGTGTCGCTCATTGCGGCGTGCTTGTCTCAATGTAGTTGTGGTCTATACGCGGGCGCCAGTATGCGGCCGCCGCCGGGCCGCCCCAAGGCGAGCCGTGCCTCCCCCTCGGGGGGTGGAGTTACACGAAGCGAAGCGCAGTGAAAAGCCGGGGGGCCAATCATCTAGCCGTCGGCATCACGAATTCGGCCCCCTTGCCGATGCTCTCCGGCCAGCGCTGCATGATCGATTTCTGCTTCGTATAGAAGCGCACGCCTTCTTCCCCGTAGGCATGCATGTCGCCGAACAGGCTCTTCTTCCAGCCGCCGAAGCCATGCCATGCCATCGGCACCGGGATCGGCACGTTGATGCCCACCATCCCGACCTGGATGCGCCGCGAGAACTCGCGCGCCACGTTGCCGTCACGCGTGAAGCACGAGACGCCGTTGCCGAACTCATGGGCGTTGATCAGGTCGACGGCTTCCTTCAGGTCGTGCACGCGCAGGCACGAAAGCACCGGGCCGAAGATCTCTTCCTTGTAGATGCGCATGTCGGGCGTGACGTTGTCGAACAGCGTGCCGCCCATCCAGAAGCCATCGTCGCAGCCTTCGCCAGCCGCCTTGCCGCTGAAGCCGCGCCCGTCCACTACCAGCTTCGCGCCTTCCTTCTCGCCTTGGGCGATGTAGCCCGTGATGCGCTCGTGGGCAGCGCGGGTGACGATCGGCCCCATCTCCGCATCCAGCTCGGTGCCGTTCTTGATCTTCAACGTCCTGGCGCGTTCGGCAAGGAGCGGCATGATCTTGTCGGCCACACCGCCGACCAGCACCGCCACGCTGATCGCCATGCAGCGCTCGCCAGCCGACCCGTAGCCCGAACCAATCAGCGCGTCCACCGTCTGCTCGATGTCCGCATCGGGCATCACCACCATGTGGTTCTTCGCGCCGCCCAAGGCCTGCACGCGCTTGCCGTGCCGTGCGCCGGTCTCGTAGATGTAGTTGGCAATGGGCGTCGAACCGACAAAGCTGATGGCTTTGACGTCCGCATGTTCGAGCAGCGCGTCGACCGCTTCCTTGTCGCCCTGGACCACGTTGAACACGCCGTCGGGCAGTCCGGCTTCCTTGAGCAATTCGGCCATTCGCAGTGAAGGGCTCGGATCCGTCGGGCTGGGCTTGAGCACGAAGGTATTGCCCGCGGCGATGGCGACCGGGAACATCCACATCGGAACCATCACGGGAAAGTTGAAGGGCGTGATGCCGGCGACCACGCCCAGCGGCTGGCGCATCGTCCAGTTGTCGATGCCCGTGGAGACCTGATCGGTGTAGTCCCCCTTGAGAAGCTGCGGGATGCCGCACGCGAATTCGACGACGTCGATGCCTCTCGTGACTTCGCCTTGCGCGTCGGTGAAGACCTTGCCGTGCTCGGCGGTGATCAGATGAGCGAGTTCGTCCTTGTGCTTGTTGAGAAGTTCGAGGAACTTGAACATCACGCGGGCCCGGCGGATCGGCGGTGTGTCGGCCCATGCCGGGAACGCCGCCTGTGCGGCGGCTACAGCCGCGTCGACGTCGCTGCGGCCGGCCAGCGCCACAGTGCCCGTTGCCACGCCGGTCGCCGGATTGAAGACGTCCTGGCTGCGCGTAGACTTCGGCGCAGCGACGCGGCCGCCGATGTAATGATGGATGGGGGTCTTGCTCATCTGCATGACGTTCTCCTACCGGCGCCGGGCCGGCTGATTGCGTGAATGGGAAATCGACCGGAAATCGATTCAACCATTGATTGTGGCAAACGTTGGCCCCGAGTCCTGCTGCCGACTCGCGCGGTTACGATGTTGCACGCTACTGTCTTTCCCAACCACCACAGCATGCCCTCCGAGTCCCTGTCGCCCGCCGTAGCGCAAGATGCCGAAAGCATCAGGCCGCGCGTGGAGGAGCGCCGACAGGACGACGGAAACTGGGCCGTGGCCAGCGGCCGCTGGACGGCGCTCGCGATGTCTTCGCGCCGAACCTGGGACGCGCTGTCGAGCAATCTCGCCGGCGTTCCGGCCAACGACGATCGGCTCTGGGATTTGCGGCCGATCGAGCAGCTCGACCACATCGGCGCGCAATTGCTCTGGAACCATTGGCACCAGGCGTGGCCGGCGAAGGTCGAGATGGACTCGCAGCACAAGGCCGTGCTGGACCAGGTCGCCCTGTACACCTGCAGCGCACCTGCCGAACCCGGTTTGACGCTGGCCGATCGTTTCAAGGCCTTTGCGCACAACGGCCCGCGCATGATGTTCGTGGCGCGCGATTTTCTACGACTCATCGGGCAACTCACACTGGACATCGGCAGGCTTGTGCGGGCGCCGCATCGCGGCCCCTGGCGGGACTTTTCGGGGCAGATTTATCAGTTCGGCACCACGGCATTGCCGATCACCGCGCTGGTGGGCCTCCTGATCGGGGTGGTATTGGCTTACCTTACGTCCCAGCAATTGCGGCAGTACGGGGCTGAAACCTTCATCGTGAACATCCTTGGCTTGTCACTGATCCGCGAACTCGGCCCCGTGCTGGCCGCGGTGTTGATCGCCGGGCGTTCCGGCTCGGCCATCACCGCGCAGATCGGCGTCATGCGAGTGACCGAGGAACTCGACGCCATGCGCGTGATGGGCATTCCGCACGGCTTCAGGCTCGTGATGCCCCGCGTGCTGGCGCTGGCGATCGCAATGCCGCTCATCAGCATGTGGACCTCGATGGCGGCGCTGTCCGGCGGAATGATCGCTGCCGATCTCTCGCTCGACATCTCTCCTGCATATTTCATGTCGGCGCTGCCGCGCGCGGTGCCGATGTCCAACCTCTGGCTGGCAATGGCGAAGTCGGCCGTCTTCGGCATTCTCATTGCGCTGATCGGCTGCTACTTCGGCATGAAAGTCAAACCGAACACCGAGAGCCTCGGCCGGGGCACGACATCGTCGGTGGTGGCGTCCATCACGGTCGTGATCCTCGTCGATGCACTGTTCGCGGTGCTCTTCAAAGGCGTGGGGTTTCGCTGATGGCCGAAGCAACAAGCGGCAATGCGTCCTCGCCTGTGGTTGATATCCGCAAGCTCTGGACCGTCTTCAAGTCGCCGGATGGCGAACAGGTGGTGCATCGCGATCTCGACCTCACGATCCAGCGCGGAGAAGTCCTGTCGCTCGTGGGCGGATCGGGCACCGGCAAGACCGTGCTGTTGCGCCAGATTCTGGGGCTCGAGCATCCGACCAAGGGCGAGGTCACCGTGCTGGGACATCTACCGGGGCAACTCGGCGCCAAGGAAGCCGCCAATGTCGGCATGCTCTTTCAGCACGGAGCGCTGTTCTCCGCATTCAGCGTTCTCGACAACATCGCGTTTCCGCTGAGGGAGCTCAAGCTGCTGCCCAACGATCTGATCCGGGACGCCGCGCTGGTCAAGTTGCAAATGGTCGGCCTGGATCCGAAGCACGCGTCCAAGAGCCCTGCCGATTTGTCCGGCGGGATGATCAAGCGGGTGGCACTGGCGCGGGCTTTGATCATGGACCCGCCATTGCTGTTGCTCGACGAACCCACGGCCGGCCTCGATCCCGAAGGGGCCGACGGCTTCTGCGATTTGCTGCTCGGATTGCATCGCGAACTCGGACTCACGGTGGTGATGGTCACGCATGACCTGGACACGCTCTTCGAGCTGAGCACGCGCATTGCAGTGCTGGCGGACCAGAAGGTCATCGTCGCCGGAACGGCACGCGACGTGATCGCCTATCCCCATCCGTTCATCCACGAATACTTTCTCGGCGGCCGTGGCCAGCGCGCCATGGAGGCGCTGCATGACCACTCCGCGCCAGCGCCGCTTGCTGCTCGCACGGGCAGCGGTGCGGCCCCCTCGTTCGAAAGGTAGCTGCCATGGAAAACAAGGCCCACGCCCTCGCCGCCGGAGCCTTTGTGCTCGGCCTCATCGCGGTGCTTGTCGCCCTGGTGGTCTGGCTCACGCGCGACGACACCGTGCGCAACATCTATGAGCTGTCCACCCGCGACGCGGTCAGTGGACTGCAGCCGCAGGCGATGGTCCGTTATCGCGGCATCGCGGTCGGCAAGGTGGCATCGATCGACTTCGACCCCAAGGTCAAGGGCAATGTCCGCGTGCGCATCACCGTTGACGAACGCGTGCCGCTCACGACGTCGACCTTTGCCACCCTGAGCTATCAAGGCGTGACCGGGCTGGCTTTCATTGCGCTCGACGACAAGGGAGAGTCGCAGGTGGCATTGGTGCCCGACAACAGCAATCCGCCGCGCATTCCGCTCAAGCCATCGCTGCTTGCTCAACTGCAGGACCGGGGCGAGGCGATCATCGGCAAGGTCGAGGAAGCGACGGGCCGCATCAATACGCTCTTCAGCAGCGAGAACCAGAAGCGCATTGCGGACGCGCTCGAGAACATCTCGCAGGCGGCGGCCAGTGCCAATGAACTCACGCGCTCGCTGGACAACACAGTGAAGACGGGCCTGAACCCGGCGCTCAAGGCGCTCCCGCCGCTGGTGGATCGCACCAAGGACACGATGATCACCGTCAAGGCTGCGGCCGGTGATGTTTCGCGCGTTGCCAAGAATCTCAATACCACCGTCGGCCGCCTCAATGCCGCGGACGGGCCGATCGATCGACTGGGCGAAGGTACGAAGGCTCTGTCGCAGGCGGTGGATTCATTCAACACGGCCACCTTGCCACGCGTGAACCGAGTTGCGGACGACACTTCGAGGGCCGTGCGCCGCCTCGGGCGCGCGGCGGAGGGCATCAACGAGAACCCACAATCGCTGCTGTTCGGTACGGGCGGCGTGGACGCGGGACCGGGTGAGCCAGGCTTCACGTCGCCGTCTGGTTCGACCGCCCGCCATTGAAGACACCATCATGAAAATACGTGACGCACTGAAGATCGCCGCGGCCGAATCTGGTGCAGGTCGCTTGTTGGCGATCGGCAGCTTCGCGGCCCTCATCGCCTTGGGGGGGTGCGGCGCTTTGCCCGACAAGCCCGCTCGTGCGACGCTTTACGATTTCGGCCCCGGACCTCTGGCGACAACGCCCGCAGCAGCACCAGCGGCCACGCCGGCGCTGCCGACGCTAGCACTGGCCGATTTCGACGCCTCGTCACGCCTGGACGGCACTCAGATGCTCTACCGCCTTGGCTATGCCGATGCGAACGAAGTTCACCCCTACGGTCAATCGCGCTGGAGCCAGCCGCCCGCCCAATTGCTGCGTCAGCGCGTGCGCGACGCCTTGGCCGCGGACCGGACCGTGCTCGGCCCGGAGGAGAGCGCGATGATCGCCCGCACCCAAGGCCGGGTGCCCGACACGCTGCGTGTATCGCTTGAGGAGTTCAGCCATTTCTTCGAATCGCCGGACAAGAGCGCAGGATGGGTTCGCGTGAATGCCACGCTCATACGCAGCAACGCGGGCGGCGATCGCGTCCTCGCGCAACGAAGTTTCGCGGCGCGGAGGCCCGCGCCGAGCAACGACGCGCCCGGAGGAGTGAAAGCGCTCGCCGCGGCCACCGATGCCGTCGTTGCAGATCTGGTGGCCTGGGTGGCGCAGGCTCGCTGAATCGACCGGAGCCGCGGCATGCAGCGTATCGGACTCATTTCTGACACCCATGGCCTGCTGAGGCCCGAAGCGCTGGCCTTCCTGCGCGGCTGTCAGCACATCATTCATGGCGGCGACATCGGCGAGCAACGGATCCTCGACGAACTGGCCGCCATTGCCCCGGTGACCGCAGTGCGCGGCAACAACGACATGGCGCCGTGGGCGAAGGACGTGCCGGACACGGCGGTGATCGAAATCGATGGCGTGCGCGTGTATGCGATTCACGACCTGGGGCAACTGGACATCGATCCCGCCGCTGCAGGCGTGCGTGTGGTGATGTCAGGGCACTCGCATCGGCCGCTTGCACGGGAAAGAGACGGCGTCCTGTACATCAATCCCGGCAGCGCAGGACCCAGGCGGTTCAAGCTGCCGATCTCGGCGGCCGAACTTCTGTTGGATGGCGGCGCCGTCACGTCTCGGATCGTCGAACTGGTAGCGCGATAACCGCAGCTTCAAAGGGTCCGACGAAGCACCGGGAAGAGCGTACTGAGTCCGACGGACATCACTTCGACCGCCAAGGCGGCGAGGATAAGCCCCATCAAACGCGTCATCACGTTGATGCCCGTCTTGCCAAGCACTCTCGCGATCGGCTCCGCCAGCGAAAACGTGACGCCGGTCGCGACACCGATCACGACGCCGTAGCCGACCAGGACCGCGAGTTCCCAGACGTGCTGCGCTCTTTCGGCAAAGATGACCACCGTCGACATGGTCGCCGGTCCGGTCAGCAACGGAATGGTGAGCGGCACCACCGCAATGGAGGCGCCGAGTGAAGCCTTCACTTCGGCTGCGCGGATTTCGTCGCTAGTGGATTTCGATTCGGCCGGCTGAGCGTTGAGCATGCTCAGGGAACTCATCAGCAGCAACATGCCCCCACCGACCTGAAAGCTCGCGATCGAGATGCCGAAGAACGAAAGCAGCTGCAGCCCCAATAGCGCGCTGACCGCTATCACGACGAACGCACTGAAAGCGGACACCCAGGCTGTGCGCCTGCGCTGCTGTTCGGTGCAACCGTGCGTATAGTGGATGAAGAACGGCACGATCGCCAGGGGGTTCACGATGGCCAGCAGCGTGATCAGCGGCTTGATCAGGTCCATCGTCTGGTTGGCCATCTAGCGCCCGCCTGTCACATCGAGAATTGTTGCCGTGACGTAGCTCGCCTCTGCCGAAAGCAGCCAGACAATTCCGTTGGCGACTTCTTCGGCGCTGCCTGTGCGCTTCATGGGGACAGTCGGTGCGAGCTGCGCAGCCCGATCGGGAAGTCCGCCGGACGCATGGATCTCAGTGTCGATCAGCCCAGGCCGCACGGCATTGACGCGAATGCCTTCATCGGCAACCTCCTTGGCCAAGCCGATGGTGAAGCTGTCGATGGCGCCCTTGCTCGCCGCGTAGTCGACGTACTGGCCCGGCGATCCGAGCCGCGCCGCGGCGCTGGAGAGGTTCACGATGGCGCCGCCGCTCCCGCCGTGCCGCGTGCTCATGCGCCGGACGGCCTCGCGGGCGCACACGAAGCTGCCGATCACGTTGATGCGCATCATGCGTTCCAGACGCTCCACCGTCATCTCGTCCACTCGCGCCTGCATGTCGACCACACCGGCGTTGTTGACCAGCCCGGTCAGCGGGCCGAGCTTGGCGTCCACCTTCTCGAACATGGCCCGCACCTGCGCTTCATCGCCCACGTCGGCTTGCACTGTGATTGCGGTTCCGCCGCCTGCGCGGATGGTTCGGACGACCTCGTCGGCGGCCAGCGAATTGCGCGTGTAGTTGATCGCGACCGCGTACCCTCGCTGCGCAGCCAGCAGGGCGGTAGCGGCGCCGATTCCACGGCTGCCGCCGGTGATCAGAAGCACCTGGTTCAAATCCCACCTCCTGCACGGAAGCCGTGCCTCAGTTAAAAACGACCGCATGGATTACACACCGAGGAGACGCCCGTGAGCCGCAGCATCGACTACTACTTCACGCCGCAAAGCCCATGGACCTATCTCGGGCATGCGAGATTCACCGACATTGCAAAGTCCTGCAATGCCGATGTGCGGATAAGGCCGATCGACGTCGGCGCGGTTTTTCCGGTTTCCGGGGGCCTCCCTCTGGGCAAGCGCGCGCCGCAGCGGCAGGCCTACAGGCTGGTCGAACTCGCCCGCTTTTCGCGTCACCTGGACATTCCGCTGAACCTGAAGCCCAAGTTCTTTCCTGTTGCCAGCGACGACGCGGCACGGCTCATCATCGCGGTAGACCTCCACGACGGCACCGAAGTCGCGTTGAAGCTCTGCGGCGCCATCTTTGCCGCTGTGTGGGTGCAAGAGCGCAACATTGCCGATCCGAAGGTGCTCGAGGCGCTCGTCACCGAGCACGGGCTTTCGCCGCGCCGGGTCGAGCAGTCGCTCAGCCAGGCCGTGCAGGAGCGCTACGAGGACTACACACAGCAGGCGATCGACGCCAAGGTCTTTGGCGCACCCAGCTATGTCGTCGATGGCGAAATCTTCTGGGGCCAGGATCGCCTGGAGTTCGTCGAACGAGCCCTCAAACAACAACCATCAACCGCAGGAGCATGACCATGGGTCAATTTATCGAACTCACCGCCAAAGACGGCTTCAAGTTTCCCGCGTATGTCGCGGAGCCGTCCGGCAAGCCCAAGGGCGCCGTGGTGGTCGTTCAGGAGATTTTTGGCGTGAATTCGCACATCCGCTCCGTGGCGGACGGCTATGCCGCCGATGGCTACCTGGCGGTCGCGCCGGCGACTTTCCACCGCGTGAAGCAGGGCGTCGAGCTGGGCTACTCGGAAGACGACATGAAGGCCGGCTTCGCGCTGAAGACGGCCGTCGAAGCCCTTCCGGCTCCGGGCGTGCTGCAGGACTTGCAGGCGGCAGTCGACTATGCAGCGAAGGCCGGCAAGGTCGGCATCGTGGGTTATTGCTGGGGCGGCCTGCTGACGTGGCGCGCCGCGGCAAAGGTGTCCGGCCTCGCGGCCGCGGCGCCTTACTACGGCGGCGGAATGACCACGCCGGAGGAAAGCGCGCTCAAACCGAATGTGCCGGTGCTCGCGCACTTCGGCAGCAATGACCACTGGATCCCACTCGACACAGTTGAAGCTTTCAAGAAGGCGCATCCTGACGTCGAGGTGCATGTCTACGAATGCGGACACGGTTTCAACTGCGATCAGCGCGGCTCCTATGACGCCGAAGCCGCCAAGCTTGCACGGCGACGGACCGTCGCCTTCTTCGCCAAGCATCTCGCTGTTTGAGCGCAGGGAGCCTCAGCTCGGCGCCTTTGCCGGGCTGCGGCGCCGGGGCGCAATGCGCCGCGTCGATTTGATCGGTCGCTCTGACTTTCGGATGCGCAACTCCAGGAAGTCGAGCAGCGCGCGCAGTGCGGCACTGTTGTGGCGGCGCTGGGTATATGCCGCATACAGCCATAGATCGGTCGGCATGTAGTCCTTCAACACCGGCACGAGCGCACCGCGCTCGATGTGGGGCTGAGCCATCGCCATCGGAACGCACACCGCGCCGAGTCCGGTGAGCGCAATGGCCGTCAGCAAGGCGGTGTCGTTGGCGTCCATGCGGCTGGACACCGGAACGCTGTAGGGCTCTCCGTCGACCTCGAACGGCAGGCTCGGCGTGGTGCCCAGCAATGAGTACGTCAGGACGTCATGCTGGCGCATGTCGTCCGGCTTTTCGGGCAGGCCGCGCTTGGCCCAATAGCTGGGTGTGGCGCAAAGCGCCAGATCCATCACCTGCAATCGCCGGACGATCAGGTTTTCGTCTCGGATGCGTCCGAGGCGCAGAGCGATGTCGACGCCTTCCTCGACCAGGTCGATGACACGGTTGCTCATGTGCAGGCTCAAGTGCACATCCGGGTACATGGACATGAACTCGCCAACCAAGTCAGGGAATGTGCTCTGGGCGAGCCCGTGCGGCGCCGTGATCCGCAGCCGTCCACGCGGATGGCCGGCGTGATCCTGCAGTTCACTTTGCGTGAGTTCGATCATTTCCATCAGCGGCTTGCTACGCTCGAGCAGCAAGTGGCCGGCGTCGGTCAAGCTGACGGAGCGCGTCGAGCGGTTGAGCAGCCGTACGCCGAACCGCTCTTCGAGATGGGCCACGTACTTGCTGACGTTAGCCTTGGACATGCCGAGCGCGGTTGCCGCGCGCGAAAAGCTGCCTCGGGCGGCAACTTCGCGAAAGGTTTTGAGTAGATCAAGACCGTCCATTCAATTCCTATTGTTTCTGTTTGACGAACACGGCGGTTCATTTTCATAGGGGTTTATACCTACTCTTCAGTCGTAAGCTTCCACCTCACAGAACAGCGAAGGCTGATCTGGATGAACGACATCCCTCCCAAGTCAATGAAGGAACACTGAAATGAACGCCTTGAAGATCATCGCTGCAGCCGCTCTCTCGATTCTCGCCGCCGCTGGTGCGCAAGCCGAAACCTATGACGGCGTTCACGCACCGGTGTCTGCAAACAGCCGCGCCGACGTGAATGCGCAAGCCGTCGTTGCAGCCCGCACCGACAACCCGTATGCCGAAGCAACGTCGTCGCGCGTGGCACCTGCACTGACCGCTTCTGCTGATCGCTCGGCCATCCGCGCCCAAGCAGTCGCGACGGCTCACGAAGCGAACCAGAACCTGGATCGCAAAGCTTTTGTGAACAGCGTCATTCCGTCGCAATACAACATCGTGCGTCCGGTGACGCAACAAGCTGGTCTCTGATCCTCGGATCGCGACGGAGCCGGATCTCGCAAGCGCGCGGGTCCAGCTTCAGGCTGGCTGCAATAGGGCACAACATTGTTTCCGCCGAGGAAACGCCGTGTCTCTTTTCTCAGTGTTTTCCCCATGGTGATTCACCGGAAACTTCAACGCACAGGCCAGCGACAGCGAGCCTGGCTCAAAAACTCCGACGAATCAAAGGAACTGAAAAATGAAGACCTCGAAAATCCTCGCCGCTGCCGCTCTCTCGATCCTCGCTGCCGCAGGCGCTCAGGCCGAAACGTACCAAGGCGTGCAAACGAGCGTCTCGGCAAAGAGCCGCGACGAAGTCGGTGCCGAAGCCATTCGTGCCGCTTCCGCCGCTGACCAGAACATCCCCCGCGGTTCCCGTGGTGCGGAGCCGTTCAAGCCAGTCGCTGATTCGGCCACGGTTCGCGCTCAAGCCATCGCCACCGCGAGCGCTCCGGACCAGAACGTATCGGCTGGTTCGCGCGTGAACAGCCGTGTGATCTCGACCATGAACAATCAGGCTCAGCCGCGCGTTCAAGCCCAAAAGGAAGGCGCAGCCACGGCCAAGTAATTCTGGCTGTCTGCTGAGCAAATAAAAAAAGAGCCGGACGGCGCGCGAGCGCCGACCGGCTCTTTTTTTATGTGCCTGCTGCAGCCTCGTTTGCCTCTCAACCCTGCTTCAGCAGCCGCGCTGCCTCGAGCGCGAAATAGGTGAGCACACCATCAGCCCCGGCCCGCTTGAATGCCAGGAGGCTCTCGAGCATCACTCCGTCGTGGTCGAGCCAACCGTTCTGTGCCGCCGCCTTGAGCATCGCGTATTCACCGCTTACCTGGTAGGCGAATGTCGGCACATGGAACTCGTCCTTCACTCGCCGAACAATGTCGAGGTACGGCATCCCGGGCTTGACCATCACCATGTCCGCGCCCTCGGCGATGTCAATCGCGACTTCGCGCAAGGCTTCGTCGCTGTTGCCGGGGTCCATCTGGTAGACCTTCTTGTTGCTCTTGCCAAGGTTTGTGGCCGAACCGACCGCATCGCGAAATGGCCCATAGAAGGCGCTGGCGTACTTCGCGCTGTAGGCCATGATCCGCGTGTGAATGTCGCCACGCGCTTCCAGCGCATGGCGGATCGCGCCGATCCGGCCGTCCATCATGTCGCTTGGTGCCACGATGTCCACGCCTGCCTGCGATTGCGTGAGTGCCTGCTTGACCAGTACTTCTACTGTGGGATCGTTGAGGATGTACCCGGTCTCGTCGAGGAGGCCGTCCTGGCCATGGCTGGTGTAAGGGTCCAGCGCGACGTCGGTCATCACTCCGAGTTCCGGGAACCTTGCCTTCAACGCCGCAACCACCCGCGGAACCAGGCCGTTCGGATTGCAAGCTTCATCGCCTCCCGGCGTCTTGAGACTTGGGTCGATCACGGGAAACAAGGCGATCACCGGAACGCCCAGTTCAACGCATTCCTCGGCCACGAGCAAAAGGGTGTCCAGGCTCAGCCGCTCCACCCCCGGCATCGAGGGGACCGCGTCGCGTCGCTTTTCCCCTTCTTGCACGAAAACGGGATAGATCAGGTCGTGCGCCGAGAGCCTGTGCTCGCGTACCAGGTTGCGCGTGAAGGCGTCCCGGCGAAGGCGGCGCGGCCGACCTGCGGGGAAGGGGGCATGAAGGGTCATGTCGAAAATTGTGCCCCAAGACATCCGAGAACTCTTTGGCCTCTTTGAGTCAGCTCCAAACAAAATCGCGCGAAAACGAACTCTTCTTGTTGCGTTTCCAAGCCGAATGTTCGAAAAAAGTCACCGTTAGCTTGATAGGTTGTTTTGCCTTTGTTAAATTCTGTCTTGGGCGGCTTGCCGCTCCCCGCTTTTCCTCCCTGAGCGGGTGCCTTGATGTGTGACAGCAAAAGGGCTTCCCAGCCCGGCGTTTTTGGCGCCGGGCTTTTTTTTGCCTTCAGGCACACCCACTACACTGCAGCACCATGCTTTGGGTCAAATCGCTGCACATCGTCTTCATCACCAGCTGGTTTGCGGGCCTGTTCTATTTGCCGCGAATCTTCGTCAATCTGGCGATGGTCGCGCCCGAGTCAGTTTCGGAACGTGCGCGGCTTTTGCTCATGGCGCGAAAGCTTTTTCGCTTCACTACATTCCTCGCGGTCCCGGCAATCGGCTTCGGCGCCTGGCTATGGCTCGGCTATGGCATTGGCCGCGGTCCCGGCAACGACTGGATGCACGCGAAGCTGGCGCTGGTGCTTCTCGTGATCGGTTACCACCACGCATGCGGCGTGCTCTTGCGCCACTTCCTGGCTGGCGATGTCCGGCGCAGTCACCGCTGGTACCGATGGTTCAACGAACTGCCGGTGTTTCTTTTGCTCGGAATCGTAGTGCTGGTTGTCGTCAAGCCTTTCTGAGCCCCGTGGCAGCGCCGCACAAATCCGTCGCCCTTCCGCTGACACTGGCGTACGCGGCGCTCATCGTCTACGCAAGCCTTTATCCTTTCTCCGAATGGCGCGACCAGGGGATTGCTCCGTGGGCATACCTGGCTGCCCCATGGCCCAGATACTGGACAGCGTTTGATTTTGGAATCAACGTCGTGGGCTACTTGCCATTGGGTTTCCTGGCGGCCGTCTCCATCGTCCGCGCTCGGCCCGGAACGGGCGCAGCCCCAACCATTTTTCGCGCGACAGCTGTGGGTGCGGCAGTCTCCTTCGCAATGGAGACTCTGCAAAGCTATCTGCCCGCGCGCATTCCCTCGAACGTCGACCTGGGGCTGAACACCGCCGGAGCCCTTCTTGGAGCGGTGCTCGCAGTGGCATTCGAGCACTTTGGCGCTGTTGCGCACTGGCATCGGACCCGCTCCACGTGGTTCGTCGAAGAGTCTCGCGGGGGCCTTGTCCTGCTTGCACTCTGGCCACCCGCATTGTTGTTTCCCGCTGCGGTAACGTTCGGCCTCGGGCAAGTGTTCGAGCGTGTCGAAAACGGAATCTCCGAATGGCTTGTGGACACGCCATTTATCGACTGGCTGCCTGTCCGCCAGTTCGAGCTCGAGCCGCTGGTCCCAGGCGTGGAAATGCTCTGCGTCATGCTGGGCGCATTGGTGCCTTGCCTGCTCGGTTTTTTGATCACGCGCTCTATCGTGCGCCGCGCAATACTGCTGCCGCTGACGCTGCTGGTCGGTATTGCGACAACGGCTTTGTCGGCAGCCCTGAGTTACGGTCCGACGCACGCGTGGGCTTGGCTGAGTCTGCCGGTCCAGATCGGCATCGCGGCCGCGCTCTTCGTGGGCGTTCTTCTCCTGCCATCGAAGCGACGGCTTTGCGCGGCATTGCTTCTTGTGGCGGTCGTGGTGCATCTCAGCCTGTTGAACCAGGCGCCGGAAAGTGCCTACTTTGCCCAGACCCTCGCAACTTGGGAGCAGGGGCGGTTCATACGATTCCATGGACTGGCGCAGTGGCTGGGATGGATCTGGCCCTTTGCCACTTTGGGATATGTCCTGGCGGTGTTGTCGGGTCGCTCACGGGGAGTCTCCTAGGCGGAGCGACCTTGTCCCCGTGAATGCATCGGCGCTGCCGCGCTCCCTACAATGACCCGATGTCCAGAACAAGCCCCCCCGCGCCAGCGAGTTACTACGGCCGCCACATCTTCTTCTGCCTGAACGAACGCAAGAGCAGCGAAGACTCTTGCTCCAAGCACAACGCCCAGGGCGGGTTCGATCGCTGCAAGGCGCGCGTCAAGGAGGCGGGATTGTCCGGGCCGGGAAAGGTCCGCGTCAACAAGGCGGGCTGCCTGGATCGATGCGCCGGCGGCCCTGTGGCTGTGGTCTATCCGGAAGGCGTCTGGTACACCTTCGTCGATAAGGACGACATCGACGAAATCGTCGAGTCTCACCTGAAAAACGGCCAGATCGTCGAGCGCCTGCTGCTCCCGCCGGACGTAGGTCGTTGATCTCCCGCCAATGAATTCGCACACTGAAAGACTCCTGCTGAATGGCGCAGCTGGCGCCATCGAGGTCCTCCGCGACCCGGCGGTTGAAGGAATCCCGCCGCGCGGTGTGGCAGTCATCGCGCATCCTCACCCGCTTTTTGGCGGGACGATGGACAACAAGGTCGTCCAGACGCTTGCTCGCGCTTTCGTTGCCTGCGGCTGGATTGCGGTGCGCTTCAATTTTCGCGGCATCGGGGCCAGCGAGGGCGTCCACGATGAAGGGCGCGGCGAATGCGAAGACATGCTTTCCGTGATCGAGCAAGTGGCGCTTGGCGAGCCTTTGGCGATCGCCGGTTTTTCGTTCGGAGCCTTCGTGGCGAGTTGCGCCGTCGAAAAGCTCTCGGGATCGCGGGACATCTCCCAGATCGTCCTCGTCGGAACGGCCGCCTCGCGATTTTCGGTCTCCAGTTTGCCGACGGAGTGGCACGAACGCGCTCTCGTCATTCATGGCGAGCAGGACGACACCGTGCCGCTGGCTGCGGTAATGGACTGGGCAAGGCCGCAGGCACTTCCTGTGACAGTCGTTCCGGGCGGCGGACATTTCTTCCACGGACAATTGCCGCTGCTCAAGAATCTCGTGACCCGCCACCTACGCGCGGGCTAGCTTCCTCCTCGCATTCCCGAATTTCCGCGTCCGCTTTTTCGCATCCTCATGAATCGCTTCGTCAAGGCGCTGCGCGCGTTTGCAGTAGCCGCTGCCGCTTCCCTTTGTCTAGCTGCGGTCGCCCAAGTGCCCGCACCACCGGAGGTGGCTGCGCGCAGCTTCTTGTTGCTGGACGTAACGGCCAACCAGATGCTGGCGCAGAAGGACATCGACAGTCCTGTCGAGCCCGGTTCGCTGACCAAGCTGATGTCCGCCTATCTCGTCTTCGATGCACTGAAGTCCAGGAAGATCACTCTTGAACAGCCACTGCCAGTCAGCGCTCGAGCCTGGAAGATGCCTGGTTCGCGTATGTTCATCGATCCGAAAATGCACGTGCCGGCCGAAGATTTGATCAAGGGAATGATCGTCCAGTCGGCGAACGACGCCACGATGGTCCTGGCCGAAGCGGTGGGAGGCACCGTCGAGCATTTCGTCGAATCGATGAACGATCAGGCCAAGGTCCTCGGACTAAAGAACACCGTCTATAAGAACCCGGAAGGGCTTGCGGCACCGGGACAAGCCACCACGGCGCGTGATCTCGGCGTCCTTGCGACCCGACTGATCCGTGACTTTCCCGAGTACATGCATTTCTTTGCGATCAAGAAGTATCGCTTTCCGGGAACACCCTCCACCAACGACACCAGCCGGAATTTGCTGCTGTTTCGCGATCCGACGGTCGATGGGCTCAAGACAGGCCATACCGAATCCGCGGGCTATTGCCTGGTGGCGACTGCCAAGCGCGACTTCCCGAACCTCAGCGGCGGGCGGCGCCTGATTTCGATCGTGCTGGGGGCCTCCGGCGAAAACGCGCGCGCCAACGAATCCCAGAAGCTCTTGAACTGGGGCTATACGTCGTTTGATGACGTCCTCCTGTTTGAGGCCAATCAACCGGTGGCGACCCCTGCTGTCTGGAAGGGCAAGGAGAGCACTGTCCAGCTGGGAAGGCCCGAGGCGATCGTGGTGGCAGTTCCTGCAGGCTCCGCAACCAAGATCAAGACGCAAGTGGTCCGTCCAGATCCTTTGGTCGCCCCGTTTGCCAAATATCAGCCGGTCGGGTCACTGAAAATCACGCTAGCAGATCAATCCCTCGCCGACGTGCCACTGGTGGCGCTTGGCGCAGTTGATCAGGCAGGTGTCCTTGGCCGTGCATGGGATGCAATCCGCCTCTGGATCAAGTAGCAGTCCCGGCGAAATCGATCGTCTTTGATTTGCCCTGGATCTGCCGCCTTGCTATACTCGCGGGCTTTTCGGAAAAATCCGAAGGGTTTCACGTTTTCGTTATTCCCGGCCTCCTTACACCATGTCACGTCATGAAGAGGAATCTGGCCGGGGTGTTTTGGGACTTATTCATTCATGCCAACCATCAATCAACTGGTGCGTCAGGGTCGCGAGGTCGAAAAGATCAAGTCGAAGAGCCCTGCCATGCAGAACTCGCCGCAACGTCGTGGCGTCTGCACCCGGGTCTACACCACAACCCCGAAGAAGCCGAACTCGGCATTGCGCAAGGTTGCCAAGGTGCGCCTGACCAATGGCTTCGAAGTCATTTCCTACATTGGCGGCGAAGGCCACAATCTCCAGGAACATAGCGTCGTGCTGGTTCGTGGCGGTCGTGTAAAGGATCTGCCCGGAGTTCGCTATCACATCGTTCGCGGTTCCCTGGACCTGCAGGGCGTGAAGGATCGCAAGCAGTCGCGCTCCAAGTACGGCGCAAAGCGCCCTAAGAAGGCTTAACGCTTTCTGTCGTTCAGCGGTGCTCAATTGCCTTGGCGGGCAATCGAGCGAAGTGACCCGCTTTTGGGTCGAGTAAGTGAGGGCTCTAGTCGGCTCTCGCGGTGCCGGAAGCCGGTGCCAACTGAAGCAAAGAGGTTAGAAATATGCCACGTCGTCGCGAAGTCCCCAAACGTGAAATCCTGCCGGATCCCAAGTACGGCAATGTCGAGCTGTCGAAATTCATGAACGTGATCATGGAAGGCGGCAAGAAGGCGGTCGCAGAACGCATCATCTATGGTGCCTTGGACCAGATCGAGAAGAAGAACCCGGGCAAGGACCCGCTGGAGGCCTTCACGATCGCCATCAACAATGTGAAGCCGATGGTCGAAGTGAAGTCGCGCCGGGTTGGTGGTGCGAACTACCAGGTGCCTGTTGAAGTGCGTCCGGTTCGCCGTCTCGCCCTCTCGATGCGCTGGATCAAGGAGGCCGCCCGCAAGCGCGGCGAAAAGTCGATGGCCCTGCGTTTGGCCAACGAACTCATGGAAGCCACCGAAGGCCGTGGTGGTGCTATGAAGAAGCGTGACGAAGTGCACCGCATGGCCGAGGCGAACAAGGCCTTCAGCCACTTCCGCTTCTAAAGAGTCGTCCCCTAATCAGGCTGGCTGGAAGCCCGACCCACCGATGCGGTGGGCGGGCTTTCATCCGTTAATGGAGTAATTTCATGTCACGCAAGACCCCCATCGAGCGCTACCGCAACATTGGTATTTCCGCGCACATCGACGCCGGCAAGACCACCACGACCGAGCGCATTCTTTTCTACACGGGTGTCACCCATAAGCTGGGCGAGGTGCACGATGGTGCGGCGACCACCGACTGGATGGAGCAAGAGCAGGAGCGCGGCATCACGATCACGTCTGCCGCCGTGACCTGTTTCTGGAAGGGCATGGACCACTCCTTCCCCGAGCACCGTATTAACATCATTGACACCCCCGGTCACGTGGACTTCACGATCGAGGTGGAGCGTTCCATGCGCGTGCTGGACGGCGCCGTGATGGTGTACGACTCGGTCGGCGGCGTGCAGCCCCAATCCGAAACGGTTTGGCGCCAAGCAAACAAGTACAAGGTGCCGCGCCTCGCATTTGTGAACAAGATGGACCGCGTCGGCGCCAACTTCTTCCGCGTTCGTCAGATGATGGTTGATCGTCTACGCGCCAATCCCGTGCCAATCGTGATCCCCATCGGTGCCGAGGACAAGTTCCAGGGAGTCGTCGATCTGCGCAAGATGAAGGCAATCTTCTGGGACGAGGCCTCGCAGGGTATGAAGTTCGAGTTCCGCGACATCCCCGCCGAGTTGCTGGAGTCGGCCAAGGAGTGGCGCGAGAAGATGATCGAGAGCGCGGCCGAGGCTTCCGAGGAGCTGATGAACAAGTACCTTGAAGAGGGCGACCTCAGCGAGGCCGAAATCACTCTGGGTCTGCGTACGCGCACAATTGCCGGCGAGATTCAGCCGATGCTGTGCGGCAGTGCGTTCAAGAATAAGGGTGTGCAGCGCATGCTCGACGCAGTGATCGAGCTCATGCCTTCGCCTTTGGATATTCCGCCCGTCGGAGGCACCGACGAGGACGAAAAGGAAGTAAATCGTAAGCCGGACGACGCCGAAAAGTTCTCTGCCTTGGCGTTCAAGCTGATGACCGATCCATACGTGGGTCAACTCACATTCGTGCGTGTCTATTCCGGCGTGCTGAGCAAGGGCGACACGGTTTACAACCCGGTGAAGGGCAAGAAGGAGCGCATCGGTCGTATCGTCCAGATGCACGCTAACGAGCGCTTGGAGATCGAGGAAATTCGCGCTGGCGACATCGCCGCCTGTGTGGGACTGAAAGACGTGACTACCGGCGAAACGCTCTGCGATCCCGACTCCGTCATTACCCTCGAGCGCATGGAGTTCCCAGAGCCGGTTATCTCGCAGGCTGTGGAGCCGAAGACCAAGGCCGATCAGGAAAAGATGGGCATCGCACTGCAGCGTCTCGCCTCGGAAGATCCATCGTTCCGCGTTCGAACCGATGAAGAATCTGGGCAGACCATTATTTCGGGCATGGGCGAGCTCCACCTCGAAATCATCGTTGATCGCATGAAGCGCGAGTTTGGCGTTGAAGCCAATGTCGGCAAGCCGCAGGTTGCTTACCGCGAAACCATCCGCAAGACCGTCGAAGATGCTGAAGGCAAGTTCGTCCGTCAATCAGGCGGTAAGGGACAGTACGGTCACGTTGTGCTCAAGCTTGAGCCGAACGAAGCTGGCAAGGGCTTCGAATTCGTCGACGCAATCAAGGGCGGCGTGGTGCCGCGCGAGTACATCCCCGCGGTTGAAAAGGGTGTCATTGAAGCCCTGGGCCAAGGCGTGTTGGCGGGTTACCCGGTCGTAGACGTTAAGGTCACGCTGCATTTCGGCTCGTACCACGACGTGGACTCGAACGAGATGGCATTCAAGATGGCCGCAATCTTCGGCTTCAAGGAAGGGGCCCGCAAGGCAAGCCCCGTGATCCTCGAGCCGATGATGGCGGTGGAAGTCGAGACGCCTGAAGATTACGCGGGTAACGTGATGGGCGATCTATCCTCTCGCCGTGGCATGGTCCAGGGCATGGACGACATGATCGGTGGCGGCAAGGTCATCAAGGCCGAAGTCCCCTTGTCCGAAATGTTCGGCTACTCGACTACTTTGCGCTCGGCGACCCAAGGTCGAGCCACCTACACGATGGAATTCAAGCACTATTCCGAGGCTCCCCGCAACGTTGCTGAAGCCATCGTTGCATCCCGCGCCAAGTAAGCTCGAATTTTCAGTTGTCTGCGACTGTGTGCCCCTCGTTGCCCGTGGCGAGGGAAGCAGCAACACAGTGCAGACGTAAAACCCTACACGGGCCTGCTCTTCAAGGATAGAAAATGGCAAAAGGAAAATTCACCCGCACGAAGCCGCACGTGAACGTGGGCACGATTGGTCACGTTGACCATGGCAAGACGACTCTGACGGCGGCGATCGCGACGGTGCTGTCGGCGAAGTTCGGCGGCGAAGCTAAGGCCTACGACCAGATCGACGCGGCGCCCGAAGAGAAGGCGCGCGGGATCACGATCAACACCGCGCACGTGGAGTACGAGACGGCCAACCGTCACTATGCGCACGTGGACTGCCCGGGGCACGCTGACTATGTGAAGAACATGATCAC